>NZ_JBEZHO010000051.1:0-63966 GCF_040650615.1 Streptomyces sp. NPDC048643
ACCTGAAGAACCCGCAGTCCGGCCGCTACCTCGACGTCCCCGGCGGCAGCACCGCCAACGCCACCCGCCTGCAGATCTGGGACCGCAACACCAACGCCTGGCAGACCTGGCACCTCCCCGACGCAGGCACCACTCCCCCGTCGGGCTCGTGCACCCCCAGACTCGCCAGCGGGCAGTACGACACACCCGTCACCTTCGCCGGCAAGACCTACCAGGTCCTCGTGCACATCCCACAGCGCGCCGCGGGAGCCCTGCCGCCACTCGTCCTTGACCTGCACGGAAGCCAGTCCACCGGGGCGGGACAGCTGACATACAGCAACCTGGCGCCCACCGCGGACGCGAAGGGCTTCGTCGTCGCGGCACCGACCGGCGTGGTGCCCAGCGGTAGCGGCTACATCTGGAACGTGCCGAACGTGACGCCCAGCGGCACCCGGGACGACGTCGGCTTCCTCCGGCAGGTGATCAACACCCTCACCGACGCCGCCTGCCTCGACCCCGCCCGCGTCTATGCCACCGGCTACTCGGGTGGCGGCCGCCTAACCTCAGCGCTGGGGTGCCTGCTGTCCGACAGGATCGCCGCCATCGCACCGGTCGCGGGCCTCCGCGCCGGTCGGCCCGACCCGGCCGACGGCAGCCGCCCCGACCCGACCAGCTGCACCCCCTCTCGCGCAGTACCGGTCATCGCCTTCCACGGTCAGCAGGACGGCACCAACCCGTATGACGGCGGCGGTGACGCCACAGCGTGGCGCTACTCGGTACCCGTGGCCCAGCAGCGCTGGGCCGCCCTCAACCACTGCACCACCGGACCCACCCTCACCCAAGCGGCGACTCACGTACAGCGCACCGTGTACAGCGGATGCACTGGCGGCGCCGACGTAGAGCTCTACACCATCTCCGACGGCGGCCACACCTGGCCGGATTCTCCCTACGACAACGGCAACGGCAAGGTCACACACGAGATCAGCGCCAACGCCCTCATGTGGGACTTCTTCAGTCGGCATCCCCTGGCGTAGCTCCTCGCTGGCGCCCACCACTTGAACGCTCTGTCAAAGAGATCAGCCTGCGTCCAAGACGGCTCATTCACCTGGCGCTTACCAAACTAGACCGTTCTATGGACAGGGCCCAGTGTTCCCTCTACGTTAAGCAGCCGTCAGCCGCTTTCGCCCGACGGCGAGACGTCCGTCGCTGCGCGACAGGCAGTGCGGCGTTCCGTCAAGTACCGCTCAAGCACAGGGAGTTGGATCCGGCATGCGAAGAACAGTCCTGGCAGGCACCGGAGTCGTCCTCACGCTCACCCTCGCGGCGTGTGCAGGGTCGGGCGGTGGCGGGGCGTCCTCGTCGGACGCGGCGACGGCACCCGGCGACCCCAAGCAGGTCTCCGGCACCATCACTGTCCTGACCAACCGCACCGATCAGGTGCAGGACGGCACCCTCAAGGGCTACGCGGCCCGCTTCAAGAAGAAGTACCCGAACGTCACCGTGAAGTTCCAGGGCCTCACCGACTACGAGGGCGACGTCAAGATCCGGCTGAACAGCAAGAACTACGGGGACGTCTTGTCCATCCCCAACTCGGTTCCGCTGAAGCAGTACCCGAACTTCTTCGCTTCCCTCGGCTCCTCCGCCGATCTCTCGAAGACCTACGACTTCACCGACCGCGCCACCGTCGACGCCAAGGTCTACGGCATCGCCAACATCGGCACGGCCAACGGCTTCGTCTACAACAAGGCCGTCTGGAAGCAGGCCGGCGTGACGGACTGGCCCACCACACCACAGGAGTTCCTCGACGCCCTGAAGGCCATCAGGACGAAGACCAAGGCGACGCCCTACTACACGAACTACCACGACGGCTGGCCGCTCACGAACTGGGGCAATGCTCTCGGCTCGCCGAGCTGCGACCCCGCCGCCAACGACAAGCTGTCCGCGACCAAGGAACCCTGGGCCCCCGGCCAGGATCTGCACACCGTTGACAAGCTGCTCTACGACATCGTGCACGGCAAACTGGCCGAGACCGACCCGACCACCACCAACTGGGAGAGCTCCAAGAAGCTGATCGGTACCGGCCAGGTCGCCACCATGTGGCTGGGATCCTGGGCCGTGGTGCAGATGCAGGCCGCCGCCAAGGAGGCCGGCAAGAACCCCGACGACATCGGCTTCATGCCCTTCCCGACACAGAAGGACGGCCACTTCTGCTCGGTGGTACGCCCCGACTACCAGTACGCCGTCAGCGCCCACTCCAAGAACAAGGAAGCCGCGCGAGCCTGGCTCGACTGGTACATCAACAAGTCCGGTGACGCCCAGGCCGCCCTGTCCATCTCCTCCGTCAAGGGCACCGCGCTGCCCGCCCCCTTGAAGCCTTTCGAAAGCGCAGGCGTCCAGTTCGTCCACCTCAGGAACGACAAGACGGCCCTCGTGGACGAGATCGACAAAGCCTCCGAGGTCGGCCTCAACGCCCAGGACTACCCGCAGCGCATCGTCGACACCGCACGCGGGAGCGCCGACGGCAGCCTGGACAGCGTTCTGCAGGACCTGAACAAGAAGTGGTCCGAAGCCCAGGGCTCCCTCGGCTGACCCCCCGGACCGGACCCGAACGGGCCCGTCACCGTGGCCGTGCCGGGGAAGCGCCGACGACCTCCGCCGGCACGGCCGCCACCAGAACACCGCCCACTTGCCGCTGGCCGCAGCGGCGATCGGAAGAAGGACCGGATGAGCGCACCCCGGACCGCGGGTCGCACCCCTCCCGCCCCTGACCTGCCGCCGCTGGACACGCTGTCCGCGCCCGCGCGCACGGCCGAACAGCGCGGACCTACAGGCCGCCGCCGCGTTCGCCGTCACGGCTACCGCTGGTTCACACCCTGGCTGTACCTGGCCGCCCCGCTCGCATTCCTGGTGACCTTCACGTGCGTGCCGGTGGTGAGCCTCTTCTCCTACAGCCTGACCGACTGGGACGGCCTCAGCCCGACAAGCCACTACGTCGGCCTGGAGAACTACACGGAACTGTTCACCCGCCCCCAACTCTTCCGCGTCTTCTGGGTCAGCCTCTTCTACCTCGCCGGCTCAGCCGTGCAGATATGCCTCGCGCTGTACTTCGCCACCGTGCTCAGCTTCAACACCCGGCTGCGCAACCTCTTCAAGGGCATCCTGTTCTTTCCCTACCTGATCAACGGCGTGGCGATCGGGTTCGTGTTCCTCTACTTCTTCCAGCCCGGCGGCACGCTGGACACCGTGCTGCACTGGTTCGGCGCCGGCCCACACCTGTGGCTGGGAGACCCCGACCTGGTCAACACCTCGCTCGCCGGTGTGTCGGTTTGGCGCTTCATGGGCCTGAACATGGTGTTGTTCATCGGCGCGATCCAGTCCATCCCACCGGATCTGTACGAGGCCGCCGCACTCGACGGGGCAAACCGCTGGCAACAGTTCCGCCACATCATCGCGCCGAGCATCCGGCCCATCATCTCGCTCAGCGTCATCCTGGCCGTCTCAGGAGCGCTGTCGGTCTTCGAGATCCCGTTCGTCATGACCGGCGGCGCCAACAACAGCCAGACCTTCGTCATCCAGACCATCAAGCTCGCCTTCAACTTCAACAAGACGGGACTCGCCTCGGCCGCCGCGGTCGTGCTGCTGACCTTCGTTCTCCTGATCACCTGGATGCAACGCGCCCTGTTCCCGGACGAGAGGGTGGAGCAGTCATGACCACGGCCCCCGGACCCGCCGCAGCCTCGCGCAGGCAGAATTCCCCATTGCGCGGCCGCGCCGCTGTCGTCCTCAAGTACCTCTCCCTGACACTCGCGAGCGCCGTGGTCCTCGTACCGCTGGCCGCCGTCCTGCTCACCTCGCTACGCACCAGCAAGGAGATGGCCGACGACAGCGCGCTCTCTCTTCCCGACGACTGGCTGAACCTGCACAACTACGCGGTCGCCTTCACCGACGGCCACATGCTGCGCGCCCTGGGCAACACGACCTTCATCCTGGTCTTCTCCGTGCTCGGCACCGTCCTGATCGGCTCCATGACCGCCTACGCCATCGACCGCTTCCACTTCCCCCTCAAGAAGCTCGTCATGGCACTCTTCCTGGTCGCCTCGCTGGTTCCCAGCGTGACCACACAGGTGGCGACGTATCAGATCGTGAACGGCATGGGCGTGATGGACACCCGATGGGCCCCGGTTCTCCTCTACATGGGAACCGACATCGTCTCTATCTACATCTTCCTGCAGTTCATCCGCTCCATCCCCATCTCCCTCGACGAAGCCGCCCGCCTGGACGGCGCGAACTCCTTCACCATCTACCGGCGCGTCATCCTGCCGCTGCTCAAACCGGCCATCGCCACCGTGGTCATCGTCAAGGGAGTCGCCGTCTACAACGACTTCTACATCCCCTTCCTCTACATGCCGAGCGACGACCTCGGCACCATCT
The DNA here is from genome assembly GCF_040650615.1 of Streptomyces sp. NPDC048643. Taxonomy (NCBI): domain Bacteria; kingdom Bacillati; phylum Actinomycetota; class Actinomycetes; order Kitasatosporales; family Streptomycetaceae; genus Streptomyces; species Streptomyces sp. NPDC048643. Next base: position 4,411 of record NZ_JBEZHO010000051.1, read on the forward strand.
CCACCTCACTGTTCCGCTTCAAAGGCCCCTACGGCGCCCATTGGGAAGTGATCTCCGCAGGTGCCGCCCTCGTCATCGTGCCCAGCCTCGTCGTATTCCTCGCGCTGCAGCGATTCATCTACAACGGCTTCGCCGCCGGTGCCACCAAGTGAGCGATCAAGGAGAACGCATGAAGGTCAGCACGTCCCTCACCAGCGGCTGGACCGTAAGCCTGAACACCACCAGGCACCGCCCCGAACAGGCGCCGGACGCACTGCTGGGCGCGGCACTCCCCGCCGCCGTACCGGGCTGCGTGCACACCGACCTGCTGGCCGCCGGCCTCATCAAGGACCCCTTCCTCGACCGCAACGAGACGGACGTGGCCTGGGTCGGACGTGCCGACTGGAGTTACCGCACCCGCCTGGACCATGCGCCGGACGCCACCGGACACGAGCGCACCGACCTCGTCTTCGACGGCCTGGACACGGTCGCCGAGATCCGCCTCGGTGGCGAGAAGCTCGGCAGCACCCGCAACATGCACCGCTCCTACCGATACGACGTCACCGACCTGACACGCGGCGAGCGGAGCGCACTGCTGGAAGTCGACTTCACCTCCGCCTACCAGGAGGCGGAGCGTGTACGAGAGCTGCTCGGACCGCGCCCCAACGCCTACCCCGAGCCCTTCAACTTCGTCCGCAAGATGGCAAGTTCCTTCGGCTGGGACTGGGGTCCCACCCTGGTCACCGCAGGCATCTGGCGGCAGGCACGCCTGGAACACTGGTCGCTGGCACGGCTCGCCGAGGTCCGTCCGGAGGTCACCGTCCTGGCCGACGGGACGGGCCGGATACGGCTGCATGTCGAGGTCGAGCGAACCCCGGGCGGCGCTGAACGCACCCTGCAAGCCGTACTTCAAGTCGCAGGCGCGGAGGCACGCCTGGCCCTCCCGCCAGGGGTCGGGACGGCCACCTTGGACCTCCATGTGCCAGACGTCGAACTCTGGTGGCCGCGTTCCCACGGCGCCCAGCACCGGTACGCCTGCCGGCTGACCCTCATCGACGCGGACGAGCCCGCCCAGCCGCTGGACCACTGGGAGCGCCTCGTCGGCTTTCGCACCGTCGAACTGGACACCTCCGCCGACACCGCGGGCAGCGGCTTCACCCTGCTGGTCAACGGCGTGCGGACCTTCGTCCGCGGCGTGAACTGGATCCCCGACGACGCCCTCATCACCCGGGTGGACCCGGCCCGCTACCGGCGCCGCCTCAGCCAGGCCGCAGCCGCCGGCGTCGACCTCGTACGCGTCTGGGGCGGCGGGATCTACGAGAGCGAACCCTTCTACGACATCTGCGACGAACTGGGCCTGATGGTCTGGCAGGACTTCCTGTTCGCCTGCGCGGCCTACCCCGAGGAGGAGCCACTGCGCTGCGAGGTCGAGGCAGAGGCCCGAGAGAACGTGATCCGCCTGATGCCGCACCCCTCCCTGGTGATGTGGAACGGCAACAACGAGAACCTGTGGGGCTTTCGTGACTGGGACTGGGAGCCGCAACTCGCCGGAGCCTCCTGGGGCGAGGGCTACTACCTGGACCTCCTCCCGAACATCATCGCCACCACCGACCCCACACGACCGTACTGGGCGGGCAGCCCCTGGTCCGGATCGAAGGAGCTGCACCCCAACGACCCCCGGCACGGCACCAGCCACTCCTGGGAAGTGTGGAACCGCCTCGATTACACCGCCTACCGCGACGACGTCCCCCGCTTCGTCGCCGAATTCGGCTGGCAGGCACCTCCGGCCTACGCCACCCTGCGCCGTGCGGTCACCGACGAGCCGCTCGCCCCCGACTCACCCGGCATGCTGCATCACCAAAAGGCCGAGGACGGCAACGGCAAACTCGCCCGCGGCCTCGCCCCGCACTTCGCCGCCCCCACAGACTTCGACACCTGGCACTACCTGACCCAGATCAACCAGGTACGCGCCATCGCCACCGGCGTCGAGCACTGGCGCGCGCACTGGCCGCACTGTGCCGGGGTCATCCTCTGGCAGCTCAACGACTGCTGGCCGGTGACCAGTTGGGCCGCCATCGACGGGGACGAACGCGAGAAACCGCTCTACCACGAACTCCGGCGCCTCTACGCCGACCGCCTGCTCACCCTCAGGCGCAAGGACGGCCGGCTGATACTGACCGCAGTGAATCAGAGCGCGACATCGTGGACCGGTCAAGCCTCTGTACGCCGACTCGACACCGACGGCGACACACTGGAGGACCACGAGGCTCCCTTCGACGTCCCGGCCCGAACCGTGGCCGACATCGAACTCCCCGACACCCTGACGACACCGATCGACCCGCGCCGCGAGTTCGTCGTCGCGGACACAGGCAACCTGCGCGCCCTCCACTTCGCCGTGCCCGACCGGGAGTTCGCCTATCCGCCCGCGGAGGCGATCGTCAAGGTCACCCGAGAGGACAACGGCACGCGCGTAACGGTGACAGCGCACACTCTCATCAGGGACCTGCTCCTCCAGGCGGACCGCCTGCACCCCCACGCCGGCGCGGACCGCGGACCGGTGACCCTGCTGCCCGGGGAGAGCGTCGAGATCGGCGTCTCCGGCTGGGACGAGGACGCTCCCGAGCCACTGCAGCACGTCCTCCGCGCGGTGAACGGTTCCGGAGCGCCGATCCGTTTCGGAGACGCGTCGAGATGACAGCCGGTGCCGTGATCGGAAACACGAGCTCAGGAGTACCCCGCGGATGCCGCCGCGCCGAGCGCGGAGCAGTACTCGGTCCACTACGCGGACTCCATCGCCCGGATCACGACACTGCGCAAGGGGGAAGGCAGGTCGGACCCGGAGTGCCGGATCGAGTACAGCCCGGTCGACGGCATCAGCGGGTACCGGAACCTGGTCAGCGCCTTCGCCCGCGGCGGCTGCGCCGCACGCACCTCCCCCAGCCAGGGTGGGTGCCCCCATAGCTACTACTGCGACTCTGAAGGAAGGTGGATGGGGCGTCAGCGCCGCCTCTTGAAGTAGCCGCCTCGATGCAGCTTGTAAATGACCCAGGGCGCGAGCGCGAGCCACACCGCCAAGAACGCCCACTTGAACCATGGAGGGCCGTCAGGTCTGTTGTCCTGGGCCAGCCCGGAGGCGACCACAACAATCGAAGTCATGCGTCACCGGTGCCCGTCCTACGACGACAGACACGCGGTACTCACCCTTCCGCTTCTGCCGCCCAGCGCTGGCGTTACGACGCCTGCCACCTAGGAGCAGATTGATGGTGCAGCTGCCTGACACTCCACCCATCAGGTTCTCGGCGGCCACCGCCGACCATCGGCCCCACCCACGAGAGCAGACCGATGCCGGTCAGGCGCCCAGGCCTCGGCGAGGCGGGTCAGCACGTCCCGCTCGGCGGCGTCCGCCGTCAGCTGTCAGCTGTCAGCTGTCAGCTGTCAACGCAGCCTGTCCTCCACCCAGTCCGCGGCATACGTGCAGCGGTCCGCCGGTACCGGGAGCCGGGCCGCCGGGTCCTGGGCGCCTTCGAACGGTTGGAACCGCCCGAGACGTCGGTCGGACGGTTCGGCGCGCCCTGGTCGTCCGCGTGGGCCTCACACCGCGTCGCGCTCCGGGCCGCGGCGCCGGAGCCCCAGGCCTCGGCGAACGGGACCATGTAGTCGACGTCGATCGAGGATGCCGAGGTCGCCCATACCTGGTCGTACCGCGACCACCACGCCCGCCCGAAAGTCCCCCGACCTTGCTGCTCGTCGTGTCACTTGCAACCGCCCTGCCGGCGGGCGCGGTCGCTGACGGTCGAAGAACCCGTCAGCTGACCCGAGGACCGACCGCCAGTGTCAGTTCAAGGACTCGCTGCGGCGACCCGAGATCCGGAAAGAGCTCCCTCAGTTGCGACATCCGGTACCGGACGGTCTGGGGATGGACGAACAACGCCGCCGCCACCTCGTTCCGCCTGCCATGGTGCAGCAGCCACGCCCGCAACGTCTCCTCCAGCCGCCGCGCGGTCGCGACAGGCAAGGTCTGCAACGGTGCGAGGGCTCGGGCACGCAGGTCTGCGAACGCGTCCACGTCGGCGCTCAGCACCAGTTCGGGCAGGTAGTCCTCGGTGTCGCGAATATCGGAGGAGAGGGAGCGCGCGCGGACGGCTCGTGCGTACGAGGCGCACGCACGAGTCCATGGCCTGGCCGGGCCGACCACGGCGGCGCGGTTGGTCAGCTGCCTCAGCAGATGTGATCGATCGGCATCGGGGACCAGCAGCACGCCGGAGGCGTCCGCCAGATCGTCGAGGACGAGGGTGTTCGGGTCGAGCGTGCGGTAGGCGGGGCGGGCTTGGGCGGCGGGCAGCAGGACCGCGGTCAGCGAAACCGGAGGCTGCCATCCGGCCCGTTGAGCAGAGGCCACCAGCGCGTCCGGGCTCGCGCCGGCGAGGAGGTCGCGGACCAGTTGTTCCAGATGGCGCTCATGCGCCCGGCCCTGGGCGGCCAGTTCGTCGGCGTGGCCCGCGGCGCTCGCGGCGGAGAGCTCGTCGATGTAGGCGAAGGTCAGCTCGGCGAACTTGGCGACCTCGGCGGCAGGCAGTCCTGCGGGTACGGCACCCGCGGCCAGGCATCGCCAGGCCACGCGGGCGCCGACGCGGTAGGCGCCGAGCAGGGCGTCCATGGAACGGCCGTCGCGCACCTCGCCGCGGCCCAGCTCGTAGGCCGCGTCACCGGCGTCGCCGCCCGTGGCGTTGCCGCTCGCGACGTTCAGGTAGTGCCCCAGGGCGGTGCGGACGGCTCGGCGGATGGTGCCGCCCATGCGGCCCGATAGGGCGTTGGCGTAGGGAGGGACCTCGTCGATGATCGCTTGGACGATCTCGTCGGCGGTGGTCTTCAGCTCGGCCCGAAGTACGGTGACCGTCGCCTCATCCAGGGCCAGTTCGGTGACTCTCTGAATTGCATGGCTCATTTTTTGTTCCCTGCGAACAATTTTGCCGACCAGATTTACGTCCTACGGACAGGACTTTACGCCCGGCAGCGCATCAAGCTGGAGTCATGACGAGTGCAACCCTCCGCAGCAGGGCCTGGAAGCTGCTGGAGATGGCCACGACGCCGCTGCTGCCGTCGGACTACCTCGACCTGGTCAGCCCGCTGCGCGCGGGCGCCGACCTGCGTGGGCGCATCGAGGCCGTCCACCCCGAGACGGACGACGCCGCGACCATCGTGATCAGGCCGGGACGAGGCTGGCGCGGCCACACAGCCGGTCAGTACGTACGGATCGGGGTCGACGTCGACGGGGTGCGCCTGTGGCGTGCCTACTCGCTCACCTCACCGACAAACCGCCGGGACGGCCGCTTCACGATCACCGTGAAGGCGATCCCGGACGGCAAGGTCAGCAACCACCTGGTCCGCAGGACGAAACCGGGCACGCTGATCCAGCTCGACCAGGCGACAGGTGACTTCGTGCTGCCGCGGGCCAAGCCGGCCAAGGTGCTCTACCTGACGGCCGGCAGCGGCATCACGCCGGTGATGGGCATGCTGCGCGACACGGAGTTCGACGACGTCGTCATGGTCCACTCCGCGCCACGGCCCCTCGACGTGATCTTCCGCAGCGATCTGCACGACCTGGTCGCGGACAAGAAGCTGCGTCTCACCGAGCTGCACACCGACACGGACGGAATGCTCGACATCGGCCGCCTCGACGAACTCGTGCCCGACTGGGCCGAGCGCGAGACCTGGGCCTGCGGGCCCGCGGGCCTGCTCGACGCCGCCGAAGAGCACTGGACCAGGCACGGCGTCCAAGAGCGTCTGCACACCGAACGCTTCCGCCCCAGCATCGTCGTCGCCGGCGACGGTGGCGAGGTCACGTTCAGCACCACGGGCAAGACCGTCGACGCGGACGGCGCCACGCCATTGCTGGACGTCGGCGAGGAGGCCGGCGTGCTCATGCCGTCCGGGTGCCGCATGGGCATCTGCTTCGGCTGCGTCACGCCGCTCAAGGCGGGCGCCGTCCGCGACCTGCGCACCGGCGAGATCACCGAGGCCGAGCCGGGCGTCCTCATCCAGACCTGCGTGTCCGCCGCGGCGGGCCCCTGCGACATCGAACGGTAGGAACAACTTGACCGCCATCGACCCCACCGCCCACCTGACCGCGGAGCAGATCGAGGAGCTTGGCCGCGAGCTGGACGCGATCCGCGACGGGGTGATCGCCGGCCGCGGCGAGAAGGACGCCGCCTACATCCGCAAGGTCATCTCGGCGCAGCGCAAGCTCGAGCTGGTCAGTAGGGGCGTACTGCTGTTCTCGATCTTCCCGCCCGCGTGGTTGATCGGCACCGCCGGTCTGTCCGTGGCGAAGATCATGGACAACATGGAGATCGGCCACAACATCCTGCACGGCCAGTGGGACTGGATGCGGGACCCGAAGATCCACTCCACCACCTGGGACTGGGACCACGTCTCGCCGGCCGAGCAGTGGAAGCACTCGCACAACGAGCTGCACCACACGTACACCAACGTGATCGGCAAGGACAACGACCTCGGCTACGGCATCATGCGCGTCGACGAGGACCAGAAGTGGCACCCGGTGTACCTCGGCCAGCCGCTGTGGAACTTCATCAATGCCTGCTTCTTCGAGTACGGCATCGCTGCGTACGACCTGGAGCTCGGCAAGAACCTGAGCAAGAGCCGCCGCAAGAGTCCGGAGTTCCGCGCGCGTGCCAAGGCGGTGGGCCGCAAGATCCGCAAGCAGGTGCTCAAGGACTACGTGATCCACCCGCTGCTGTCGGGTCCGTCGTTCTTCAGCACGCTCGCCGCCACGTTCACCGCGAACGTGGTGCGCAACGTCTGGACCCACTCGGTGATCATGTGCGGTCACTTCCCCGAGGGTGTGCAGGTCTTCGAGCGCCGGTCGATCAAGGACGAGACGCGCGGCCAGTGGTACCTGCGCCAGATGATGGGCTCGGCGAACATCAGCGGCAGCAAGGCCATGCACTTCATGACCGGCAACCTGTCGCACCAGATCGAGCATCATTTGTTCCCTGACCTGCCGAGCAACCGGTACGCCGAGGTCGCGGTGAAGGTGCGCGCGTTGTTCGAGAAGTACGAGCTGGACTACGTCACCGGGCCGCTGCCCAAGCAGGTGTTCTCCGCGTGGCACAAGGTCTTCCGGCTCTCGCTGCCGAACAAGAAGCCCAAGGTCGAGATGCCGGACCGCGAGCAGGAGCTCGTCGCGGCCTGATTCCCGGTATCGGTTCAGGTCTTTCGGCCGTACCGGCGGCACCGCCGGTACGGCGCGATCCGTTGCGGAAGCTGGGCGCGATCGCCGCGGCGGACCGTACGACACGGGATCCGGGGCAGCCCGTTGTCCGGCTGCGCTGCGCCGACTCCCCCGCCGTGATCATCTCAGCCGTCTGCCGGACCGTCGCCATCCCCACGCGCCCCAGCATTGGCAACGCATCGGCTCGCACCTTCCAGGCCGCGGAAGTGGGCTTCTTCCCCGTCCCCCCGCCATAGTGCAGGTCTGGCCGTCGCCGCCGACGGTGATCGATGGGGCGTCCCGAGGACGTCCATCCGACGACACCGACCAGCGAACTACGCCGTCACGGCACCAGCCCCCCAGACGTCGGGGCGACTCGCGCGCCGGTCCGACTACTCTCCGCTATCTGACCGTACGCTCCGTATGCCACGTCGCCTCCTACGGGGCGTAGTGGACGACCGCTTGCCCCGTACGCAGGTACGCCATCCGGGAGAGCCAGATGATCGACTACTACGCCCACGTCGCCGTCCAGGACCAACTACGAGTTCAGGCCGAGGCGGCCGGTGGGGTGTCCCCGACCGAACAGGCCCGGCTGCAGGAACTCATCGGTAGTGCTTCCTCCGAGGAAAGCGCAGCCCTGATCGGGCTGTTCGTCGACCAGGTGCTCGCCCAGGCTGCTTCCGACGGCACCGAGGCGTCGCTGCTCGGCTCGGCCGGGGCACTGTGGAAACGAGGCGGCGCCCTCTACGACGGAGTCGGTGAGGTCCGCAAGGCGGTGGAGTCGGCGGTCAGCGCGCCCGACGCACCGGGCGCGGTGGATGCGTTCAACGGTGCGATGTCCCGCATGGTCGAACTGCTCCGGGACGCCAAGAAGCTTGAGTCTGAGATCCAGCAACTGCGCGGCGACTTGCGTCCCTTGAAGCATCTGCCACCGCATCCGCGCCAGTCCGATCTGCCTCTTTCCGCCTGGGGGTACGGCGACACGTTCCTCGCACGGCGGGGCGCCGCGTTTGCGCGGAGCCTCTTCGACCGGGCCGGCGGGGATCCTGCCGCCACGGCCCTCGCCGTCGGCGCGTTGGCCGCGTACGCCGGGAATGTCACCGGCTCCGCCTACCTGGGACACGGAGTCGGGGGACCGCGCCGCAGCCACCGCTTCCGCGACCGTCTCGCCCGCAACGCCGTCGGCAGTTGGTGCGCCGGTCAGTTCGCCGTCCCAGGACCGGGCGCGCTGGCGGACAAGCTGCGCCCTCGGGTGCCTGCCTCCGGCGACCCCACTCCGTCACCCATGGCACGGCTCCTCGCCCAGGCGCTCCAGGACGCCTACGATCCGGCGCAGTCGCCACCGTTGCCGGACATCGATCTCGGGTTGCGCCGCGTGCTCCGACAACTCGACTTGTACGAGGTCATTCGCCGCCCCGAGTTGCCCCAGCCGCTGACCGGAGCGCTGGGAGCGGTCGTCGCGGCGACCTCCAACGGCGGCATCCCTCAAAGCCAGGAACCTCTGCTCTACCCGCAGTCCGGCGGGGGTACCGTCTCAGGCGGCGACGACGTGACCGGCGCGGACACGACGGACCAGACGAGCAGTAACGGCGGAGCCTGCGGCTGGGCCGGCCTGATCGTCTTCCTGCTTGTGTTCGCCATCGCGTGCATCGTCGGGCTGGTCGAAGAGGGTGACTGCGCGGCCGGGGTCTCGGACGTCTGGGACGCCCTCGTCGGAGGCGACGAACCGGAACCCACTCAGGTCACCTCGGACGGCCTGACCGCGCTCGCGCAGTCTCCGGTGGGGCCCCAGATCGCCCATCGCCTGTTCGAGGCCCAACTCGGACTGTGGCAGGCCGCCGACCAGGCGTTCAACTACATGGCGCTGGTGGGGTTGATCCCGCCGGACGACTTGCTCCTCACTTCGCCGCTGTACGGACAGTTCCTTGCGCTGCCACCTCGGGAGCTCTATCCGCTCAGGGAGGACCCGATGGCGGAGAAGACCTACGGCTTCGATCCGAGTACGCCGCCGGAGGAGCCTCGCAATCAGCCTTCGCCGTTCGGCTCAGGAGACGATCCGTCGGTCTTCGTCGTGGACAAAGCCCCCGAGTTCGCGCTCAACCTGCTCCTGCGGATCATCCGGGAAGAGCCGGAGACGCAGAACCTGGACGCAGACGCCGACCGTGGATACCTCCACCCCTGCTGGACCACCGACTCGGGCGGGTCGGTGCACGACGACCCGGTGCCCGTGCAGGTCCTCGCCTACGACGAGACATGAGCGACACGATCCAGGCCGCAGGAGCCGCCCAGTGAACAATCCAGAGAACCCGACGCCGAGTACGCAGCTCGTCATCCCGTATTTCCGCGGTGACCGCGGACTGCCCGACCGCCCCATCCCCGATCCTTGGTACTACTGCCCGTCGATCCGCGTGACCGGCACCCCCGGCCCGTTCACGTTCACGCCCGGCAGCCCCATGAACGTCACCGTCGACGTCGCGAACTACGGGGCGGGCACATCCGTCGCCGCGGCCAGCGTCATGGTGTGGTGGGCTGATCCCACAACCGGCTTCACGACACTGAACTGGTTCGGCCAGGCGGTGGTCGCCGTCCCGTCCCACGGCAACTATGTGGCGCGCACGAAACCGATCACAGGAACCATCCCGGCCTCCGCCCCGCCGCATGTGTGTCTGCTTGCCCGAGCAACGGCTCTCGCCTCGTCCCTTCCCCAAGACACCACCCCCGACCCCATCAACGAACCGCACTGGGCCCAGCTCAACCTCACCACTCACCCCGTCACGCCGAAACAGACCGACTTCGCCTTCGACTGGCAGGCAGGCAACCCCGGCAAGGAACGCGCGTCCTATCGCCTCCTCGCCCGGCCGGCCGACGAACGCGCACTCCAGGGCCTCGCCCACGCGCTCGGCGCCACGCCGGTGACCATGCCGGACATGGACCTACGCGTCGAAGAAGGCGAGGGCCCCGACGTGACGGTCGACCTGGAAGCCGGTGAACAGCGGCTCATGCACCTGAGCGGCAACCTCACCCAGGCACTCGAACGCGACACTTTCACGGCGGTCGAGGTGGCCCAGTTCGACATCACCGACAATCCCGACGGCGTCCCTGTCGGAGCCGTCGGCCTGATCATTCACCCCGAATACGGATGAGGGGTTCGGAGCCGGGAGACCGTCAGGTCATCCGGATCCGGTCCCGCACCTCCGGGCACACCTCGAATCCGGCCGCCTTGTACGTGGCGACGCCGCCGGCATTCGAACTCGGCGTGCACACACGTACGCTCGACGAGCCCATCTCCCGCAGCGCGGCCGCCCCGGCCACGGTGATCGCCCTGCCGTAGCCGCGACCACGGTGGTCCTCGTGCACGCCCATCGGCTCGACCAGCCCCGGCTTGCCCCGGCCGGCCGACCACACCGTCACCACCGCCGCCACGCTGCCCTGGTCGTCATAGGCGCCCAGGCAGCGGGCGTCGGCAGAGAACGGCCCCGCCGACATCGCATGCCAGTACGCCTGCGTAGGCCGCGAGGTGTTGAACGCCGACCGCAAGACGTCGGCGAAGTCATGCGCCTGCTCCGCGCCGATCGGCTTGATCCGCACACCGGGGTCCTCCACCGGCTCGGTGAGGTCGCGGAAGAGCGGCGTCCACGGCTCGTCGACGCCCCAGCCCTCCGTGCTCAGCAGGTCGTGGAGCAGCAGGCCCGGCGGGGCCTCGACCGACACCGTTCCGTCCGGCAGCACACCACGCTCGGGCAGCGAGAGGTCCGCGAGGAGCCGCCGCGCCAAGTCCTCGTCCTGGAAGGCGTCCGGAGCGACCGTCATCCGCAAGAGCGTCGGCGAGTCGAGCATCCCGACCGCGAGGATCCGACCGTCCCGACGCCACGTCCGGACCACCGCAGCCGTCTCTGCGGTTCCGAACCGGTAGTTCCAGCCGATGTCCCCCGAGTGCAACTGCATCGGCGCTTCGTCGTCCTGCCACTCCCGCAGCGAGGCCATGGCCTCGCCCACCCCGTCGACGGTCGGCGTACCCAGCACAATCGTCATAGCCGGGATCACACACTCCATCCCGACGGTACGCAACCGATTAACCCGGCCGACCTGATCCCGGTGACCCTACCCGGCAGCTGTGGGCCCCGACTTCCCCGAAACCACAGCCCGGGCCTCCCTCACACCGACGCTGGGCAGCATCCGCTTCGGCTCCCGGAACATCCTGTCGGCCTGGTCGTCGCCGAGCCCGCAGCGGCGCTCCCCGGGGAAGTTCCGGTTTCCTGCGCCGAGTTGCCGGCTTGGCCCGCAACTGGCAGAGCGCGACGGCCAGGGAGCGGGGGCAGGCCGATCTGCCAGGTCGCCCGGCTGTTCGTCGGCGATGAACGGCAGGTCCGTCCACTTCTGATGCGACTACGCTGGTGGAGCTCTCCCGCGTCAACGAAGGACTCATATGGCTCGCCCCTACAGCCCCGGACCGAAACAGTTCGTCTTCGCTGTCGGTGATGGCAACGACCAACAGGTCTCCGTGGGCGACCCTCAGGAAGCCTACGTAGCGTTCTCCGCGTTCTTCCGTGATCGAGCTTCCGACACCTACACCATCAGCGACGAACCGTCGGGGCAGAGTTTGGTACTCATGCCCGGGCAGGGTGTGATCGCCCGGATCAGAGTCGCGGACCAACCTCGGTCGGAATACCTCAAGGTCGACAGGGTCAACCGCTACGTTCCGAGCGCGATGCTGTTCTTCGAGAACGGATACGCAGGACTCGACCGCTTCGGCCAGTGGTTCTCCGACCTCGCCGACCTCGAAGCGTCACCGGAGACGCGGGGTGCCGCCCGCGCCGCCACGATCACGACGGAAGCAGCGGCGGTCGAAGAAGTCGCCCGGATCTGGGTGGAATCGGGCATCGTGGACCCGAGCGACCAGTTCTACGTCTTCTTCGACTCGCACGCTGTCGACGAAGACCGAGCCGAACGAGCCGAGTTGCTCAAGTTGATCGAGTTCCTCGGCATCGAACGGGTCGACGCCCCGGCCGGGGCCGCCGGGGGCGAAGTCTGGGTGCGCACCGACCCTCGCCTCGACACCGAAATGGCACGCTGGTCGTGAACAGCCTGTGCGGGGTGGGTCTCCGACATCGCCGCCAGACCGGCCGGTCCCGTTCCGGGGAGGAGTGAGTCCATGGCAGACATCGTCTTCACGCGCCAGAGCGGCTGGATCCCGAGCGTGATCCGCGAGGACGGCGAGCTGAAGCTGACGCTCGGGGCCGGGGCCGACGCCAACCACGAGCCTCGCACGTTCACGTTCTCGATCGGCGAAGCCCATCTTGCGGTGATCCGGGAGGACCTGGCCAGACACCTGCTGCTGTGGAGCGCGGTCCTTCCGCTGTGCGACGCCGCCGGAACCCGGGGCGGGCTCGACGAGAACGCCGCCGTCGCGCTCCTGGACCCGGTCCTCCTTGCCGCGCCCGCGGACGTCGACGCGCTCTTCCGGCGCATCCGGTGGGACCGGAGCCGGCTCATCGCCCACGGGGCCGACATCGGCCTCCTTGAGCGCGGTCAGGTATGCGCGGCGATGCACACGGCGACGGAGACGTCGAACGGGAAACGAGCTCAGGAGTACCACGCGGATCGCCGTCGCGCCGAGCGCGGAACAGTACTCGGTCCACTCGACGCCGCGATGCTGAGGTACACGGGCCAGTATCCGCACGGCGCGACGGTTCCGAGGCGGATACCCGATGCCGTCGACCCCGCGCTACTGCCCGAGGTCATGCGGTTGATCGCCACCGCGGAGCAGGCATGCGCGGGGATGCGGATCCGCCGCGATCCACGACGGGGCAAACGCGCCACGGACAAGCGCGACTGGGGTCGGATGGAGACGACGGTCGAAGCGGCCGTGCGCCGTGCACACCCCGAGCTCGTCGACGACGCGGTGCGTACCGTGAGCTTCCTGATGTGCTCGGAGGCCGCGGACCGCGCCAGGAGCACACCCATGGAGGACGACGAGAAGACTGCCGGCCACCGCGCCGACTTCGACGGGAGTGCGAGGAAGACGGTCCTGTCGTTCACCGACGACAAGGGCGTCGAGAAGAAGTGGCAACGGGACAGTCCCCGCGCTGCCGCCGCGGAGTTCTGGGAGTTCGTCGGCGATCGCTCTGGCGCGGACAACGAAGTGTTCACCATCGAGGACGAGGAGATGGGCGAAGGGATCCAACTCCACTTCTACGCGGACTCCATCGCCCGGATCACGACACTGCGCAAGGGGGAAGGCAAGTCGGAACCGGAGTACCGGGTCGAGTACAGCCTGGTCGACGGGATCAGCGGGTACCGGAACCTGGTCAGCGTCTTCGTCCGCGGCGGCTGCGCCGCACTCGAACAGCACGGTCCCTGGCTGTCGGATGTCTCCGAGTTCGAGCGCGCGCGCCGACGGCGCGACGCCCGGTGAGGAGCGAGGTGGGGTAGCCGCCGCTTCGACCTGTGAGCTCTCCACATGGGCGGACCATGACCGGCCCAACCTCCCGAAGTGGCACGCCCGGTCCGCCTCGATGCCTACCTTCGATGCTCGTTACCGCGACACCAGCAGTGAAGCGCGGTTCCGGGGCGTCACTGTTCGCGTATCGGGCCTGCGCGTCAGGTAAAGGCGCACGTCACCCGCGATCTGGTGATCTGCCTGAAACGGCCTAGTCTTGATTGATGATCACATGCGTCGTGCGGTACGTCATCGACCCGAAAAAGATCGCGTCCTTCGAGGAGTTCGGCCGCCGTTGGATGGAACTGGTGCAGGCTCACGGCGGCACGCACCACGGCTACTTCCTCCCCTCAGAGGGTGCGAGCGACGAGGCCCTGGCCCTGTTCAGCTTCCCGAGCCTGGCCGCTTACGAGGAGTACCGCCAACTGTTCGGCAAGGACCGCGAGTTCATCGAAGCGGACCACATTCGCGACGCCAGTGGATGCGTACTGCGCTATGAACGCACCTTCATGCGCCCGTTGCTTCCCGACGCCTCTGCATGATCGACGGCACGCCCGGTCCGACGACCTCATTCCGGGGAGTCCGGACCGATCCGACCAAATACGGGAGACCTTTAAGGCGTCTGCCTTGTCGATCTGCTGCACCGTGGCGTACGCCGTGTGAATTCACCCGTCGACGCATACTGGTGGTGACCGCTCAAGTGCCTGGTCCGCCGGGCCGCCTGTCCCCGATCCACCGTCGAGAGGTGACGCTCATGGCCACCTTTCTCCTGGTCCACGGCGCCATGCACGGCGGATGGTGCTGGCGGAAGGTACGCGACGCCCTGACCGCACGGGGGCATCGGGTCTTCACGCCCAGCCTGACGGGACAAGGTGAGCGCAGCGGACAGTTGTCGCCCTCCGTCGGGGTCTCCACTCACGTCGACGACCTGACGGATCTGCTCTGGTACGAAGACCTCCAGGACGTCCACCTGGTCTTGCACAGCTACTCCGGGATCCTGGCGGGCCCGATCGCGGAACGCGCGCGAGGGCGTCTGAGCAGCGTGGTGTGGCTCGGTGGGTTCGTCGTGCGTCCGGGCGAGTGCCTCCTGGACGTTGAACCGCCTGAGGTCGCCCGACGCTACCGCGAGCAGGTCGCCGCGGCCGGCGACGGCTGGTACCTGCCAGCCGATCCCGCCTTCCTGTCGCAGTGGGGTGTACACGACGAAGAGGTCCGCGCCTGGGCGGGCCCGCGCCTCACGGCCTTCCCGTTCCGCTGTCAGACGGACCCCGTGCGGTTCGACCCCGCCCCTCTTGCGTCCCTCCCCCGGTTCTACGTACGGCACACCAGCCCACCGTTGACCAGTCTGGATGCCTCCCTCGCTGCGGCGGCCGCCCAAGGTTGCGCTGTGCGGACACTCGCCACCGGCCACGACATGATGCTGGAAGCTCCCGACGCGACGGCCCACCTCCTCCTGGATTTGACGGCAGCCGCAGACCGTTCACCGCGGCCAGGAGAATGAACTTCGACGGTCGTCCGCGTCAGTAGACGATGGACACGCCGGCCGGGGACATCGTCATCATGGCCCTGTTGTACGACGGTGTCGTTCCGGTCGTCGCCGAGTACGGAGACGCCCTCGCGGGCAAGGTCAGGAGACCTCGATCGCGCAGGAAGTCGCCAAGGTGGCCCCGGCCGGCGCCGGCGTGGTGAAGGCGTTCAACACCATCTTCCGTAACGTCCTGGAGAAGGGCCGGCCCGACGTCTTCATCGCCGGCGACAACGCCCAGGCCAAGGCGGGCGTTGCGGCATTCATCAAGGGCCTCGGGCTGCGCCCGCTGGACGTGGGCGGCCTGAGGACGGCGCACTGGCTGGAAGGAGCGGGCGTGCGCACGGTGGGCCTCGCCGGCAACGGCGTCGGCCATGGGGACTTCGCCCTCGGCGTCAACGAATTCACCGGCTGAGCCCCGGGGACCGAGCAGTCGGCGAACAGGACGTTGTGTGGCCTCGCCGGCCGTCGTCGATGTCCCATCGCTCGACCAGCGCGTTCAGCGCTTCGTCTCGTACCTGGTCAGGACCACGCCTCCGGGAAACGTCCGTGTCTCCACCAGGTTCAGGTTCGCCCAGCTGTCCAGCGCGGTGAAGAACGGTGTGCCGCTGCCCACGAGGACCGGATGGGTGACGATCTCGTACTCGTCGACCAGCCCGGCCCGCATCGCCGCCGCGGCGAGCGCTGGACCACCGACCCTCATCGGCCCACCGTCCCCGGCCTTGAGCCGAGTGATCTCCGCGACGGCGTCGCCCGTGACCAGGCGTGTGTTCCACTCGACCTTGTCGACCGTCGAGGAGAACACCACCTTCGGCGTGTCCCGCCAGTTCCGGGCGAACTCGATCTGCGCCGGGGTGGCGTCGGGCTGCTGGTCGCCGGTCGGCCAGTAGCTACTCATGGTCTCCCACAGCTTGCGCCCGTACAGCAACAGGCTGATCGCACTCTCCTGATCGAGCCACCACTGGAACAGCTCGTCGCTCGGCGCGCTCCAGCCGAGGTCGTCGCCGGGCGCGGCGACATAGCCGTCCAGGGACAGGTTCATGCCGTAGAGGAGTTTCCGCACGGCGCCAGCCTTCCGTCAGTCGGACTCGGAAGTCTAAACGGGCCTCGCCCTCGAATCCTGGACACGGGATATGCGGCTGGTGTGAACGTAGTTGGCCCGACGGCCGGCCGGCCGCAGTCGTCGGCCCTGGAGGTAGGAGGTGGGCCGTCCGGCAGACTTTCATGCGTACTCGTACCGCCGCGGCCACGGCGTTCTGCCCCTGTGCACCGTGCTGAGCCCGGCGGCCTGCTCGTCGTCCTCCGGCAACACCCCGTCGTCCGACAGCGGCAACCCGCGAGGCCGGGCCCGCCCACCGGACTGCGCCGAGTCAGCCCCGCCGCAGCAACTGGTGGCGACCTATTCGACAGTGCGAGCAAGAATTCCGAGCGTGGCACGCAGACCAGCCTCCGGGATGACCGGGAAGACGCCGGCCTCGCGGTACTTGTCGTCGATCTGGCTCCAGTCGTAGTACGAAGTGACGAGGGTGCCCCACTCACTGGGCTCCAGGCGGTACCCGTAGAGGTGACGGATAAGCGGCTGGACGGTGCCCGAGATCGTCCATTCAAGGAGTGCGTCACGTTCATAGCGGGTGACGATCACGGTCACGTCGTACCGACCCATGGGGAGGTCCCCCAGAGCCTCCCGATCCATGTGGACGAGGAACTCGTCCGCCACCGCACTCACGGGATCGCCCTCTGCGGACTGCAGCATCCCTGAACTGTCGATGTCTACATGGCCCTGCGGAGATCGCAGCACTTCAAAGATCGCCGATGGGGACGCAGCAATCTGGCGAGTGACTTCAAATCGATCTGTCGTCATGCCCCACCTTTACATGCTTGTTCCCGCCGACCCGCGACGGGGAACCCCGAGCTGACCGAGCGACACGAGGTGGCACCCGGACCGCAGTCCTGGATGCCACCTCGTGCAGGCGAGAGCGGGACGACTCAGTGCACGTCGACCCCGGTCCAGGCGGCCTCTACCGTCTTGTACTCGGCACTGTCGGCGCCGTACAGGTCCGTGGCCGCGGACAGCGTGCCCTTGCGGGCGTCGGCGTAGTCGGTGGTCGACGTGAAGTAGGTCGTCAGCGCCTTGTACCAGATCTGGAGGGCCTTGTCCCGGCCGATGCCGGTGACCTTGGAGCCGTCCTTGGTCGGCGAGTCGTAGTCGACGCCGTCGATGCTCTTCGCGCCACTGCCCTCGGACAGGAGGTAGAAGAAGTGGTTGGCGACGCCGGACGAGTAGTGGACGTCCTCGTTGCCGACGGACGAGGACCAGTAGTCGGCGGAACCGCCGTCCTTGCTGGGCTTGTCCATGTAGCGCAGCGGGGTGCCGTCGCCGTTGATGTTGATCTTCTCGCCGATGAGGTAGTCGCCGGCGTCGGTGCTGTTGTTCGCGGCGAACTCGACGCCGGTGCCCATGATGTCGCTCGTGGCCTCGTTCAGTCCGCCCGACTCACCGCTGTACTCCAGTCCGGCGGTGTTGGCGGTGACGCCGTGGCTCATCTCGTGGCCGGCGACGTCGAGCGAGGTCAGCGGGTCGCTGTCGTTCGTGCCGTCGCCGTAGGTCATGCAGAAGCAGCTGTCGTCCCAGAACGCGTTCACGTAGGCGTTGCCGTAGTGCACGCGGGAGTAGGCAGCCTTGCCGTCGTTCTTGATGCCGCTGCGCCCGAAGGTGTTCTTGTAGTAGTCCCAGGTCAACTGGGCGCCGTAGGCGGCGTCCGCGGCGGCGGTCGCGGCGTTCGAGGTCTTTCCGTCGCCCCAGGTGTCGCTGTCCTGGGAGAACAGTGTGCCGGTGCCGTCCTGCTTGTGGTCCAGGTTGTAGGTCTTGTGGCCGCCGCGGGAGTCGTCGGTGAGGGTGTAGGACGAGCCCGACTGCGCGGTGGTGAGGTCGACCTTGCCGCTGTACTGGGTGTTGCCCACGCCGGTCTCGATGCCCTGGTACTGGAAGAGCTTCTTCCCTGTGGCCGCGTCGGTGACGACGTGCAGTTGGTTCGGTGTGCCGTCGTCCTGGAAGCCGCCGATGACGGTCTCGTAGGCGAGGACGGGCTTGCCGCTCGCCGCCCAGACGACCTTGCGCGGAGCGCGGTCGGTGGTGGACTTCGCCGAGCCGTCCTTCTTCGCCAGACTCAGTGCCTGCTTCTGCGCCGTGGCCGCGCCGATCCGCGGTGTCAGCGAGGCGAGCTTCAGCGTGGCCTTCGACGCTCTGCTGACGCCCTCGGTCCTGCCTGACTCGGAGGTGTGCACGATCAGGTCGCCGCCGAGCACCGGGAGCCCTTCGTAGATGCGCTCGTAGCGGGTGTGGACGGTGCCGTCGGCGTCCTTGACGACGTCCTTGACGACCAGCTTCTCCTTGGAGCCAAGGCCTATGTTCTTCGTCGTCTCGGCGAGCCTGGCCTGCGCGCTCCGAATGAGGCCGGTGCGGGCGGCGGCCGACAGCGCGACGGGCGCGGCAGCCGGTCGTGCCGAGTCGGCGCCGAGTCGGGGGGCGGCCGACGCGCTGAGGGAGGTGCTCATCAGGGCGGCCGCGGTGGCGACGGCGATGGACGCCGCGAGGGCCGCGTGCTGGTGGCCTGTGGTGCGGGAGGTCATGCGAGCTCCAGTTTCCGTGGGGGGATTTTCCGGCTGGTGTGGGGTCGGCCGGTGTGAGCTACATGAAGGGCACACCCCGAAAAGGCAGGGGCATGACAACGCACGAAGGAGGTCCGCGGTACATCAATCCTCGACATTCCGTGGGCAGTTGGGTGTGACACCCAGAGAAAACCCCAGTGACCGCGCTCGCGCCATGCATCTGGATCACAAACGACAACAACCCCACGCGCCCTTCACATGCGATGCACAGTCCGTTCTACCTATGCATGCGGCGCGAATTGGTTGAAAAGAGCCACCACCCGCGACGTGATCGCACCAGTGGCAGCGAGCGCAGCTCGGAGCGACCTGCCGCTCGCCGCGGACCTGCCTGGCAGCCGGCGCCCGCCGCGGACCCGAACACGGGCCCACAGCGGGCACCTTGCGGGAACCGGTTGCCATGCGTGCCCCCGCCGGCCCGCCCCAGGTCAGTGCCGCGGGGCCGCTCCCTCGTCGACGGGCAGCGCGACCGGTTCGTCGGCAGGGAGCGCCGTCGCCACCCTGGAGTGCGGAATTGCGCCGTGCGCGTTGCCCGCTCCGTGCGCCCGCCGTGCCCGACGCACGCGTCGCAGCGCCAGGTGAAGGGCCAGGATCACTCCGCACGTGACGCCGGCAGACTGCCACAGCAGCGCGTCGAGTCGGTCCGCCGCCAGATAGGCACCCGCGGCCACCGCCGCCAGAGCGCACACCCCGCGGTCCACGATGCTCTCCACCGACAGCAAGGTGGCGCGCGGAGCGCCCTCGGGAATCGCGTCGTTGATGAGTTTGCGCTGTACCGGGTAGCAGAAGCCGGTGATCGCGGCGAAGGCGCAGAGCAGCCCGACCACCGCCCACGGGCCGCCCGCGACGGTGCCCGCCAGCGTGGCCGCGAGCCCCACACTCAGCAGGGACACCCAGGCCGTGGGCGAGAGCCGCGACCCCAGCCACTGAGGCCGCGCGGAGGCCACCGCCTCGGCGACCGTCATCGCCGCGAGCACGCTGCCATGGCTGCCCTCGCCGATGCCGTGGTGCAGCAACACCGGTTGAAAGAGGTTGACCTGGCAGATCCGCGACAGTGTGAAGACCCCGACGCCCTGCACCATGAGCAGCGCCAGCCACGGCGACGACCGGAGCGCCCGCAACGCGGCTCCGGTGTCGCGCAGCAGCGCCGCGTGTCGCCGTCCGGAACCGCTCTTCACCTCGACCGCGTGACGGGGAGCGAGCCGTGGCAGAGCGAGGGCGCATCCGAGCGAGCCTGCCGCGCTCGCCGCGCTCAGGACATACGGAGACTGCGGCGCCAGCATCATCAGGGGGCCGACGAGCGGCCAGCAGACCACCTTGGCGGCCAGCCCCAGAGCCCGCGCCGTGCCCTCCGCGCGGAGATAGTGATCGTCCGCCCCTTCCGCGCGCAGCCCGTCGTACAGGCAGGCGCTGGCCGCGCCCGATGTCAGGGAACGGCCGGCGGCGATGGCCAGGAAGTGGAGGAGGAAGCCCGTGTAGGAGGGCGAGAACACCGGCATCATGTTCGCCGCGGTCATGACCGCCGCGCCCGCCCACAGGCAGTTGCGTGCTCCGATGCGGTCGGCGACGAGCCCGGTGGGGATCTCGAAGAGACAGAAGGCGATGTAGTAGATGCTCTGAATGCCGAAGATCTGGCCGTTGGACAGGCCCGCGTCACGCTGGTACGCATAGAAGACGGGCATCCACCACAGCAGATTGAACAGCAGCTGGAACCCGTTGTTGAGGCGGATGAGGCGGCGGGCGGCCGGGGTCAGATCCCCTCGGGGCGCGCGGCGCCACGGGGTGAACGTATGGCGCCTCATCGGGCGTACGGGCGTACCTGGACCAGGTGGAACGCCCCCTCGTCGGTCATCAGCCATTCGATGTCCAGGGCGTCGTCCGGGTCACCCTTGCTGAAGTGGGACTGCAACAGCCGTCCCGCCAGGGCCAGTCGGGCCAGCACCGCTCGCGTGTCCGCCGCCAGGTCCGTGCCCGAGGATCCGACAGCCACCGTACGGCCGCCGCCCTCGACCGTGTTGTACAGGTACTGGTGCGGCAGGACCGTACCGTCCACCACACGCTCGGGCGAACCGGCCGTGCAGTTGAGGTACACGTTCCGGAAGTCCTCCCGACGCGTCGGGTTACAGGTGACCAGTACTCCCCCGAGGTCGGCCGGCGCGTACTCCTGGATGATCACCCCCATGTAGGTGTCGTCCAGCGAGATGCCGACCTGGTGGCGCATGCGCACGCTGCGCGGCGACAGCAGCGAAGCCCACACCTGGATCACGGCGTCCATCAACTGCCGCGCGCCTCGTACGGTCGTCACCGAGTCGTAGATGCCCGCTGCCGAGAACCCCGGCAGGTCCTCGGCGTTGGAGGAGGAACGCACCACGAGACGCCGGCCGTCGGCCAGCAGCCGCGGTACCGCTCCGGTGATGGCTCGCGCCACCTCGTCGGGCATCGGAGTGCTCCGCATCAGGTGCTGGAGATCCAGCGAGAGCGAGTCGATCAGGTCGAGTGCGTCGAGTTCGAGCGCCATCTTCAGCTTGCCGATGCCCTGTTGGAGGGCGGGCGACGAGGTCAGGTGGAGATGGTGCAGATGGAACGGCAGCGCGACGCCCCGCGGGGCCCGGACCGTCTGAGCCACGCGTTCCGCGGCCGAGGAGCGGAGCCGGTCCAGGGGCGCTCCCGGTTCGCCGAGCCGCGCGCCGAGATGGGCGAGCAGGTCCGGCCGTGGGGGGCGCGGGCGGGCATAGAAGGCGGTCAGGTCAGCGGTGCGGCTGTCCAGCACGTGGTGCAGTTCGCCGAGGTGGGCGGCCTTGGTGCCGTAGCTGTCGCGATCGTCGCTGCGCAGCCGGTGCAGTTCCATGATCGGCGCGTCCCCGATGAGCGGGGCGTCGATGTGGATGCGCTGGGTGTCCCAGACCGGCCGTTCCAGCGCCGGGGCGCGGTCGAGCCGTTCCACGGTGATGGTGTCTTCCCGCACGCGGTAGTCGACCCACGCGCCGTCCAGGCCGTGCCGCTCCACGAGACCGTCCAGATCACGGATGATCGCGTTCGGGATGCCCCAGCCCGAGGCAAGCACATTGGTGTGCGAAAGCGGTGTCGTGGCGGCGGTGTTGATGAATCCGGCCACCCGGGGCACGTCGTCGGGCAGGCCCGCCATGGCGACGATGTCCGACCAGCCGAGGCCCGCGGCGCCGGCGCGGTACTCCTGCGGACTGCGGAAGTACCGCAGACGTCCCTGCGCCACGCCCGGGTTGAGGCAGGTGCGGGTGCGGTTGCCGAAGAGTTCCTGGCTCAGGATGCGCGGGAGACGGGCGTCACTGACGGTGGCGAGTTCGTGCTCCTGACCGTGGTTCGCGGGTTTCAGGAGCAACGGCAGGCGTCCGTCCACGCGTTGGCGAACGTAGTCGTAGAAGTCCTGGAGCAGGGCACCGTGCATGGTGTCCGCCTCGGTCGTCTCCAGGACGAGGAAGGGCCGTTCACCGCCGTCGGCGTCCTCGTCACTGTGCAAGGAGAGAACTCCCAGCAGGAAGCGGCGGTCCGGCGCCATGTACACCGAGGCGTTGAAGGCGTCCAACTCCGCGTCGAGCTGCTGCGGTGTCATGCCGAGTACGCGCGTGGCGATGTAGTCGACGTGGAAGGGGTGCACCCGGGTGTCCAGCAGATGCCAGGTGTCCTCGGCCCGGTCCACCACGACCTTCAGATACGGGTGTCCGGCGAGCACGCCGGACAGCGTGCGGAACAGCGGCAGCGACAGGTTGGCTCCCACGACGGTACCGTCGGCCGCCGCGTCGGGGACGCGGGCCGCGTCCTGTGCGAGCTTCACGCGCGGGCCTCCTCGGCGGTGGCCGCCCGCAGGATGTCCGGCAGGGCGTCCACCAGAGCGGTGAAGTCGCGTACGACGGTCTGCGGCCGGTCGGCGGACAGCAGACACAGTCCGGCCATGGTGTTGGCGCCGCCCGCGGGGTCGTAGACGGGTACCGGCGAGCCGTCCGGCAGGGAGCTCTCCCGGACCACGGACAGCGTGCTGTCCGCGCCGACCGGTGCCTCGCGGACCACCGTCGAGGAGTCCCACAGACCTCGCCGCGCCCACGGGGTGCCGTCACCGTTGACCGCGAGCACCACCAGGGATCCCGCCGCGCGCTCGGCGTCCGCCGGCGTCAGCGCCCGGGCGGGCCAGGCGGGCGAACGGCCGAGCAGTTGATCGGTGAACATACCCACCAGATCGAGGCCGAAGACCTCTTCGACCTGTGGCACGGTCATCGCGCCGCCGAACCGCGCGGCCGTCTCGATGACCCACATCCGGCCGTCCGCTCCGAGTTTGATCTCCGTGTGGATGCCGCAGTTCTCCAGTCCCAGCGCGTCCACAGCCTGCCGGGCAAGCTCCACGATCCTGTCCTGTGCCCCGCTCTCGACGGCGGCCGGAGTGATGCCGGCGCGCTCCGTGAACGGCGCCACCGTCGGCATGCGCCCGCTCAGACAGACCGGCCGGAACTCGCCGTCGACGACGACGCCTTCGACGCTCACGTAGTCACCCCAGCCGGGGCCGTCGAACCACTCCTCGGCCCGTCCGGTGACGATCTCCTCGACGATGAAGTCCTCCGACGCACCCTGCACGTGCAGTTCGGCGAAGCCGAGTTGTGCCGACTCCGTCATCACCTCACGCGAGCGGCGCCAGGCGTGCTCTGCCTGCTCGGGCTCGTCGATGATCTGGTGTGCGGTCGACCCCGCGCTCCAGGCAGCCTTAAGCAGTAGCGGACATGACAACTCTGTAGTCGCGTGCTCCAGTTCGGCGAGGCCGGCGACGGCGCGGAAACGGGGCTGCGCCACACCGTGGCGCTCCCACGTGGCGCGCATCAGTCGCTTGTCACGGGCGAGAGTGGCGGCGGCCCCCGCACCCCTCAGACCGAGCCGCCGGCACGCCTCGGCCACCGCGACCACCGCGTACTCCGAGAAGGTGAGCACCGCGTCCGCCCCCACCTCGCGGGCGCGGGCGGTGATCAGCTCGACAAGGTCCCGGTGCTCCGCCCCGGGCAACGTAACCGCCGAGGCGCACAGCAGCGCCGCGTCGTCCGCCACCCCCGCGGGCAGCCCGCTCAGTGCCAGCAGGTGCACCGTGGACCTCGCGGCCACCCGCGCTAAGGCATGACCCACCGGGGGCCCGCCCCTGGCATGCACGTACAGCACCTGGCTCATGCAGATCCATCTCCTTCGAAGTCGCGGCACTTGACGACGGGAGCACGCCCGCCGCTCCGCCTCCTTCAAGCGAACCAGGCCCAACTCACCTTTCAGCAGCCGTACTACGCGAACGACTCAGGCAAATGCCCTACCCATCACAGCGATTGGCGTCATGTGAAGATGCCGTGATGCGCTAGCGAACAGGCAGTGCAGAGCGTGAGGGTGCCCGGCCTCCCCGACTTCCCAGGGTGCTACGGCTTACACACGAGATGTCACCCAACGTCACATCGTGCAGCATTGAAGGAGTTGGGTCGTGAACGAGACGGAACTCAAGGCATGGGCGGTTCACATGGCAGGTCCGCCCGACCGGAACCCGTTCGGCGCCCTCGCCGAACTCGCCCCGGCCGCCGCGTTCATGCGCGACGACACCGGCCGCTACCTGTGGGCCAACCACGCCTACGCCCACCTGTACGGGACGACACGCGACGCGGTGATCGGCCGCCATCTGTCCGACCTCGACGAACCCGCCGACGTCAGCCGCTTCCTCGCCATGGACCAACAGGCCCTGACCGACGGCAAACCCGTACGGCACGCCCTCACCTACCGTCGCCCCGACGGATCGTCCGCGCACGCGGCGGGCTATCGATTCCCTGTCCGCTGGGGCGCCGAACACTGCGTAGCGGGCATCTACGTCGACGTCACCGACTACGTGCGGGCGATGGACCAACGACAGCGGGCCCAGGCGGACTTGCTGGTGCTGCGCGACCACAGCGGACTGGCCTGCGTCCGGCTGTCCCCGGACGGGCGGGTCAGCGAGGCCGGCACCGCCACGGCCGAGATCCTGCGCGTGCGCCTCTCCGATCTGACCGGTCTGCGCGCCGACTCCCTTCTCGCCGACACCCCCGACCGCGTCGACCTGTTCCGCGCCTGGGACGACCTGATCACCGGCCGCCGCAGGAGCGCCCGCGCCTCCGCGATGATCGTCGACGGGGAGGGCTGGCAGCGCCGGGCCCAGATCAGGCTGACCACGGTCGGCGCGACGGCGCCGGGCGTGACCGGCGTCTGGGCCGTCGCCACCCACTTGGGCCGACGCCAGCAGGCCCAGCCTTCCCTGACCGCCGCACAGGTGCGCATAGTCGCCCTGCTCGCGGCCGGCCGCAGCAACGCGGACATCGCCGAGGAACTGTGCCTGTCGCGGCAGACCGTGGACTACCACCTGAGTCGGCTGCGCGTCCTCCTGGAAGCACCGACCCGACCCGCCCTGGTCGCCCGGGCCTACGTCCTCGGCATCCTCGCGCCGCAGGCGTGGCCGCCCCGCTCGACTACGGCAGCTCATCCTTCGAGCCCGGTGTGATCAATCCGGCCGGCCAGACGGTTCGCGTCCGTGCGGCGCTGAAGTCGATCCGAGTTGCCGCAGCGGCTGTGTGGACGAGGGCTGAGGCGATCCGGCCGGCCCGCGAACGGTCTCCGGAGATCTGTTCGCCACACGTGCCCTGGACCTCGACCTGCGGGATCGGCCTGGCAGTTCTCCCTGGTACCGCGCGTTCACAGCCTCGACCGGGCCGACTGCCGAAGACGACGCCGATCCGGCACACAGGCCTTTCGAGGTCTTGTCATAGTCGGCAGGCGGCGGGACATGTGAGGCTGAACGACTGTGTCGAGCCTGTGCCTTGGTCGTCGTCGCCAGTCACCCAGCGCGAGGCCGCACGGGCGCACCCCGGCTCGCCCCGGGCTGACAGGGGCGAGCCGGGGCCGCTCGTCGGGCGGCCTGAGGTCGTCTGGATCAGGCGTCGGCGAAGCGCTTGAATGCCGCCTTGGTACCGGAACCGGCCACACCGTCGATGGGGCCGGTGTAGCCCCAATGCGCGGCCAGCATGCGCTGGAGCGCCTTGACGGTGTTGGTGCCGGGGTCTCCGTCAATGGCGCCCGTGTAGCCCCAGATCCCCGAGAGGAAGCGCTGCATCGCCTTCCAGCTGTTGGTGCCCATCTGGCCGTCGATGCTGTCGCTGTAGCCCCAGTACTGCGCGAGGAACCGCTGGACGTTCTTGGCCTCGGCCGTGGTGAGACCGAAATTCTGCGTAGTGGACGCGACGGCGGGCTGGGCGACAGCCGCATTCCGCGACGTGCCGACGGGTGCCGCGTAGCTGACGCCCGCGGTCGCCACACTGCCTGTGGCAAGGCCGGCGATGGCGACGAGGCCGGCGAGAGTCTTGCCCAGAGCGTTCGGTCGCATGCGTTCCTCTTTCGATCGAAGTCGGTGGCCGACCCATCCGGCGGACAGGCGGCGGGACCACGATGCGGGGCAGTCGACCACCGCAGCCAGAGCTACAGCACAACTGTCGACTGCACGGGACACCAGGCCCGCTGACCTGCTCCGACGTACCCCTCCGGGACGACCTCGCGGGACGGCCCCGCGGCGAGGGCGTCCATCACACGCCGCTCAGCCTTGTGGGCATGCCGGTGCACCAGAACTGCTCATCGGCCACGCCCGATGTCGTGGTGCCCATCTGAGAGCATGCCGTCAGTGCTCCTCATGGGACCGGTTCGCGCGAGGACGCGGCACGCAAGAAGATCGCGGTGGATGGGAACGGGCTCGTGGAACTGACGTTGGTCGCCGTGCTGGGTGTCATCAGTGTCGTCGCGGTGGCGGCCGCGTCGCGACGGGTGGGAGTCGCCGCACCACTCGTCCTGGTCGTGGTCGGGATCGGGCTCAGTTTCCTGCCAGAGGTTCCGCACGTCGAGGTTGAACCCGAACTCGTACTGACGGTCGTGTTGCCACCGTTGCTGTACGCCTCGGCCGTACACATGCCGGTCATCGACTTCCGGCGAGACATCAAGACCATCCTGCGGCTCGCCGTCCTGCTCGTGGTCGTCACCACCCTCTGCGAGGGCTATCTGTTCGCCTGGCTGCTGCCCGGTCTCGGACTGGCCGCCGCCTTCGCGCTCGGCGCGATCATCAGTCCGACGGACGCGGTCGCCGCCACCTCGATCGGCAAACGGCTCGGGCTGCCGTCCCGGCTGATGACCATCCTTGAGGGCGAAGGCCTGGTCAACGACGCGTCCTCGCTGGTCCTGTTGGCTTCGGCGATCACCGCGATGTCCTCCTCCGTGCACCTGTGGAAGGTGGGGGCGGACTTCGTCTTCTCGGTGGCCGTCGCCACGCTGCTGGCCGTCCTGGTGGGTGTCCTGACGGTGCTGGTGCGAGGCCGGCTCAGGGACACGGTGCCCAACACGGCCCTCTCGTTCGTGGTGCCGTTCCTGTCGTTCCTGCCGGCTGAGGCACTGGGGGCCTCGGGAGTACTGGCCGTCGTGGTGACCGGACTGGTCAGCGGCCACCTCAGCCCGCGCTTCCTGCGCGCGCGAGACCGACTCGCCGAGGACGTCAACTGGCAGACCATCGCGTTCCTGCTGGAGAGCGGGATCTTCCTGCTGATGGGACTGCAGCTCCGGACACTGGTGGACCAGGCACGTGACGCGGGCCAGAGCGTCGCGCACGCCGTGGGGATCGGACTGCTGGCTTCGCTGCTGGCGATCGCGGCCCGCATGTTGTCCCTCGTCCCGCTGGTCGCCTCGCTCAGGCACGACGCGGACAAGGCCGAAACCTTCCGCACCGCGGTGGACGATCTCGCGGACAAGCTCAACAGCGGCCAGGAACTGCCCCACAGGTTTCAGAAGAGTGACCCGGAGCGCCTTCAGGGACGGTTGGTGCGCGGCCGGAGCGACGCCGACTTCAGGATCAACGAGAAGTTCGGTTGGCGCGGCGGGACGGTGATCGCCTGGTCGGGAATGCGTGGCGCCGTCACAGTGGCCGCGGCTCAGACGCTGCCGTCCGACACGCCTTATCGGCCACAACTGCTTCTGATCGCGTTCACCGTCGCCACCACGACCCTGCTCCTCCAGGGCCTGACGCTCCCCTGGGTCATCCGCCGACTGAAGGTCGACGGCGACGACGAGGCCGCCGACCGCGCCGCCTTCGCCGAGTTGTACGCGGCTATGACCGACCAGGTGACGGACGTCCTCGCCGACCCGAGTCTGACCATGCCTGACGGCACTCCCTTCGATCCGGTGATCAGGGACCAAGTGCGCACCTGGACGGAAGCCCGCCGCCGGAGACCCACTCCCCAAGGAGTCGTCTCGGCGGACGTCAACCCCCGTGAGCAGTACCAGGAACTGATGCTTGCCGCAGCCGTCGCCCAGCAGAACGCCCTGCTCTCTCTCCGGTCGAGCGGCACGTACAACTCCCGTGTCCTGTCCCGGGCACAGTCCATGATTGACAGTGAACTGGCCCGCTTCCAGGAGCCCGAGGGCTGATCGGCCCGAGCTGTCGGAGCGTCACCCGACTCGCCGCGATCGGCTACTCGCCGGTGGCGCCATGGACGGTTCTGTCGAAACCCACTGCTCCTCCACCTTGCCGGCCATGCCGGGGTCCGGCCTGGGTCGGGCCGTGCGCGGCGACGCGGCACATGCAGGCCGTCCGTGACGTCCATAGAGCTGGGTGTGTCGCCCGCTCGACCGCCGGTCAGGGGTACGGGCGCCAGGGCTCCTTTGAGATCCATCGGACCTTTCGGGAGCATCGTCCATGTCCAAGCGTCCGCGTCAGCAAGTTGAGTTGGGCCAGCATTGGGCGCGGCGTTACTGAACGAGCCGGGCGGCGTCGCCGTCCTCACCCGCGAGGGCCGTCCGGCCGGCTTCCCTCCGCGCTCAGTTGGCGCAGGAGGGCGCGGTTGTCGGTGCGTACCCATTCCTCGACGAGGCGGCCCCGGTCGTCGAAGCGGAAGATGTTGATCAGGTCGAATACGACGTGCTCGCCGTTGGGGGGCAGCGGGCCGACCGGTGACTGGGTGAACTCACGGACGAAGGTGCCTTCGATCCAGGTCTGGCAGGCCATGTGGTCGCCTTCGGCCACGACGATGCCGCGCCGGATCGACCGGTTGTCGAACGCCTCGCGCACTGCGGCGAAGTAGGCGCTGAGCCCGTCGAAGTCGGACTCGAAACCGTCCGGCCCGTGGAAGCGGAAACCCTTCGTGTCGAAGTACGTCGCCGCCTCGGTCAGGTCATCGCCCGACACCTCCAGCTCACCGGCGCGGACCAGCCGCGCCACCAGTTCATCCCGAGTGAATTCATCTGTCATGACACCACCCTGCATCCGGCGAGCCATGCGGTCCAACGATGGTTCAGCATGACTTCCATGATGAATCCGCATGGTAATTTCTGACCATGGCTGAGTTCACCCTCACCGGCCTGCGCGTCGTTCACCAGGTCGCCACCACAGGATCGTTCACTCGGGCCGCCGAGGCGCTCGGCTACACCCAGTCCGCCGTCTCCCGCCAGGTTGCCGCCGCCGAGGCGGCAGCCGGGGCGCCGCTCTTCGACCGCGGAGCACGCGGCGTGGCGCTCACCCCCGCGGGGGTGGTCCTCGTCCGGCGCGCGACTGAGATCCTCGCCGACCTGGCGTCGACCGAGCTGGAACTCGCCGGTCTGCGCGACCGGCTCGCGGGCCGCCTCACGATCGGCGCCTACCCCACCGCCGCCATGGCGTTGGTCCCGCGCGCGATGGCCCAGGTGATCTCCAGCCATCCGGGGCTCGCCGTGGTCCTGGAAGACGCCTCGACACCCACCCTCCTCCGGCGGATGCGGGCCGGCCGGTTGGACGTGGTGGTCATCGGAGTCGGCCAGGGCCTACCGGACTACGACCTGCGCGAACTCAGACAGACCACTGTGCTCCAAGGTGATCTCCTGGTCGCCGTCCCGGACACACACCGGCTCGCGGACCACGCCGGTGTCACCGTGCCGGACCTGGCCCAGGAACACTGGATCGCCGGAGACGGCGCGCCGGGCGAGCCGCAGTTCGGAGCCTGGCCGACTCTGACCAACCCCCGCATCGCCTGCACCACGCGCAACTGGTCCACACGCCTCGGACTGGTCGCAGCCGGCGTGGGCATCACCGTCATCCCCGACCTGGCCCTGCCGGCCCTGCCGACAGGCGTACGAGCCCTGGCCGTCACCGACAGCCACTGGGCCGGGCGCGCGACCATCGCCCTCACCCGACCGCACCCTTCCGCCCAGGCACAGGTGATGGTGACCGCCTTGCAGAACCAGGCCGCCCGTCTCCACAACGCCTGACGCACCCGGAGTCGGTGTTACTACCTCGTGCGGTCCGCCGGCCTGTTGGACATGGACGATGCCGCGATCGACGGCTCACATGTCCGGGCCTTCACGTGTACCGATCTGGTGCCAGGAGCCAGGTACCCGGGGTGACGCAGGTGTTATCGGGACATGATCGTCCTGTTCAAGTCTGTTGGCTTGTGGCTGCACTCCGGGGGGATCTCGTGTACCGCTTCATCCGTCACACTGGCCAAGCTCTTGCTGTCGTCGCGGTGCTTTCCGCTATGACAACGGCCTGTTCTGACGCGCCCGCGACGTCCAGGGCTCCGCAGCCCCAGAGGACAGCGAGTTCCACCGCAGCACCCACTGGGCAGCCGAGGTCCTCCGGTCCGGAGCAGCTGGACAGGGAGGCCCTCGAAGTGCTGAACCGGACGGACGACCTGGACTCGGACGACGATGGTCTGGTCTCGTCCGGATCCCTCGCACTACCCGGGATGAACGTGGACGAGACCGTAAAGCCCGGCACCGCCCTGCGGGTGGAAGTGGCATGCGCAGGGGAGGGCACGGTCACCTTCACGGCCCTCTCAGGAACCGCCAAGAGAGCCAGGCGCGTCGACTGCACGCAACCGATTGCGAGCAGCTTCGACTTCACCACGGCCGGGCCGAGTCTCACGATCGAGGCCGACTCCCCCAAGGCAGAAAAGGCGGGCACCGCGTATGTGATGCGCCGCATCACCTGACCAGCCCGGGTACGTGGGACGACCCGTCAGAGACACGTTCTCCAGCCTCAGGCCATCAACACCTCGGCATCCTTTCCGACCGTCGGAGCATCCGTGCACGACGTCGCCGCCAAGGGTGACCGCCTCGTGGCTCACGAACCGACCGGCATATCCATTGGCGTGAAGGGAGGAGTTGGCGACCCGGGCGAACAGCTCGTCGCCGCTCTCCAGCGCCGGGGCACGGACCAGGCTGCGCAGGAACGGCGGAGCCGCATACTCCCGGGAGGGATCAAGGAGTGGTGAAACGAACGTGAGATTCGCCGTCCTCGTCATCGTGTCCGCTGTGACGGCGGCTGCGTCAGCGTGCAGTGGCCCCAAGCCGTGCGCCGGCGTCGGCGTCACCTCGCAGATCGGATTGATGTTCCTGCAACGTGGCTACGACGACCTCGGAGGCGCCGCCTACGAACTGTGCGCAGGGGGCACATGCGTCAAGGGCCACCTCGAACAGGCAGACATCACCCACGTGAACCTGCCCCTTGCCGACGACGTGGATCCCGACCTCGGCGCAGTCCGCTTCCGCGTCACCCCCAGAGGAAGCAGCAGTCCCGAGATCGACGCCTCCTCCGACGTCAAGCTCATCCGGCAGTCCGACGGCTGCGGTGGCGGCGCCTACAACCGAGGCCTCGCCTTCACCAAAGAAGGCGGACTGACCACGAAAATACCGTCGAGCGTTTCTGTAGCCTGGCGCGATCACGTCAAGTCACTGGCCTCACCTTCTGAGCCAAAGTGACCATCGCTTCCCTCCGGACTCGATCGTCGACTGCGGAGGGAAGCCGGAACTGGTGCCTTTCACTTGACACTCGATGACCACCACCCTCCAGCCGACAGCGCGCACCACAGATCTCTCTCCGCGGCGTCCAGAGCATCGATGAGGACGACCTCCCGGCGGGTGTCACAACCGTCCGCCGGTCGAGGCCACTGTTGCAGTGCTTGGACCGCTCAACGCTTGCCGGCCGCCCACAGCGGGGCTGGTGTGCGTAACCTCGCCGCGGCGGCTCGTGTGCACCTACCGCGGCTGTGACGCCATCTGGATCAGGTTGCCGCAGGTGTCATCGAAGACGGCGGTCGTGACGGGGCCCATCTCGAGGGGCTCCTGAGTGAAGCGGACGCCGAGACCGAGCATCCGCTCGTACTCGCCCTGTACGTCGTCGACGGCGAACTGGGCGAGCGGGATGCCATCCTGGACGAGCGCGTCGCGGTAGGGCTTGACCGCCGGGTGACCGGAGGGTTCAAGAAGGAGTTCGGTGCCGTCGGGGTCGTCGGGTGAGACGACGGTCAGCCAGCGAGCCTGCTCGCCGAGAGGGACGTCGTGCTTCTTAACGAAGCCGAGGATCTCGGTGTAGAAGAGTTCGGCCTTGGCCTGGTCGTCGACGAAAACGCTGGTCAGATGAATCTTCATGGGGAGTTCCCCTCCGGTCGGGATGTGTCGGGTACGGGCCAACGTTCGGTGATCCGCCGCAGCGGGGAGGTGTTCAGGTCATGGAATTTGTAGCGCCCCTCCCGCCGGGTCTCGACGAGCCCCGCGGCCTCCAACACGGAGAGGTGCTGGGAGACGGCCTGACGCGAGAGGCTGAGCTGGTGCTTCATGGCCAGGCGCGAGCAGATCTCGAACAGGGTCTGTCCGGACTTCAGCACGAGCTCGTCGAGGATGGTGCGGCGGGTGGGGTCGGCCAGGGCTCTGAATATGTCGTCGGCCACGACCCTACGATAGGCAAGTGTCCACTTGCCTATCAAGTCGAGGGCGCCGTCTTCCCGGACCACGCCGCCGATGGCGAGGGCGTGGCGCATGACCTCGGGGCAGTCGCCGACCCGATGGGACAGTCGAGCGCGAACGCGACAACGACGGTCGCATGGCCGACGTCGTCCACAGGGCGTGGGTAGATCTCGTAGCGGATCTTGATCTTGGTCAGACCGCGTGTCGGGTGGCCTCACGCTCCCGCGTCATCAGCCGGCCCGGGGGGCCACGCGGTCCACACGGTCCCGAGCCGCCTCGAGTACGAAAGCCCAGGACGCGACGTTCGGCTGTCGCGTCAAGAGCACTCTGCGCTCCCGCTCGGTCATGCCACCCCACACCCCGAACTCAATGCGCTCATCCAGCGCCTCAGCCAGACACTCGGTACGCACCGGACACCCCATGCAGATAACCTTGGCCCGCTTCTGCCGTGGGCTGTCCGCAAACAGCGCGTCCGCATCCGAACTGCCGCAGGCAGAGTTCTGCCTCCAGTCGGTCTTCGCCCTCGCCATAGCGTCCCTCTCCCCCACAACTGACCAGGATGACTGCGCTCTACACGTCACCGTCTCGGATCCCCCGGCCCGAGCACGGGTCCGACTCTCCTCGGCCCAATCGGTGCCGCGCACTGCGGTCTTCTCCAACATCCCATCCCATATACGCGACGTGAGCCCCTTCGACTCAGGCTCGTTCAGGGCTCCTTCACACCCGGTGACCGGTGAGCCCTCCTGGGCCAAGACTCCTCGTGGCCTCCGGTGTTCCGCGGCCTCGAACCGGGCCCACCGTCATGGGAGTTGGGCTCACTGGGATGCCGTCGGTGCTCATGCTTCCATGCGCAGCCAGGTGTTGCCTGCGTGGAGCCAGAGGGAGCCGTCACGCCCTTGGCCGCACCGCATGACGACTCGACCGGGCACCCGAAGCCGACAGCGGCTGGTCACCCTCCAGGTGGTGCCATCGAGCTCGGCACGTATGAACTCCACGGACCGCTTGTTGTGGTCGCGGCGGGTGAGTACTGCCCGACTGCCGCGGACCGCGAATCCGTCCGGATTCCGGACGGGGCTCAGGTAGCTGGCTACGGCACCGGTGGACGGAGTGATCCGTGTCAGGTAGGTGCCGCCTCTGCTGCTGCCGGGGTACCAGACGAGCCATACCTGTTCGCCCTCGGCAGCGGCGGTGCAGCCCTGCAAAGGGCGGTCGGGAAGCCGGCCTTCAGGAGCCCAGATCGCCTTGCCCTCAGTGCTCCAGCCCCCGGCCTCTCAACTCGGCAGTGCTTGAGTGCCGTCCCATCCGACCCACGAAATCGGTTGCAGCGACCTCAGGGCATGCGGCCATACTCCGGCATGAGCAGATTCGCACAGGTCATCGTGCTGGCCATAGAAGCGCACGAGGTCATGAAGCCACTCACGCAGGATGACGAGAGGCGGACCTGGCGAGGCCGGTTCGTGCCCATAGAGGGCCAGTGGCCCGGCTTTGGCGTCGGCTGGGCCACGGAGTTCGAACGGATGCGACCGCGGTCCGGGCTACTGCGACACCTGGAGTCCCTCCCGTGGCCCTACCCGGATAGCGTGCAGGTCTTGATCCACGACCAGGACGACGAATGCTTCGGCCTGTGGATGATCCACGACGGCAGGCTCGTAGAAGTAGCCCTGCCCCGCACGCAGCGATTCCATGAACCGGCCCCACCCACCGAGGAGTTTCCGCCGGACCCGGGCTATCTGCTCCGCACGGACCAGGGCCGTGACCTGCCTGAGCAGACTCCGAGCGGCCGCCGGGATCCGCGAGCGGCCTGGTAGCAACATGACCGTGCTGGCCACACAGCAACGCTCATCAACCCGGCATCCACCCCAGCTTCATCTCCGCTGCCCTCGACCAACATGCCC
The DNA here is from genome assembly GCF_040650615.1 of Streptomyces sp. NPDC048643. NCBI lineage: Bacteria > Bacillati > Actinomycetota > Actinomycetes > Kitasatosporales > Streptomycetaceae > Streptomyces > Streptomyces sp. NPDC048643. Next base: position 38,907 of record NZ_JBEZHO010000051.1, read on the forward strand.
TAAAGCAGGCGTGGTTCGCCAAAGCGGGTCAGCGCTCAGCACTCGGCTCCAGCGTATGACCTCCCCTTCGCCACCTGTTCCCGCACCGCTCGCCTCCCGAGCAGGGGCACGAAGTGCGCCGGCTCAGACGAAGCCCGTAGGGTGCCGCCATGGTGACTGCGACGGTCCGCGAGTGGAACGACGAGGAAGGTTGGGGTGTGCTCGACTCCCCCGAGACCCCCGGCGGCTGCTTCGGCCACTACTCCGACATCCAGGTGACCGGCTTCCGTACGCTGTCGCCCGGGCAACAGGTGGCCCTCACATGGGAAGCACCGGGCTTCAAGCAGGACGGTTACGACTACCGCGCGGTCACCATCGCGCCTCGGCCTGCCTGACGTCCACCCCTGACATCAACGGCTGCGCACGACGGCGGCACAGCGGTCCGCTGTGCCCGCCGCACGCGGACGCGCCAGATGCGAGCCACCTCTCGCAGGCGACCCCAGGGAACACCTGGGAGCATCTCGGCAACCCCGCGGGCCAGGTTCAGGTCCAGGTCCAGGTCCAGGTCCAGGTCCAGGTCCAGGTCCAGGTCCAGGTCCAGGTCCAGGTCCAGGTCCAGGTCCACCGCAGGTTAGAACGAACTGCTCATGGCGACCGATGTCGTCCTCGACACCTTCGAGGACAAACCCTCCGCGCTCGCCGAGAAGGCTGAACATCCCCCGTCGTCATGGGAACCGCTCGGGGCGGAAGTCCGCAAGGAGTTCGTCGCTCGTCCCGCTGAGGATCTCCGAAGCCAGCAGTCGGCCGATCACCGGGCCGAGCGTGATGCCACTGTGGGAGACGGCCTCGTAGTAGCCCGGCACCGCCGGCACCGCGCCCACCGACGGGAAACCGTCAGCGGGGATGGGCCGGTCAACGACTCGTGTCCCAGCGATGGTGGAGTTGCCGAGTTCCGGGACAACGTGGCACGCCGACTCGTGGAGCAGTCGCGCGAGTTGGGCTGGATCTTCGCCCGTGTCGATGAGTGCGTCGACCTCGCGGCTGTGGAGAACCACCGACGTGTCCCCGTCAGGACGGATCTCGATGTGAGGCGCGTGCATGGCTCGGTGGACGGGGACCTGAGCACAGTCGATCCGGGTGACCACACCGGGTTCCCGACGCATCGGCACGTGCCGTGCGACGAGCCCGGCGACGTGGGAAGCGCTGGGGCCCGCCGCGTTCACGACAGCGTCGACGTCCAAACGGCTCCCATCCGACAACTCAACCGTCCGGACGCTGCCATCCGCGCCGGTGCCGACGCCGCGGACCGCGTTACCGGACCGGATCTCGGCGCCCGACGCGACGGCCTGGCCGACCAGGCGGTCGACGAGATGACGTCCGTGAACCCAGGCCTCGTCGGGGTAGAACAGGACTGGAAGCTCGTCAGGCATCGTGAGAGCCGGTTCGAGACGGCGGCGCACCTCAGCCCCCGTGCACACCTCGACCCGGTAGTCCCAGCCGGCCAACAGTCGGGCTGTTTCCAGGACCTTTTCCTCCGCTGCGGGATCGTCTGCCCAGCGCAGGTGGCCACCGGGATGCCACCACGAGTCCGGCCCGATGGTCCCGGCAAGCTCACGATGGGCTGCCATGCCCGCGACGTTCAGGTCGAAGTACGACCTGCGCACCGTCTTGTTGCTGGCGTTCACCCACGAGAACGACCAGTTCGTGACGCCCTCGCCCGGCCGGCCCGCGTCGATGAACACCACCTGCGCGCCGCGCCGGGACAGGTTCCAACCCACACTGGCCCCGATGATGCCCACTCCGATGACAGCCACCCGGGTCGGCGGCTTCACAGTTCCGTACGTCACGATCGCCACCATCCCAAACTACGAGCGAACTCCCGCTCCGGCAGACCGAACAGCAGAACGCGGACACCAACACCCGACTTCGACGGGCCCCGAGTGCACCAAAGCCCGCCGCCGCCCGTCCGTCCGTCCGTCCGTCCGACGCAAACACCGCCCCTGCGGGCCCCTTTGGCCCGGCTTTCCGGGTCGGCGTGTCCCGTACGGGGTCGACGCGCCCGCAGGAGTGTCGACCCCTTTCACGTCCTCTCTCTCCTAGGACTTCGCCACCGCGGTGCCGTCTGGCACTGCCGGTTGCGCTGGGCGTACATCGTCCAGCCGGGAGATCTGCGCGGTCGTGTTCTTTGCGATGGTGGCGGCCAGTTCCTTCGCCTTCCCCGAGTGGCCTTGGGCTTGCTCGCCGGCGCAGAGCACTGTGGATTGTGCGAGGTGGGCGCGGAGGGCGTCGGTGAGGAGTTGGTCGAAGGCCTTGCCGGTCACGGTGCCTGCCTCTTCGATGGTGGTGAGGCTGACCATGCCGGGCATGTTGTGCCCTTCGTGGGGGCGGGTATCGGGAACGCCTGAGAGCTTCAGCAGTTCGCGCAGATGCTTTTGGTCTTGGTGAAGTCGGGCCCCGGCCTTCGCCGCGAGCGCTGCCACCGCGGGGCTGGCCGTGCGGGAGGGAGCCAGATCGGTCAAACGCTGCGCACGTTCGGCCATGGGGATCATCAGCTGGATCCATGCGACGTCGGTGGGGCTGAAGGCTGTCGTCGGCGGTGCACCGGTCCGGGACGACGTGCTGGTTGTCGGCTGCGGGGTGCAGCCGACAACCAGCAGCGCCATGACCGTGGCGCTCGCCAGACGCAGGGTCAGAAGGTGCCGGCGGAGTTGCACTTGGCCTTCTGGGTGATGCAGTCCTTCACGCGGTGTCCCAGGGCGGCGTTGTCCCACGCGTTGAAGAAGTCACCGTGGATGGATGAGGCCATGCCCGAGGCCAGTCGGAGCCCTGCCGCGCTGCCGCTGGTCGGGTAGCTGACCACGAAGGAGAGGTTGGGGATGGCGACGGGGTAGGCGCCACTGCACTTGCCGTCGTAGGTGTTCGCGACGTGGGACTTGTGGTCGGGGCTGTCGAGGTTCTTGCCGTCCCAGCAGTCGGGGAAGACGAGTTGGTGGGTGAGGTGGGCGGTGGGGGCGCAGACCGGCCAGTTGCCGTCGGTGCTGCGTCCGATCTCTCCGCCCGCACCGGCGCACCAGTACTGGCCGGGAGATCCCGCCGGCGTGGGTGTCTGGGCTTTGGCGTCGCCCGCGATCATGCGGAATCCCTCGGGGAAGGGCAGGGTTGCCGAGGGGTCGGGCAGGCGGGAGCCGTAGTAGACGATCATGTTTTCGGGCTCGATGGCCTTGTTGCCGTCGTACAGGGTGGGGATCCAGTACGCGGAGAGGTCCTCGGCCGGTGCGCAGGTGGTGGCGGTGTTGTTGCGCAGGGACTGGGTGGTGGAGAAGGCGTCGGTGCTTTCGTTGCCGAAGAAGCTGTGCATGTGGGATGCGCCGGCCAGGTTCGGCAGGACGATCGGGTCGTCCTGCTTGGAGTGGCTGTAGTCGCAGGTGGCGTTGAACTCCGGGACCCGGACCACGTTGGCAGGCACGGGCGCGGGCGTCATCGCACGGAACTGCGCCACCTGGGCGTTCCACTTGGCCTGGTCGATGGGGACCCATCCTGCGGGCTGGCTGCTTCCTTCGCCGACGAAGGAGAACCAGTTGATGTTGACGAAGTCTCCGGGTGCCGTGCTGTGGAGCACGGCGAACACGGTCTGTGCTCCGGCGGGGTGGGTGGTGACCTCGGTCGTACGGGTCGCCCAGGTCTGCCAGCCGCCGGTCGGGGCGACCTGGAGGACGGCGAGGAGTGGTCCGGTCGCGCTCGCGGTGCGCAGTTCGATCGTGCCCGTGCCGACTGCGGAGGCGATCCGTGCCGATACGGTCAGAGGGCCGGCGGTGCCGAGGTCGACGTTGTCGAAGCGCATCCAGTCGCCGTCGGCGAGGAAGGCCGCGTTCTGCCCTCCTCCCGTGTCCGCGGTCCCTTCCAACGTGACCCCTGACTGGGCGGCGTAGGACTCGGCCTGGACGGTGACCGTGGCGGCCCGCGCCTGCTGGACCGAGACCGTCAGGCTCAAGGCTGCGGCCAGTGCGACCACTAATGCTTCCACCAACAGCGTGTACAGATGTGCGGGATGTCTGCGCATCTCACTTCCTTCACGAGCGTCGGGGGGTGAAGAACCGGAGAGGTAGTCGGACGAGGGGGCCGGCTACTGGGTGATCCGGTCGGTCTCGGTCGCCGTCCGCGGCGGCCGACAGAGCGGCTTGGAGGTTCGCGGACGTCGACTGGTGCCTACTGGAAGACCCGCACGTAGTCGACGAGCATCCTGGACGGGAAGGGGGTGCTGGAGTCGGTCGGGCCAGGCCAGTCGCCACCGACCGCCAGGTTCAGGATCATGTAGTGCGGGTGGTCGAAGATCCACGGTCCTCGGGTCTGCTCCACCTGTTCCTTGTCCAGGACGAATACGGTCCGGCCGTCGAGGCTGAAGGTGATGCCCTTGCTGTTCCAGTCGGCGGCCCAGGTGTGGAAGTCGGCGGAGAAGTCGGCGTCCGCGGGCAGCTTGTAGGGCGAGCCGATTCCGCCTCCGCCGTTGTAGGCGGGTGCGTGGACCGTCGAGTAGGCGGTCTTCACGTCCTTGCCGAGGACTTCCATGATGTCGACCTCGCCGTTGTACGGCCACGGCCGGCCGGTCAGGAAGTCGGCGCCCATCATCCAGAACGCGGGCCACAGTCCGTTGCCCTTGGGCACCTTGATACGCGCTTCGACACGTCCGTAGGTGAACTGGAACGAGCCACCGGTGTTCATTCGCGCGGAGGTGTACTGGCACGTGGTGCTGCCGCTCAGAGGGTCGGCGGGGCACGACGATCCCGCGGTGACCTCCTTGCGTGCTTCCATCACCAGGTGTCCGGACCCGTCCATCGCCGCGTTGCGTTGGTCGGTGTAGTACTCCAGTTCGCCGTTCTGCCCGGTACCCGGATCGGCTCGCCACTTCGAGGCGTCCGGCTTGTTGCCCGCGGCGCCGTCGAACTCGTCGCTCCATACCAACCGCGGAGGATTCGCGGGGTCGCTCGGCAGGGGCGGCGCCGGCTTCGGATCGCCACCGGTGCCGTACACCTGGAACTCCCACAACGAGTAGCCGTACGGGGTGGCGCGTTCGGTGCCGTACATGCGCACGTAGCGGCCGGTACCGGAGACGGCCAGCGTCTGCTTGAATCCCGGGCCGGACGTCGTCGAATAGATGGGCGTCCAGTCCTGCCCGTTCGATGAGACCTGGATCTGGAAGGACTTGGCGTAGGCCGGATCCCATTGCAGGACGACCTTGTCGATCTGCGCGGTCGCGCCCAGGTCGACGGAGATCCAGCCCGGATCGGTCCATCCCGTGGTGGTGCTCGTCGCCCAACGAGAGGCCGGATCGCGGTCGAAGGCGCGGGCCGGCGTGCACTCCCAGCAGTTCCCGTCGCTCTGGGAGGAGGAGGCCGCGCCGGTCCTGCCGTAGGAGAGGAGGGTGCCGGCGTCGCCGGGGCCACCGGAACCACCGGTGCCGTACACCTGGAACTCCCAGAGCGAGTAGCCGTACTGGGTGGCGCGCTGCGTGCCGTACAGCCGTACGTAGCGCCCCGTGCCGGTCACGGCCAGGCTCTGGGTACCGCCTGTGCCCGCGACCGTCTCGTGGACGACCGTCCACTCCTGTGCGTTGCTCGACACCTCGATCCTGAACGCCTTGCCGTATGCGGCCTCCCAGTTGAGAGCGACGCGGCTGATCTGTGTGCTGGTCCCGAGGTCGATCTGGATCCACTGGGGATCGGCGAACGCGCTGGACCACCTGGTCCCGGGATCGCCGTCGACGGCGTTGCGAGCGTCGAAGGCTCCCTCAGTGCTCGAAGCGGTGGCGGGCTTGCCTTGCGAGAGCAGGACCTCCGCCGCCTGGGCGGGCGGGGCAGGCAGTACGACGAAAGCGATGAGTGAAGCGGCAATTGCCCAAAAGAGGGCCAATCTACGCAAGAACGTTTGCATCTGCGACTCCTCAAGTGGGGTTTGAGGCGAGGGAGCGCTCCCTGAGGGGAGAATGGAGGGGGTGCCACACACTGTCAAGAGCCTTGTCCACACTGGAAAATGAGGCATCATGATCGCCCGGTCCGCCGAGGGAACGATTCCTGGGCGATGTCCTCTCAAGGCAAACACGCCCTTTGTTCCGCAAAGAGAATCGGGCCCTTGAGCAGGCTTATGCCGCCCGGCCTGCGGATACGCTGCTGGCATCGCCACGACGCAGAGCCGGAGGTCGCCTCGATGAAGAATCCGTCCCCAGGCGCGTACTTGGGCGGCCGGTCGAGGGACGGCCAGGCATGAAGCGCCCCACTCTCGAAGTGGTCGCCGCCCGGGCGGGGGTGTCCAAGTCGAGTGTCTCCCGCGTCATCAACGGCGAGACGACCGTCGCTCCGCAGATCCGAGACGTCGTCATGCGCGCCGTACGCGAACTCGGTTACGTGCCCAACGGGGCGGCACGCAACCTGGTCACGCGTCGCACCGACACCCTCGCCCTGGTCGTCTCCGACCCGCCGCAGGGAGTCGTCTCCGACGATCCCCTCTTCTCGGCGGTCGTTCGCGCGGTCAGCCGAGAGCTGGAGACCGCCGGCAAGCGGCTCGTGCTCATGCTCGCGGAATCGGACCAGAGTCGAACAAGAGTCGAGCAGTACGTCGCCGGTGGACACGTGGACGGCGTGCTCCTCGTCGCCCTGCACGGTACGGATCCATTGCCGGCAGCACTGGCCCGGCAGGGCCTGCCCGTCGTCTCCTTCAACCGCACCTCCGCACAGGACGTCCCGTACGTGGCCCTGGACAACGCCGGGGGCGCGGCACTGGCGGTCACCCACCTTCTGGAGCGCGGCCGACGCCGCATCGCCACCATCACCGGACCGCTCGAACTGCACGAGGCGCGGGAGCGTCTCGACGGCTACCGCCGGACGCTCCGCTCCACCGACCGCCGCTCCATCGTGGCCCTGGGCGATTTCACCAGGGTCTCCGGCGCCGAAGCCATGCGTCAGCTGCTGGACGACGACCCCGACCTCGACGCGGTCTTCGCGGCCAACGACCTGATGGCGATCGGGGCCCTGCGCACCCTCCACCAAGCGGGGCGTCGTGTCCCCGAAGACGTGGCCGTTGTCGGCTTCGACGACATAGAAGCCGCCTCCTACACGACCCCCGCCCTCACCTCGGTACGCAGCCCGATGGCCGACCAGGCAACCGCCGCCGTCCACCTGCTCCTCAGTCTCATCGGCGGCGGCCCCCCAAGCCCGGTGATCATGCCGAACGAACTGGTGGTGCGTGAATCGACCTGAGGGGACGACTCCCCAACGTCGCACGCCTGTGCGTGATCACGCCAACCGACAGCAGCACGGCCTTGTTTGCTGACCATCCACGTGCCGAGCACGGACTGATCCGTCGCCCTGGGACCAGAGGCGATCAGTCCTGGTCAGGTGCTGAATCCCGGCTGTTCTCCGAGACCTGCAGGACGATGTGCGGCGACAGCGCGCGCAGGAAGTCGGCTGCGTCGAAGACGCTACCGGCGGAGCCGACGCCGGTTGTCCTGGTACGTCCCGTGAGGATGCGGTCGACTGCTTCGACCGCGAGCGGTGCGGTGACGGCGTAGATGTCCTGGCCGGCGGCCACGGCACGCCGTTCGCTGCCGCCGGAGCGCACGCGGACGTCGACGAGGAAGGTCTGCGCGGACCGCCCCTGCTCGTCGACCGCGCGAGGTGTCGGGGTGTCCGCCCCTGTGACTCCTCCTGCCGCCTCGGTCGTCATGTACGTGCGCACCTCGGGGATGGCCAGATGGCTGGGGATGGTGACGACATCGGCCATCGTGAACTCGCCGATGACGGCCCGCGCTCCCATCGGCTCGGGGAAGGACCACTTCAGGGTCGGCAGGTCGTCGTTGTGATACTCCAGCGCTCCGTCGGTGAAGCGAACGCGGCGGCCGCCGCGCCGGTCCGCGGAGACCTTGCCCGCGACGCGGGTTCCCTCCGTGGGCTCCCAGCTGTTCAGCCCGTAGGCGATGTGTGCCTCGTCGGCGCTCTGCCAGTCGCCCATCGCAGCGGTGGCCAGCAGGTCACCGAGGCCGCCGTAGAAGGCCATCGCCGGGACGATCACCGTGCCGGCGTCGCGGGCACGGTCCGCGAAATGGGCGAAGGTGTCCGCGTTGGCCTCGATCTCCGCCGCCACATCGACGTAGGGAATCCCCGCGCGCAGGGCCGCCTCGATCACGGGGCCCGCCGTGGTGGCGAACGGGCCCGCACAGTTGATCACAGCTGCCGCGCCGGCCACCGCGACGTCGAGCGAAGCAGGATCGCCGACCGATGCCGGACGCACGTCCAGTCCGGGGTACTCCTCCGCCAGCCTCTTCAGTTTGCCGGCGTCCCGCCCGGCCAGGACCGGGACGAACCCGCGCTCACGCAGGTGTGCCACCACGAACCTGCCGGTGTGCCCGTACGCGCCGTACACCGCCACTGTCTGCCCCGCTGCCATGACGTCTCCCGTGTTCGATCCGCTCGACTGTGAGCAGTCTTCCGTGGTTGATCACGCAACGGTGAGAGTCCGCAACGACATGGCCCGTACAGTTTCGGACATGAGATCTGTCGCGCTGGCCGTCACCGACGGGATGCTGCACTTCGAACTCTCCATAGCTCACGAGGTATTCGGATCCGCTCCGGACGCGGTCACCGTCCCCTGGTACGACCTGTCCCTGTGCGGGCCGGACATCGTGTCGTTCGGCCGGTTCCGCCTCCAGCCCGATCATGGTCTCGACCGGCTCCAGGACGCGGACACCGTGATCGTTCCGGGTTTGGCGGACGTCGACGTGGCCCCGCCAGCCGAACTGGTCGACGCGGTACGCCTGGCCCACCAGCGGGGCGCGCGCGTCGCCTCCCTGTGCACCGGTGCGTTCGTCCTGGCCGCAGCGGGCCTGCTGAACGGAAAACGAGCGACCACGCATTGGGCACACACCGAAGCCCTGGCCGCCCGCTACCCCGGGGTCGACGTCGACCCGGACGTGCTCTACGTGGACAACGGCACTGTGCTCACCTCGGCCGGCAAGGCCGCCGCCATGGACCTGTGCCTGCACCTCGTCCGCAGCGACTACGGATCGTCGACGGCCAACACCGTCGCCCGCCGCCTGGTCGTCCCTCCGCATCGGGCAGGCGGCCAGGCCCAGTTCGTCACCGCCCCGGTGCCCGACCGGGAGGGCCACCCTCTCACCGCCCTGTTCCCCTGGATCATCGAACGGCTCGACCAACCGCTGTCCGTGGAGGACCTGGCCCGCCAGGCCCGGCTCAGCTCACGCCAGCTCGGCCGTCACTTCCGCACGGCAACCGGCACCACCCCCCTGCAATGGCTGCTGGCCCAGCGGATCCGCCACGCCCAGGAGTTGCTGGAGAAGACCGACGACAGCATCGACGCCATTGCCACCGCCACCGGCATGGGCACCTCGACGACCCTGCGCCGACACTTCAACCGCACCCTCGGCGTCCCCCCGGACACCTACCGCCGCACCTTCCACACCCGAACTCAGAAGCCTCAACGTCACCAACCGCCCGGCAAGTGACTCTCATGCTCCTGGCGAGACCTGATTCCAACGTGAGTACACGTACTCAACCTGACGTCCGGACAGGTACCCACTCGCCGCACGGTGCGGCCGAGCCTGTGTGTTCTGGCGTCAGGACGTGCAGAACATCGCCGTGAGTGCCTCGTTGATGGCCTTGGCCTCGGCGTCGCTGACCTCGTGGTCCGAGGTGGAGAAACGGGCCTTGGCGCTCTGGTCGGCGTTGCCGCCGCCGTTGATGGTGGAGCACTGGTTGCGTGCGTTGTCGACGGCCTTGTCCTCGTCGACGACGAGGACGGGGTTGACGACCTTGAGCGCGGTGAGAAGCGCGAGTCGCTCGACTCCGGTGGGCTCCGGCGGGATGGCTGCCGCCTTCTCCGCGTCGCTGTTGTCCTCGTTCGCAGCCTTGGTCGCCTTCGGTGTGCCGGCCTTGGTGGGCTTCGTGCTTACGCCGCCGCCGTCGTCACCGCTGCTGCACCCCACGAGCGTGACGGCGAGCGCGGCCATGACGGCGATGGTGGTGATGCGGATGCGCATGTTCCCCCCTGGAACGTCGAAGCTGAGGAGACATCATGCACCAGACGCCCACACGACGAAGCCCCGGTCGGGAGACCGGGCCGGGACTTCGTCGTTCACCGGGTCCTCCGCCCCCGCGCGCACGACCTGTCCGTGCCGGGTGCTGCCGAGGAGCAGCCTGAGCGCGGTCAGCACCAGCACAGGGCTGCCGCCATCAGAACCAGACGGTTGAGCGGCACTTCGGCCCCCGGCAGCCGGAAGGTGCCGGAGAGTGCGCTGCCGTGGCTAGCTGCAACAGGCGCAGGAGGAACACGCATGCCCTTATTCGTTGAGGGCGCAGGGTGCGAGTTTCTCCAGGCCCTCGGGCTTCGCTGCCGCGCGGCCGATGGCCGTCTCGATCCGGTTCAGCGTGGCGATCCGCTTGTCCTCCAGCGGGCCGAGAATGGCGTTCTGCACGAAGTTCGCACCACCCTGCCCGACGGTGTCGGCAAGACGCTTGTTGGCCTCCCCCACCTGCGTGACGAGCAGCTGAAGATTGCGCGACACCTCAGCCTGCGCGGAAGCGGGAATCGCCGGCAAACTCCCCTCCACAGCCGGGCAACTGATCGACCCAGGGGATGCGTAGGTGGATGCGGACGCACCCTTGGTGGGGGTCTCTCCGGCCAGGGCCGAACCGGCGACGACCGCGCCTGACACCACTACCGCCGCGGCGCCGCCGATCATCGCGATACGGCCCTTGTTGTACTTCGGAAGTGCCCTGGACATGGGTATGCCTCACTCGGGTCGGGGGGTACACAGTCGGCCTGCCTCCCGGTGGAGGGGGCGGCCCGGTGCGCTGATTCCTGTGCCGGCGTTCGGGGATACGTACGCGAAAACTCGGCCACCCGTTCAGCCGGACATCCCAACTCCGTTATGCATGGCAGCTGTTGGTGCGCGGTGAAGCCGGCCGCGCTCACCGAGGTGGTGGTCCCGTCCAACGTCGCACCGGCCGGTCAGGTCTCCCCCGCGCCCCGGACATGCTGACGGCGTGTCCGGGGCGCGGTGGCACGGTTCATCTGTTGCCGTGGACGACCACCACGCCGGTTGCGAGCTTCGTCGTCACCCGACGTCCGACCGATTGCGCCAGGCGATGGAGCCGTTCAAGGCGGTCGCGAAAGCGCACCAGGTGGCGTAGGGCAGGAGGGCGCGAGCGGCGTCCGGATCCGTCCTCGCGGTGCGATGAACGAGTTCGGCGTTGCTGACGTCCAGCATGAGGGTCCCGAGCAGGCCGGCCTTGGTGCTGTGTCGGCCGAAGAACATCCAGTTCCAGGCGACGTTGACGGCGAGATTCGCTCCCAGGCTCGTCGCCAGCCGTCGACGACTCCTGCCGTGCGTACGCTGCAGGGCGTGTCCTCCGGCCCATGCGATGGATGCGTACAGGGGTGTCCATACTGCGCCGAACGCCCATGACGGTGGCTGCCACGCCGGTTTCTCCAGGTTCCGGTACCAGGCGCTGTCGGCGTCCACCGCCCTGGCTCCTGCCACCGCGGTCGCAGTGACGGCAGCTGCGGTCAGTGCATACGTCTGCCACCCGGCGCGCCTCCGAGTGCTCACCCGCGCTTTGACTGACTTCATGCTTCTCGCCTTCCCCTCACCGTAGGCGGGGTACCCGGGTGACGTGCACATCCCCCTCCAGGGGGAAGCGATCGCAGATGACGCTCGCGGGCACGAGCATGTTCGACCTCGTCTCCTGGGCAAGGCCGAACGGTGCTGGTGGTCTCGGGTCAGCGCTTGGCCGAGTACACGACACCCGTGAGGTTCTGGGCCGCCGATCCCCACACCTGGTCGTACAGGGAGGTGTCGGCGCCGAGTGTGTAGAGGAGGAAGGAGGTGGTGACGCCCTGGGTCAGCTTCTGTTGTGCTGCGCGGGTGAGGGTGCCGCTGTCGCAGCCGAACCCGGAGCTGTCCTCGAAGCCGCAGTGGAATCCGCCCGTGATGACGCGCAGCTGGGTGGGGGCCGGCTTGGCGTCGAACATCTTCTGCTGGTTGTCGGCGACTCCGGCGATCGTGTCGGCGCTGCCGCCGACGTACTGAGCGGGCACTGTCAGCGCTGCGGACGCGGTGACGGCCGAGGGACTGGTCTCCGCCGCGGCGAGCGTGGAGACGCTCTTGACGGCCGGGTTGCGGGAGGCGGCGAGCAGCGCCGCTCCGCCGCCCATGGAATGACCGGAGAGGCCGAGGCGACCGGTGTCGACGGCCCCCGCGAAACGGGATCCGCCGGTGGTGTTCTGGGTGGTCAGCCAGGTGAGGGCGGCGTTGAGGTCGTCGGCGAAGGCGGAGTGACTGGGGAAGAGGCCGGCCTGCGATTTGGGTGTGACGACGATGAAGCCCCAGGAGGCGTAGTGCTTGAGCAGGCTGTCGTACTGGGTGATGCCCTGGAAGAAGCCGTGGCCGAAGGCGAGGCCGGGGTGGGAACCTGGCGCGACGGGCGTGTTGGACCCGGCGGTGCTGCCCGGGTACCAGACGCGTGCGCCGAACGAGCGGCCGGCGGCCGAGACGGTCACATCGGAGTAGGCCACCGGGTTGGGTCCCGTGGTCGACGGGTCTGTTGCCGCGGGGGCGTTCGTCGTCGGGAGTGCTCCGACCGTCGGTGTCACGGTGAAGACGACTGCCGCGGTCAGCAGCAGGGACGTCACCACTCGTAGAAGTTGACGCAACACAAGATCACCTTTTCCTTCATGGGGGCCAGTGATGGCCGACGAGGGCAGGGTTCCGCCCGTTGTCGGAGGAAGATGTGCGGCAGGGACATCGCCAGGTGACGGCGGTCTCCGCCGCTGGGCGTTCCGTCGTCGGGCGAGGGTGGTGCGGGCTGCCGGACGCCTGCCGGCGACGGACCGTCCTGGGCTGACGGGTTCAGCGTCGCCGCCGGATGGGTCGCCGGGGCGGCCGGGAGTCCATGGGGCCGGTCGCCCGGATGTGCGGGCCCGTCAACCGCCGAAGCGCAGGCTGAAGTCCCGCAGGGCCAAGCTCAGCAGCGGGGGGCGGCGTCCGAGCGCATGCAGTGGGCTGTGGGTCGGTGCCGTCCAGGTGGCCCGCGCGAAGCTGAGCGCCCCCTTGCTGCTGGCCCTGCTCGTCGTGAGCCTGCCGTCCAACCTCTGGGCCACTTTGTACGTCAACGGCCATTGGCCGGGCAGCCGCCGGCTCTGGCTGAAACGGCTCGCCGCCAACGCGCGGTCCCCGGTGCTCGCGGTCGCTTCGACGACGTCCGCTCGTTCGACGTCGAAGCGGGCCATCTCCTTGGGGATGCCCCACAGGGCACGGCCCCCGGACAACGAGGCCTCGTTGTCGACCCAGATGTCGGTGATGCACGCGCAGGGCCGTCTCCCGTGGCGCACCAGCACCGCGCGGAGGAGTTCGTTGTAGTGCAGGACGCTGTCCTGCTCGTAGACGACCCAGGCCGCGCCGACGACACCTCGGCCGAAGGCGATGACGGGCTGGGTGCCGGACGCGACCGCGGGCAGTTCGCTGCGCGGCTCGAGCCACAGCGACAGGTACATCTGTCCGGCCAGGTGCCAGGGTTCTTCGGGGTACGGCGTCATCGCGCGTCCTTTCCGGTGGGGGGCGGAAGGTGCAGGGTCCCGGGTGCGCCGGCGGGGACCACGGGTCGTAGCGGCGGGACGGGTTCGAGCGGGCGATAGGGCCGGCCGGGCTCGGGCCGGGGGTCGGGATCGCCCTTGTTGGGCCACAGGGCGGTCGCGCGTTCGGCAAGTGCCGTGATCGTCAGAGAAGGGTTGACTCCCAGGTTCGCGGAGACGGTGGAGCCGTCGATGACGTGGAGGCCCGGGTAGCCGTGCAGTCGGTGGTACGGGTCGACGACGCCGGTCTGTTCGTCTTCGCCGACGGTGCAGCCGCCGAGGAGGTGGCCGGTGGTCGGTACGTCCAGGAGGTCTCCCCATGTTCCGCAGGGTTGGCCTCCGACGAGGTCTGCCGCGATGCGGGCGGCCCGGTGCCCGGCGGGTATCCAGGTCGGGCTGGGAGGGCCCTCGCCGGGGCGACTGCTCAGGCGGCGCCGACCCGTCACGGTGCGGCGGAGGTATGTCGTCACGGAGTTGTCGACGGTCTGCATGACAAGCAGCACCACCGACTGCTGGGACCAGCGCCGTGGACGGTGCAGGGCCGGCAGGTGGCGGGCGGCGCGCGCCATGGCGGCAAGTCCGACCAGGAGGCGGGACCTTCCGGGTACCGGGTCGATCAGCAGCGCGCCGAGCAGAGCGAGCAGGTTGCTGCCGGGCCCGTACCGGACCGGTTCGACGTGGGTCGTGGCGTCGAGGTGCACGGAGGAGGTGATGGCGACGCCGTGCGTGTAGTCCGCGTCGTGGCTCCTGGAGCGCACGCCGAGGATCGCCTCCGAGTTGGTGCGGGTCAGCAGCCCCAGGCGGGGTGAGACGTCCGGAAGGTGTCCGGCGACCCGCATTCTGTGGAGCAGTTGTTGTGTGCCCAGGGCGCCGGCCGCGAGGACGACGTGCCGCGCGGTCAGCGTGCGCCGGTGGCGGCCCGCGACGACGCCCGTGCGGGCATGGGTGACGGCCCAGCCCTGGCCGTGTCGGGCGAGGCGCGTGACGGTGCGGCATGCCAGCACGGTGGCGCCGGCCCGCTCGGCGAGTCCGAGGTAGTTCTTGGGGAGGGTGTTCTTGGCGTTGTGACGGCAGCCGGTCATGCAGGCACCGCAGTTGAGGCAGGCGTTGCGTGGCGGTCCGACGCCGCCGAAGTACGGGTCGGCGACGGCGTCGCCGGGACCCGTGCCGGGTGGGCCGAAGTGGACGCCGACCGGGGTGGGCCGAAAGGTGCCCTCGCAGCCCATCTCCTTGGCGGTGTCCTTGAGCAGGCGGTCGGCCTCGGTGAACACGGGATTGGTCGTGACACCGAGCATCCTGCGGGCCTGGGCGAGATAGGGGGCGAGTTCACGGCGCCAGTCGGTGATCGCGGCCCACGCCGATCCCTCGTAGAAGGCGGCGGGAGGCTCGTAGAGGGTGTTGGCGTAGCCGAGAGAGCCGCCGCCCACGCCTGCTCCGCTCAGCACGATCACGTCGCCGAGCAGGGACATGCGCAGGATCCCGGTACAGCCGAGGCGTGGCGCGAAGAGGTAGTCCCGGATGCGCCAGGAGGTCCGGGGGAAGTCGGTGTCGGCGAAGCGCCGTCCGGCTTCGAGCACCCCCACGCGGTAGTTCTTCTCGGTGAGGCGAAGGGCGGTGACGCTTCCGCCGAAACCCGAGCCGATGACCAGGACGTCGTAGTCGAAGGCGGTCACTGGTCGGCCCTCGCGACGAAGCCGGCCAGCAGGGGGGTGACAAGTCGTTCGAGGTTCTCGCGGCGGGTCCGGGGGTGCCGGCCGGTGAGCGGGAGCGGCCCGTCGGGTCCTGGGGCGTGGGTGACCGTCGCCAGGTGCGGCAGCATGACGAGCAGGATGGAGAGGAGGGCGTCCAGGTCGGCGTCCTTGCGCAGGTCTCCGGCGTCGACGGCGCGTTCCAGCAGAGGCCGCAGGCCGGACTCGTATATCTCGTTGACCGGGACGAGGACCGCGTCGCGCACGGCCTGGTTCATCTCCATGTTGGTGGCGACGGTGACGCCTCGTTCCAGCGGGTGCGTCGCGAAGTAGTCCAGCCAGGCCTCCAGCGCGTCGACGAGGTGGACGCCGAAGATCCGGGTGCGGTCGTATCCGTCGAGCCAGGGCTGCATGTGCGCGTAGATGCGCAGTGACGTCTGATGGGCGACGTAGGTGAACAGGTCGAGCTTGCCGGAGAAGTACTGGAACAGTGAGCCCTTGGCCACGCCGGCCTCTCGGGCTATGACGTTGAGGCTGCCCGTGGAGTAGCCGTGGGTGCCGAACTCGTCCATGGCGGCGACCAGCACGCTCTCCCGTCGGGCCGGTGACAGCCGGGTCCAGGTGGCTGTGGGCATGGACACTCCTGATGACCGGGCGGTCATGTGACCGCCCGGTCATCGTGGGGCGCCCGTGACGAAGTGTCAACGCGTAGGGCAGAAAGGGTTGTTGGGGATCTCCGGTCGGCCGCGGACCGTGTATCGCCCATTGACACTTCACATCGCGAGCCCCAGCCTGTGACCACCCGGTCATACGGCCGGACGCACACAGGGAGGTGCAGGGACATGCGCAGGGTGTGTGTGATCGGGGCGGGCTCCTCGGGAATCGCCGCGTGCCAAGTGCTCGCCGCACGCGGCATCCCGTACGACTGCTTCGAGCTCGGATCCCAGGTGGGCGGGAACTGGCGGTACCTGAACGACAACGGCCTCTCGTCCGCCTATCGTTCGCTTCACATCAACACCTCGCGCCAGGTGATGGAGTACGCCTCCTACCCGATGCCGCAGGACACTCCCGACTACCCCGGTCACGCCCACATCGCCCGCTATTTCGACGCGTTCGTGGATCACTTCGGGCTGCGCGAGTCCATCTCCTTCCGCACAGAGGTCGTCGATGCCGCACCGAACGCGGCCGGCCAGTGGACGGTTCGACGGCGCCACCGTGACACCGGGCGGGAGACGGTGGGTACCTACGACGCTGTCCTCGTCGCCAACGGGCATCACTGGAAGGCCCGTTGGCCTCGACCGTCGCTGCCGGGAGCAGATGATTTCACCGGCGTTCAGACCCATGCGCACGACTACCGGACACCGGAACCCTTCGCCGATCAGCGCGTCCTGGTCCTCGGCATCGGCAACTCCGCGTGCGACATCGCGGTGGAGACATCCCGTGTCGCGCAGCGGACCGTCCTCGCCATGCGCCGCGGTGCGCACATCATCCCGAAGTACCTGTTCGGAACGCCTACCGACCGGCTCACCAACTCATGGCTGGCCAGGGCGCCCGAGGCGGTGCAGGGCCTCGGGCTACAGCTCCTGCTGCGTCTGAGCCGAGGCCGTCTGACGGACTACGGCCTTCCCGCACCGCGTCACCGTGTCCTCGCCGCCCACCCGACCATCTCCGACGACCTCCTCACGCGGCTCGGACACGGAGACATCGTCGTGCGGCCCGCCCCGCGACGCCTGGAATCACACAGCGTGGTTTTCGAGGACGGCAGCGTGGAGGACATCGACGCGATCGTCTACGCCACGGGATACGACATCTCCTTCCCGTTCCTCAAGGACGAACTGATCGACCCCGGTGACAACGACCTGAGCCTGTACCACCGCGTCGTCGCGCCTCACCAGGACGGTCTCTACTTCATCGGCCTCATCCAACCGCTCGGCGCGATCATGCCGCTGGCGGAGGCGCAGGCGCACTGGGTCGCCGACCTGCTGCTGGACAGATGCGCGCTGCCCACGCGGGAGGAGATGCTCGGCGAGATCGCCGCCTACCGCGCTCGCCTCGGCCGCCGCTACGTCGCGTCTCCCCGGCACACCATCCAGGTGGACGCGCGCGCGTATGTGAGGGAACTGGCCAGGGAGCGAAAACAGGGGGCAGCGCGAGCCGGGAGGCGCGGGCTCGGCTGAGTTCCTGGTGAACCGGTCGGCGCCCGCCTCGCGTTGGCCCGGGGACTCGGTGCCGGAGAGGTGCATCGGTACGGAACGGCCCGGGGTTCTGGACCGATGCACCTCTGCGTCGCACGGAGCTTCGTGGGGCGCGAGCGGGCTACGGCCAGGCGTACGCGGGGGTAGGCCTCCGCGGCTCGTGCGGCCGGGGTACGGGGTGCGCCCGGAACTGCCTGCTGTGCAGAGCGAAGGACCGGTCGAGCTTCGGTACCCAGTAGGCGTCCTCGTGGCGGCCGGGGCCGCCCTGGTAGTCGTACGCGACGCCCTTCGCCGTCAGCTCGGTGCCCATCTGGAGGGCTGCCTGACCGAACCCGAAATCGTCGGACGAACCGCCGTCGAAGTAGTAGGTGTGACGGCGCAGTTGGCGGACGCTCAGGGAGTCGACCAAGGTGAGTGGCTCAAGCGGTGCGTTGGCGGCCTGTTCCTCCGCCGTGCCGGCCAGGGGCGGCAGGCTGAGCGCGCCCATGTGGCTGGCAATGGAGCTGAACAGCTCGGGATGCTTCAGTCCGATGGTGAACGCGCCCTGCCCGCCCATGGACACGCCGCTGATGCCTCGGTGCTCGCGGTCGGGAATCGTCCGGTACGCGTGGTCCACCAGCGGAACGAGCTCCTTGACGACCATGCTGTTGTAGTTGCCGGCGGAGGTGTCCACCCACCAGCCGCTGGCGCCGTCCGGGAAGACGACGACGGACTGGGCGATGTTCTTCTCGGCGATGAGGCCGTCCATGACGGTGTCCATGCCTCGGGCTTCCCATTCGATGTTGCTGCCGTTGTAGCCGTGCAGCATGTACACCGTCGGAAAGCGCCGGGCTGTGGTCCGCGTGTAACCGGGCGGGAGATAGACGTTGAACTCGACACGCCGGTGCATCGCCGCGGACTGGTAGCTGTCGCGGAAGAAGCGTGCGTGGTCACCGAGTTCGGCCCGCCTGTGCGGATCGATGTAGAGGAACTCGCGGTGGGGCGGCGAGAGGACGGTGCCGTCGGTCGTAGCCCAGCTTCGAATGGTGTCGACGACGAGACGGCCCTGTGCGTCGACCAGGACCTCGGCCTGATCGTCACGCAGCACCACGGCCGACCTACCCGCCATCATCCTGCGGACGTCGGCCACCCTGCGGGCGGCGGTGTCGCCCTGGTGGAAGAAGTCACGGTCCAGCGTGCCGGCATAGCGCCGGAGGTCGCCCGCGGCCACGGCCTTGTGCTGCCGCTCGAGAACGGAGCAGGCGTGCGCGAGTTGACGGGCACTCGCAGCGGTACCCGTGGGTCCGGACAGGTCGCGCAGATGTGCCTTGGAATAGAGGCCGATCGGACCCTTGTAGAAGCCACCGCCGCCGGTGCCGTCGTACATGCGCACGGCAAGGACGTTCACGGCTCCCCAGTGGAGCAGACCGTTCGGCGGATAGTACTCGCGCGGAACTTCCCAGGTGGAGTCGAAGGCGGGCGGGAAGGAGCCGGTCTCTCCGATCTTCTCTCCGTTGAGGAAGGTCTGGTCGGCGTCATCGATGAACCCCAGCGCGGCGATGACGGATGAGTCGGTGATGCCGTCGGGACGTTCGGGGAGGGTGAAGGTCCTTCGGTACCAGGCGTAGCCGTCGTACGTGGACAGCTCGGCCGACCGGCCCCAGTCGTCGGGGACCGTCCAGCTGTCCCAGGCGGTGTCGGTGTAGTCGGCGGCGGCCCAGGCCGGGTCGTCGCCGGTCCGGAACCGCCAGTCGCCGCCGGTCAGGTCGATGCCGAAGTCGGGTGAGGCGGTTGTGGCGCAGTCGGCAGCGGTACTGCCCGCGGCCCCACCACGCGGGGTCGCGGCGTCGGCCGTGGTGAGGGACGCAGTGATCAACGAGGCCAGGAGAACGAACACCGTGACGACGCGGGGAACGCGTCGCGGGTCGCGAACGGCTTTTGCAGGCAAGGCAATTGCCCCTTTCGGCGGGATGCCGCTGGGAGCGCGGCGGGACGATGCATCTGATCTGCGGGTCATCGGTGGTGCGCTTCAACGGAATGGAGGAGGCACTGTTTCCAGACACGGACGGTTGCCTGGGTGTGCCCCTTCACCGTGCGGGGGGCCGACGCTTCCGGCCTCTCCGTCGGAGGCTCATGGGCTTCGTCGAGACGTCCGCGGCGATCAACTGAGCAGGTGCCGAGGCACGGCAAGGTCCCCGGTGGAGAAGAGGCGAGCCAGGTCGGCGGTGTCACCTCGCGCGCAGACGGCGGCGGTCACATCGATCAGGTTGTCGTAGGCCGCCGGCATCCGACCTTCGTGAACCTGCGCCATGCGGCCCCACACGTCATCGGGCAACATCTCGACCTGGCAGAGCGCGGCCAGGTCACGGACCGTGGTGCTGCTGATCCCCACCGGCTCCCATCTCCGGTTGGACACGGCACCGTCGGGTGGCTTCTGCGGGAGCAGTCCGCCTCGGTACTGCTGCCAGGCCTCGCCGCCGGACAGGAAGCCCACGGACGCCGGGTTCATCGCCGCGGATTCATCGCCCGGCGGGTCCGGGTGTGTTCGTATCCAGCGCCGCTCCGCGCCGGCCCAGAACTCCGTGACCCACAGATCCTCACCCGTCAGGTGGCCCGCATGGGTGACGAACCCGGCCCTCACGCGGGCGGGGAAGCCCCGCGTCCGCAGCAACGTGCAGGCGAGAACGGCCACATGACGGCTGGTTCCCACGATGCGCGTGGCGGGTGGCCGAGGGCGGTACAGACGCTCGGGGTAGAGCTGGGCCAGAACGGCGATGAGCCCTCGCACGGGTCGGATGGTCCGCTCCTCGATCCTGTGCGCGGGCAGACCGAGAATGTGAGCGTCCACCGGCCGCACGACCAGAGCCTGAGCGACGGCCCATATCTCCATGGGGTCGGCCGGCAGTTCCTGCAGAACCCATGCGTGAGCGGCATCCACTCCGGTCAGCGGACCAGGCTGGAGGTAATCGATTACGTGGGCCATGGGCCAACACCTTAGGCGTTCAACTTCGCACCGGTACACGGTTGCGACAGGGTGGCTGAATTTTGACCGACCGATTGGTACGCACCTGCTTTGGGCGTCCACCGGCACGGCACCCCGACAGGCCCGGAGGGCCGCCTTCCACCCCCGGGAGGGCCCGCTGCACAGTGCTTGGGCCCGCCGTTCGGGCGGACTTTTGACGGAACGACCGAGCACCCTGCCCCCGCCCCCCACGGCGACACGGGCTCGATGCTTGGCGTGTGCGTACCCGCCGGAGGACTACTCGAGCCGACGAAGTCCGCTGAGCACCTTCTCCAGCAGCGTCACGTGCGGCCTTCCCTCACCGGCCTCGTCTCCCTGAGGCTGCTGCACGACGACGAGACCCCTCTCAGCGAGGTCCGCGACGAGGATCCGGGCGACACCGAGCGGCACCGAGAGGAGTGCCGAGATCTCAGCGACCGACTTGACCTCTCCACACAGGACGCAGATCCGGTACGCCTCCGGCGAGTGACTCCGGGCCTGCGACAGGTCGACCGCGGTACTGACCAACGCCTCGATGGCCAAATGGTGGCTCGGCCGGGTGCGGCCACCGGTCAGCGCGTAAGGCCGCACGAGCGCGGACGGCTTCCCGGGGCGGCCCGTTGCGGCCCCAGACGGAGACTCCCTCGGCGCGGCCGGCGGGCGATGATAGGTGCCGTACGGATCTCCACCGGGCGACATCACGGTTCCAGCTCCATTCGATCAGCAGCCCCGACGCTCGGGATCCGGCCACGGCCTGTACCCGTGGACGCTGCGCAAGTGTGCGCGGACGGCCCCGCTTCGGCATAAGCGGCGCGACGATCCCCGGCACACGTCAGCCCGGAACATCGAGATGTTCCGGGCTGTACGCGCCTGCGGGGTCCGGTTCCGCCACGACGGGTCCCCCGGGGACGACCCCGTCCGCCGACGGACACGGGATCCACGGCGCTCGCGACATCCCCAGACCTTGCGTAATCGATTACGACACCAGTCACAGGAGGACTGTAGAGGGTAATCGCCTCAAAGCGGTGGGCCTTGAGTCAGCTCCTGCCATCGTGCGAAAAACGGCATATGCCAGAACCTCAGAGGGCAACACCCGCCTGTGCGTGCGGAGTTCGAACGACAGCCACGTCACCAGGGGCCACGCGGACCGTGGCCAGGACCTCCTTGCCTGTCAGAAGTTCCGTCGTCCCCGGTGGAACAGGCAGCTCGGCCCCCTCGCCCGTGTGGTCGATCAGGAAGACGTAGTCGGCATCCACTCCACGCCGTCGCACCACTTCGACGCCGGGTGGCCCGACGAGCGGCGCCGCCACACCTGCTTCGGCGCACATCCGGTCGAGCAGCGCGGCGAGCGTGTCGGCGTCGGGGTGTGTGGCCACGTACCAGGCGCTGCCCGCTCCAAGCGCGTGCCGAGTCACCGCCGCGCAGCCACTCAGCGGACCGTCCTCGTAACGGGCGACGGCCTCGGCGCCCTTCAGCTCCAGCCGCTCCGACCACAGCGCACCCGTGGCCCCCGGAGGCACCTGTCCGCTCAGGGGCGCCGTCTCCCCGGGGAGGAGAGGGAAGAGTTCGTCGCTGCGGACGCCGAGCACCTCGCGGAACGCTCCAGGGTAACCGCCCAGCCTGATATGGCAGTTCTCGTCGACCGCACCACTGTGAAAGCCGACCGCGAGTGTCCCACCGCGCTCGGCGTACCCGGTGAGGTTCGCGGCTCCGGCGTCGTCGACGGCGTACAGACTCGGCACAAGAACGAGCCGGTAGCCGGACAGGTCCGCGTCGGGGCGGACGAAGTCCACGGCGACGCTGGATCGCCAGAGCGGCTCGTACCAGGCACGCACGAGGTCCAAGTACCGCAGCTCGGCGCTCGGTTGGGAGGGCAGTTCCAGGGCCCAGCGGGCGTCCCAGTCCCAGACGACGGCGACCTCGGCCGTGCCGATGCTGCCGCGCACCTCGGCCAGCGCCTTCAGATCGCCGCCGAGCCGGACCACGTCGTGCCAGATGCGGCTGTCGGTGCCCGCGTGCGGGAGCATCGCCGAGTGCCACTGTTCGGCGCCCGCCCTGGCCGCCCGCCACTGGAAGTAGGCGATTCCGTCCGCGCCGTGTGCCACGTGGGCCAGGGCGTTGCGCCGCAGTTCACCGGGGCGCTTGGCGCGGTTGACGGGCTGCCAGTTCACAGCGCCCGTGGAGTGCTCCATGAGCAGCCAGGGCCCGCCCGCGAGCGACCGCGTCAGGTCGCCGCTGAGCGCGACGTCGATCTCCGAAGCCGGGTCGGCCGACATCAGGTAGTGGTCGTTGGACACGATGTCCAGCTCCGGGGCCCACCGCCAGTAGTCCAGTGCGTCGAAGTTGTCCATGACCATGAAGTTCGTGGTGACCGGTGTGGACGGAGCCGCCGAGCGCAGCACGTCCCGCTCGGCCGTGTACAGCGAGAGGAGTTCGTCGGAGCAGAAGCGGCGCCAGTCCAGTTGCTGCGTCGGGTTGGGTACGGCGCCGGTGGCGCGCGGCGGCAGGATCTCGTCCCAGTCGTAGTACCACTGGCTCCAGAAGGTCGTGCCCCAGGCGTGGTTGAGGGCAGTCAGGTCCTCGTACCGCTCACGCAGCCAGCGCCGGAAGGACGCGGCGCTGGTGTCGCAGTAGCAGGCCGCGTTGTGGCAGCCGTATTCGTTGTGGACGTGCCACATCACCACGGCCGGGTGCCCGGCGTATCGCTCACCGAGTCTGCCCGCGATGCGCAGGGCGGCCTCCCGGTAGGCCGGGCTGCTGGGGCAGAACGTCTGCCGGCTGCCGTAGGTGAGGAGCCGGCCGTCCTGGTCCACGGGCAGGGCTTCGGGGTGCGACCGGAAGAACCACGCCGGGGGTGCGGCCGTCGGAGTGGCCAGGTCCGCGGCGATGCCGTTCTCCTCCAGGAGATCCAGCAGTCGGTCCATGCGCGAGAAGTCGAAGGTTCCCTCGGAGGGCTCCAACAGCGCCCAGGAGAAGATGCCGACGCTGACCATGGTCACACCGGCTTCGCGCATCAGGCGCATGTCCTCGGCCCACACCTCCTCGGGCCACTGCTCGGGGTTGTAGTCGCCCCCGTAGGCGATGCCGGGAACGGAGAGAGTGCGTTCGGCGGTCATGCGGCCCCTCCCGAGGACAGCAGGCGGCGGGTGGTGTCCACTCCCCACGGGTCGAGGGACAGCAGACGGTCGCTGGAGGCCATCAGCCCCCCGGTGGCCTCCACATGGGCGGCCCAGCGTTCCCGTGTCTCGATCCGGGGCCGGGCCATGAGGCAGTCGGGGTCGTTGACCCAGAGTCGACCGTGCTGCCATTGGCGGGCGGCACCGGTGAACTCGGCGGGGTCCTGCCCGGGCTGGCTGTAGTCGTCCGCCTCGGGCCGCCGGTGCGGAGCGGTGTCGGGACTGACTCTCATGGCATCGAAGAGGCCCAGGGAGGGGAGCATCGGCGCGCCGCAGCCGAGCAGGTACGCGTCGCCGCCGATGGCTTCACGGATGAGCCCGACACCGGCCCGGTACGCGGACAGGGCGTCGCCGTCGGTGTACCGCACACCGTCCAGGGCTCCGGCGTACAGGAAGTCGATCTTGAAGTAGTCGTATCCCTCACCGCGGAGGGTGGTGAACACGTCCATCAGATAGGCGGCCGCGTCAGGGTGCGTCGTGTCGAGGGCGTACAGGTCGTGGTTCCAGTTGCGGCCGGCGTGCAGGGGTGCGCCGCCGACGTCGCGGACCAGCCAGTCGGGGTGCCGGTCCGCCAGTTCGCTGTGCGGGGCGACGAGGAACGGTGCTGTCCAGATTCCCGGTCGCCGGCCGTGTGACCGGATGGCTTCGGCGATGTTCCGGCGGGAGCGAAAGCGGTCGGAGAGCGTGAGCCAGTCGCCGAGGGCGCTCTGATAGCCGTCGTCGATCTGGACGACGTCGACGGGCAGGTCGAGCGTGTCCATCGCGTCGAGGTTCTCGTGGATGTCGTTCTCGGTGACGGCGGTGAAGTACTCGTACCAGGAGCACCACACGGTCGGTGCGGGACGGGGCGTGGGCAGGTTCAGGCCCTCGGCCCAGTCGGAGAGGGCGCCTTGGATGCCACCGGAGCCGGCGTACGAGAACTCTTCGACGGGTCCGTCCGCGCTGACCTCGGCACGGCCGTCCATCAGCCGCAGTCGGATCGACGGGACGGCGAGCAGCGGGTCCGCGGCTGCCCAGAGCCGGACCGGGGAACCGTCGCCTGCGTCGAGGGCGAGCAGTCCCTCGCCCTGGAAGGTCGTGGTGGGGACGGATCGGCCGGGGCGGTAGCAGACCGTCGCCCAGTTGTCGTTGGTCGGACGGTGTGGAGCGGCGTCGAGCGCGTAGCTGCCGCTGGGGCTCCAGGACTGCCAGCCCTCCTCATGGACCCGTGCGGTGCGCGGATCCACACGTACGGAGGCCAGGGGGGTGAAGGTGTGCGACACGGTGGTTGTCTTTCCCATGGGTCCAGGACAGGTTCGGGAGGAGTCGGTCAGCCCTTGTTGGCGCCGAGGGTCAGGCCGCTGACGAACTGGCGCTGGAGCGCGAAGTACACGATCAGCGTCGGGATCGCGGTGAGCAGCGCGC
>NZ_JBEZHO010000052.1:0-48995 GCF_040650615.1 Streptomyces sp. NPDC048643
GGCCCTGCCTTCGAAGGCAGGGCCGGGGCCCATGGCGTACAGCTCGTCGTCAGGCGGCCGGGGCCGCTCCGCCGTGGTGTTCGTCGTCGTCCTCCGGGAGCTTGCAGACGCGCTCCAGGAAGAAGCCGGCCGCTATGACGGCGATGCCGGCGACGACGGAGAAGCCGGCGTAGATCGCCTGGTCGCGGCGGGCGGGGACCTCCAGGGACTCCAGGAGGAAGACCCCGGTCCCGCCGTACAGTCCCGCCACCAGGGCGGCGACCAGGGCGCTCGCCTGGCCGAAGACGACCGCGCGGGCCGCCATCAGCGGGTCGACGCCCTTGGCGCCGGGGCGGCGCTCGCGCTGCGCCTTGAGGCGGGCGCGCAGCGACAGGGCCGTCGCGAGGAGGACGATCGCGATCAGGGCGAGCACGATGGGTGCGGCCAGCGGGACCCGGGGGAGCGTGCCCACCGCGGCCCACAGGCGGGCGCCCGCCCAGGACAGCACTCCGGCCACGACGAACACCGCGGCCAGTGTCCTGATGCGCAGCTCTTTCACGATGCCCCTTCGGTAGCCCGTGGGGGCCGGCCCTTGCCGGCCGGCCCGTGGTCGTCCTGACCTTAACGACTACTCGGGCAGCCGGAGTTCCAGGTCCGCACGGGGAGCGACGCCGTCCCGCGTGACCGTGGTGAGGAGCTGGGCGACGGCACCGCGGCCGGGAAGCTGCGCCTCGGGGTCGACGTCGTGCCAGGGAGCGAGGACGAAGGCCCGCTCGTGGGCGCGCGGGTGAGGGAGTGTCAGCACCGGGTCGTCCGAGACGAGGTCGGCGTACGCGACGATGTCCACGTCGATGGTGCGGGGGCCCCAGTGCTCGTCCCGTACGCGGTGGAAGGCCTCCTCGACCGCGTGCGCCCGCTCCAGGAGCGAGGACGGCGGCAGGGTGGTCCGAAGGACCACGACCGCGTTGAAGTACGAGGGCTGGCTGCCCGGTTCGACGCCCCACGGCTCCGTCTCGTAGACGGGGGAGACCGCTTTGACGCGGACGCCGGGGGTGTCCTCCAGGGCGTCGATGGCGCCCTGGAGGGTCTCCAGGCGGTTGCCCAGGTTCGAGCCGAGGGAGATCACGGCGCGCCGGGGGTTCTGCAGCGTCGAGTCGGCGGCGTCCACGCGCTCGACGACCGAGGCGGGCACCGGCTGTACGGTCGGGTCGCTCTGACCCTCGGTGAAGGACGCGGCGGTCATGCTCGGCTCCGGGTGATCGTGACGGTCACGTCGTCGAAGGGGACCGTGATCGGCGCGTCCGGTTTGTGGACGCAGACCTCGACCTCCAGGACCCCGTCGTGCTTGAGGCACGTCTGGGCGATGCGCTCGGCGAGCGTCTCGATGAGGTCGACGGGCTCGCCCTGGACGACGGCGACGACCTCCTCCGCCACGATGCCGTAGTGCACGGTCTTCGCCAGGTCGTCGTCGGCCGCGGCCGGCCGGATGTCCAGGCCCAGCGTCAGGTCCACGATGAAGGTCTGGCCCTCCTCGCGCTCCCTCTGGAAGACGCCGTGGTGCCCGCGGGCCTTGAGGCCGCGCAGCGCGACACGATCCACGCGAATCACTCCTGCAATCGTCGGTAACGGCCGTCGTGCACCGAGTGCGGTCGGCACACCAGCCTCAGGCGAATCTACCTGCGGGCACTGACAGCGTTCGCCCGCGGGGGCGGGCGTCCGGGCGAAGGCGACGAGGCTTCACCGGGCGTTTCCCCTGGGGAACGCGGCGGCTCACGGGTTGGTAGCCGCCCCTACCCCGAGGTGGTGATTCCAACCACTTCTTGGTCCCTGCGGGGCCCATACCCACTCAACCGGCGGTGTCCTCGTCCTCTTCCTCACCGGATTCTGCGAGCACGGGTGAGGCGTGGTGGGACCAGAGCTTCCAGCCCTCGGGGGTACGGCGGAAGACGTTCGTGGCGACGACGAGCTGGCCGACGAGCGGGCCGAGTTCCTCGCCGTCGTCGGGTGCCGGGCCACCGCTGAGGATGTTCTCCGTACAGGTGACGAGCGCGGTGTCGCCGGAGACGGAGACGTGCACGTCGGTGAGGAAGAACTGGATGTACTCCGTGTTCGCCATGATCAGCGCGTACGAGCGGAGGACCTCGCCGCGGCCGTTGAGGACGGGCCAGCCGGGGTGGACGCAGGACACGACCGCGCCCTCGCCCGCGAAGTCGTCGTCGGACGTGTCCAGCGGGGCCAGCCACAGGCCGGAGAGGGCCTCGAAGTCGCCCCGCTCCAGCGCCTCGTAGAAAGCCGTGTTGGCGCCTTCGACCTGCTCGACGTCGGTCTGCGGTGTGCTCACCGGGCTCCCTCTGCGGCCGGACGGCCGGCGGTGCCGGACGGCCCGTCGGTGCGGGCACCCTCGACGGCGCGGGCGACCCGTACGGCGTCGGCGGTGGCCCTGACCTCGTGCACGCGGACCGCCCAGGCGCCGTGCTGGGCGGCGATCGCGGAGACGGCGGCGGTGGCGGCGTCGCGTTCGCGCGCGGGCGGCGGCGCGCCCTTCGGGTCGGCCAGGACGTGGCCGAGGAAACGTTTGCGGGAGGCGGCGACCAGCAGGGGGTGGCCGAGGGTGTTGAGGCGGTCGAGGTGGGCGAGGAGCGCGAGGTCGTGCTCGGGGTCCTTGGAGAAGCCGAGCCCGGGGTCGACGACGATCCGGTCGGCGGCGACACCGGCCTCGATGACGGCCTCCACGCGTGCGTGCAGCTCGTCGACGACTTCGGAGACCACGTCCTCGTACACGCCCTTCACGTTCCCGCCCGCGAGGAAGCCGCGCCAGTGCATGACGACGAAGGGGGCGCCCGCCGCGGCGACGGCCGGGAGCATCGCGGGGTCGGCGAGGCCGCCGCTGACGTCGTTGACGAGGGCCGCTCCGGCGGCGAGGGACTGCTCGGCGACCGAGGCGCGCATGGTGTCCACGGAGACGGTGACGCCCTCGGCGGCGAGGCCGCGGACGACGGGGATGACGCGCTTGAGCTCTTCCGCCTCGTCGACGCGGGTGGCTCCGGGGCGGGTGGACTCGCCGCCCACGTCCACCAGGTCGGCGCCCTCGGCGACCAGGTCGAGGCCGTGCTTGACGGCCGCCGTCGTGTTGAACCAGTGGCCGCCGTCGGAGAAGGAGTCGGGGGTGACGTTCACGACCCCCATGACCGCGCAGCGGTCCCACGTCGGCAGTCCCGCGACTCGCCCGCGCCCGCGCTCAATGCTCATACGCCCAGCCTAGGCCCCTGCCGGACCGGATCGCCCTGACCGGGCACACCGCCCCCCGCCCGTGTGCGGGCGGGGGGCGGCGACGGCTCGGTGTCCGGGCTAGGCGGCTCTGACGTCGCGTTCCGCCGGTGCGTGCGCGCAGGGGCGGGGGGCCCGGGGGCGGCGGCGCAGCAGGCGGGGGAGGGCGAGGTTCACGAAGCCCTCGGCCTGCATGGCGGCGAGGCCGATGCGGGGGAGGTCCCGGGAGGAGGCGTAGACGACGAAGCGCGGCTCCCAGCGGGGGCGGAACTTCGCGTTGAACTTGTACAGGGACTCGATCTGGAACCAGCGGGAGAGGAACACGAGCAGTCCGCGCCAGGCGCGCAGCACGGGCCCGGCGCCGATCTTCTCGCCGCGGGCGAGTGCGGCACGGAACATCGCGAAGTTGAGGGAGACCCGGGTGACGCCGAGGCGGGGGGCCGCCTGGAGCGCGGCCACGATGAGGAGTTCGTTCATGCCGGGGTCGGCAGCGCGGTCGCGGCGCATGAGGTCCAGGGAGACCCCGTCGGTGCCCCACGGGACGAAGTGCAGGACGGCCTTCAGGTCGCCGTACGGTCCCGGCTGGTCGTCGGCCTTGTGGGCGGTGGCGATCAGACAGTCCCCGTCGGAGGGGTCACCGATACGGCCGAGCGCCATGGAGAAACCGCGTTCGGTGTCGGTGCCGCGCCAGTCCTCGGCGGCGCGCCGTATCCGGTCCAGTTCGCCCTCGCCGAGGTCACGGATGCGCCGTACCCGTGTCTCGTAGCCAGCCCGCTCGATGCGCTTCACCATCTGGCGCACGTTCCGCATCGCGCGCCCGGCCAGGGAGAAATCCGCGACATCCACCACCGCCTCGTCCCCCAGTTCGAGGGCGTCGAGGCCGGTTTCGCGGGTCCACACCTCGCCGCCCGTCTCGGAGCAGCCCATGACGGCGGGGGTCCAGGAGTGTGCCCGGGCCTCGTCCATGAAGCGCTCGATGGCGCCGGGCCAGGCCTCCACGTCACCGATGGGGTCGCCGCTGGCGAGCATCACCCCGGAGACCACCCGGTAGGTCACCGCCGCCTTGCCGCTGGGCGAGAAGACGACCGCCTTGTCGCGGCGGAGCGCGAAGTGGCCGAGGGAGTCGCGGCTGCCGTGCCTGTCGAGCAGGGCGCGGAGCCTGACCTCGTCGTCCTCGGTGAGCCGGGCGGCGGGGTGCTCGGGGCGGAAGGCGAGGTAGACAGTGGTGACGGTGGTCAGCCAGCCGAGGGCGCCGAGGGAGAAGGCGACCGTCCAGGAGGTGGGTCCCGCGTAGTCGACGGGGCCCTCGAAGCCGACCAGGCCGTACAGGACGTGGGTGATGCGGTCGGCCAGGCTCGGGTCGCCGATCATGCGGTTCTCGTGGACGCTGACGATGAGGAGACCGAGGACGAGGGAACCGGCGCCCATGAGGACGAAGTTGGCGAGCGCGCGCCACCGGCTGCGCGGATCGGGCAGGGCCGCGAACTCGTCGCGGTGGCGCAGCAGCGGTGCGAGCAGCGCCGCCGAGATGACGACGCCGATCAGCGAGTGCCGGTACGCGAACTGCGCGACGGCGCCCAGCGGGAGCAGGACCACCGCGGCACGCCATGCCCGTCGCTTGCGGCGCCGCAGCCCGTGGGCGAGCAGCAGCAGGAGCACGCCGGCACTGAGCGACAGGGCCGCGGCGAACGGGCCGAACGAGCCGGGCAGCACCTCCGCGAGGGCGTGCATACGGCTGTGACGGAAGCGCGGGAAGACGCCCGCGGCGATGTCCAGGAGACCGACGAGCGTGCAGGCCCTGGCGATCAGGGCGGGGACGGCGTCGGGGCTCGGACCGCGGAGTATGCGCCGCGTTCGGCCTGTTCGGCTCGGAACCTCGCCCGACAATTCCCCATCTATCCTGACAGACATCGCATCCCGTAGTTCTGCGAGAGACCTTGAATCCGGTGCCATTCCGGCATCCGGCGACATTGCGCCCTCTAGGACGGTGTCTTGGGGACACAGGTTCACTCGTCTCCGGAAAGCCGGTTCAAAAGGCAAGGAAAGTCCAGGGCAAGGCCTCGCGAAGGAGCGGGACCGCCTCGGGCGGAAAGCGCGGGCGGAGCAGCTCATGGGTCTCACGAGCAACAAGGTGCTGGTACTGGCGGTCGTGCTCGCCGTACTGCTGTTCGCGGGCACGGTGTGGTGGTGGCCGCGGCTGGCGCGGCGCACCTGGCGGGCCGTCAGCGGACGCGTGGGCCTCCTGCTGGCCACCCAGTTGGCGCTGTTCGCCTGCGTCGGACTCGGCACCAACCAGGCG
The DNA here is from genome assembly GCF_040650615.1 of Streptomyces sp. NPDC048643. Classification (NCBI taxonomy): domain Bacteria; kingdom Bacillati; phylum Actinomycetota; class Actinomycetes; order Kitasatosporales; family Streptomycetaceae; genus Streptomyces; species Streptomyces sp. NPDC048643. The sequence goes on from NZ_JBEZHO010000052.1 coordinate 5,546, forward strand.
TTCGGGTTCTACGCCAGCTGGGCCGACCTGCTCGGCCAGGAGCGCGGCCAGGGTGTGGTCGTGGACCACAACGGCGCGCGCGGTGCGGGCGGCGGCCCCCTCCAAGTGGTCGATACGCAGCGGGTGAACATCTCGGGCGGCTCCCGGCCGTGGACCGGCGGCCAGATCCAGAAGATCGACATCGTCGGCCGTACGACCCGGATCGCCACACCCGCGTACGTCTATCTGCCGCCCGAGTACTTCCAGCCGCGCTACCGGACCCGGACGTTCCCCGCCGTCACCGTGCTGACCGGCTATCCGGGGACCGCCGGTGCGCTCGTCAAGGGGCTGCACTACCCGCAGACCGTGAGCCGGCTGGCGAAGAACGGCAGGATCCAGCCGATGATCCTGGTCATGCTGCGGCCGACCGTGGCGCCGCCGAGGGACACCGAGTGCGTGGACGTCCCCGGCGGACCGCAGGCCGAGTCCTTCTTCGCCAGGGACCTGCCCGACGCCGTGTCGGCCCACTACCGGGTCGGCACGAAGCCCGGGAGCTGGGGCGTCATCGGTGACTCGACGGGGGGCTACTGCGCGCTGAAGCTGGCCGTCCACCACCCCGGGGTGTACGCCGCGGGCGCCGGCCTCTCGCCGTACTACAAGGCGCCCATCGACCGTACGACGGGCGACCTCTTCCACGGCGACAGGGGACTGCGCGACAGGGCGGACCTGCGCTGGTACCTGAGGAACCGTCCCGCGCCCGACACCTCACTGCTCGTCAGCAGCAGCAGGATGGGCGAGTCCAACTACAAGGACACCCTGGGCTTCATAGACCTCGTGAAGGCGACCCGGCGGACCCGGATCTCGTCGATCATCCTCGACAGCGGCGGCCACAACTTCAACACGTGGCGGCGGGAGATCCCGGCGGCGCTCCAGTGGATGAGCGGACGGCTGGGCGGCGGCTGAGGCGTGCCGTGCCGCGCGCCGCAGCGGTGTCCCGCGCGGGGTCGTGAGGGGGCGTGAGGGTGCCGTGGGCGGGGGTTGTGACGGGGGCGTGCCCGGGCGGCACGAATTCGGTGACCGGCGCCGAAAAGCCGTCCCGGAGAATTGCCGCCGTCCGCGCCGCCGCCCGCTGATTCCGGTGCGGTGACGGTCCCGGGAAGGGCCGAATTGATCAACGGGCTGGGGAGGCCGGTGGTTTGCGACGGCCCTTGCGGGACAAGGGACACGTCCTGTCGGCGGCCGGTACGCGACAAAGCCTCCGGGGTGGCTGTGTTTTTACCGTGCGGGGCACCACGATTCGCCTACGCGCGGTAAGTTTCTGGCCATGCCACGTGGACGCCACCGCCATTCCCCGCCCTTGCACAGGCTGCTGCCTCCTTCGGCGATCGCCGGCGTGTCGCTCGTCTGTGCCGTGGGGCCCTGGTTGTTCACGGAGCCGGCCGTGCTCCGTGTGCTGGCCGCGGGTGCCGCGGTGACGGCGGTCGCCGGTGCGGTCGTCATGCGCCGCTGGGACACCGCGGCGGGCAAACGCGTCGCCGACCTCACGCGCGCGCGGGCGAGCGACGAGTGGCGTCACGACGAGCGGGTCGCCGAACTGGAGACCGACCTCGACGAGTCGCGCGAGCTGCGGGTGAAGCTGGAGCACAAGCTGCGCGCCAAGCGCACCGAGCTGGCCGGCCTGCGCAACGAACACGCGGCGCTGCTGCGGCGGTACGCGACGGCGGAGACGGAGCGGGCGACCGCCCTGGAGGGCCGCCGGCAGCTCGCCATAGAGGCGTCGGTCCCGACGCGTGCCCTCCCGGCCGCGCGGACCGCTCCCGACGAGACCGCTGCTCCGGAACCCGTCGACCCGGCGGGATTCTTCGGCGTCGCCGACGCTCCGGACACGGAAGGCAGGCGCGAGCGGTCCTCCGACGCGGTGGCGGCCGGGCAGGCCGAGGACGCCGACTCGGCGACGGACGCGCAGGACGACACGAAGGACGCGAGCGACTCCACGACGGCGGAGGCCGACGAGGCCGCGGCGGACGGCGGGACGGCGGCCGGGGACGACGCGTCGTCCGAGGGCACCGCCGACACCACGGATTCCGCTGACGGCACGGATGCGGAGGCCACCGCCGACGCCGACGCCGGCAAGGAGGGTGAGGTCTTCTCGCCCGCCGGTTCGGGGCTGTTCCTGCGGGCGGGCGCCGCGCTGAGCCGGATATCGAGTGGTGGCCCGCAGAAGGAGAGCGCCGAAGCGGCGGCTCCCGGAGCGGTCGCCGTGGCGGAGTCCGACAGCGACACCGATCCCGACGCCGACCCGGACCCCGACGCCGCGCCCGACACGGGCGCGGACGCCGAAGGCGGTACGGAACCGGCGAAGGCCACCTCCCAGGGTGCCGAGCGCGGCGAGTCCGCGCTCGACGCGGCCGTGAAGGACGCGGCGGCCCGCAAGAGCGCGGCGACCCGGCAGCGCACGACCGGCCCGAAGGCCGCGACCACCAACACCGAGCCCCCGAAGGGCGCTTCACGGGCCGGGTCGGCGACACCGCCCGACGCGGGGCCCTCCACCGGATCGGGTCCCGCCACCGGACCCGGCCCGTCCTCGGGCGCCGGCGCGGAGGACGGTGGGGCGCAGGGGAAGCCCGAGGCGGTCGGCGGGCATCAGCGCGCGGCCGCCGAGGCCAAGCCTTCGCCGTCCCGCCCGGCCGCCCGGGCCGCCTCGTCCACCCAGGCCACCCCGGGTTCCTCCGCTCCGTCCGCACCGGAGGCCGCGCCGGCTCCGGCGGCCCGGGCGCACCACCCCGTCAAGCCCGCCGAGCCCGCGAAGCGTTCCGGGCACTTCACCGTTCCGACGGCCGTGGCCGTCGTCCCGCCCACCGCACCGGTGCGACGTCCCTCGGTCGAGGGCGGGTTCGACTTCTTCGGTACGCAGAAGGAGGCCGCCGACGCCGCCGCGATGGAGGCCGTGCAGAACGAGGACCTGGCCGACGTCGTCGGTCAGGAGGCGCTCGCCCTGCACAAGGCGGAGGCGGAGTCGGGGTTCAAGACCGCGAGCGAGGGTTCGCTCGGGGCCGGTCAGGTCATCGACCTGACCGCGCACGACGAGACGGAGCAGATCGACGTGGCGGGGCTGCGGAGCGCGGCTTCCTGAGCCGCTCGCACATCCGAGGCGGCCGACGCGGTGAGGGCAGTGGCACGACGCCACTGCCCTCACCGCTGTCTCCGCCTGGATGGCCCCGGCACGCGCGCGTGGCGCTCTTTTCGCGGCCACGCGCGCGTGCATGCCCATGTCGGAAGCCCCGACGCGTGCATGCCCGTGTCGGAAGCCCCGCTCGAAGACCCGCACGCCGTCACACGCTCCGCCCCGTCAGGCCATCCACCGGTCCGGCCGGGCCTCCCGGCGCCCCGTGCGGGAACGGTCGGCCTGCGCCTGGAGCAGTTCCCTCGCCTCGGTGGTGTCGCGCAGCCGTGCCGTCACCGTCTTGCCCGCGCCCGTGTCGACGTGCACGTCGGCCACTCCCTTGAGCCGCTCCCACGGCCCCTGCGTCAGCCGGACGCTCTGCACCTTCGCGTGCGGGACCAGGGAGAGGCTGCGCCGGAGCAGACCGTGGCGCGCCGCGAAGACCGTGTCGGTGACGGCGAGTCCGTAGCCCCGCCACCAGAACGGCAGGCACCAGCGGGCCCGCCGCGGCGGCCGGTCCAGGGAAGCGGGGACGGTCACCCCGGGCAGCACGGCGGCGATCACGGCCTCGGCCACCTCGCGCGGGGCGACCGGCACGAGGACCGAGTTCGACGACCCCGCCACGTCCAGTTCGACGCGGACCCAGCCGCGGCGCCGCCAGAGCAGCGGCTCGACGATCCGGACGGTCTGCACCCGGCCGGGCGGCACCGTCTCGTGCGTACGGTCGAGGAGCCCGTGGTCGATGCGCAGCCCGTCGGGGGACTCGCCCACCGTCCAGTCGTACTCGCCGACGAAGCGGCCCACGCTGCTCGCGCCCGCCGCGCCGAGCAGCGGGACGCCGGTCGCGAGGACCGTCCACACGCTGTGCGTGGCGAACCACAGCAGCGGCGGTACGACGAGTGCGGCGGCCAGGGAGCCCCAGGTGGCGCCGGTCAGCACCAGGGAGACGGCGAGGACGCCGGGCGGCACGTGCAGCAGTCGCCGCACCGGTGCCTCGCCGACCTCGCGGGCGGCCTCGGGCGTGAACCCGGCCGCGCGGGCGAGGAGCACGGCACGGAGCTTGCGGGCCTCGCCCTCGCCCAGATAGGCCAGTTCGTCCTTCTTGTCCGCCCCGACCACGTCGAGCTTCAGCTTGGCGACGCCCGCGACGCGGGCCAGCAGCGGCTGGGTGACGTCGACGGCCTGGAGCCGGTCGAGCCGGATGTGCGCGGTGCGGCGGAACAACAGCCCCGTACGGATGCGCAGTTCCGTGTCCGTCACCGCGAAGTGGGTGAACCACCAGCTCAGGAAGCCGTACAGGGCGGCGCCCGGCACGATCACGGCGAGCCCGACGAGCAGCGCCGTCGTGGTGAGCCGGGTCAGCTGTTCCTGCGCCTGGTTGGGGTCGTGGACGGCCCAGCCGGCGATCACGGCGACGGGTGCCCAGGCACGGCGGAACGGCGTCACGGGGTGCAGCCGCCGCTCGGACAGCGGCTCCCGTACGCCCACGGAGCCCTCGTCCGGCAGCGCGGTCGCCGCGGACGGACTCCCTGGCACGACGGGCGGGGGCCCCGAGGGGCCCGGGGAGGCCGTGCTCACAGGCCCGCCGATCGGGCCTCGCCGAGTTCGGTCAGCCGGTCGCGCAGCCGCTCCGCCTCGGCCGGGTCGAGCCCGGGGATGCAGGCGTCGGTCGCCGCGGCCGCCGTGTGCAGCTGCACGCTGGCGAGCCCGAAGTGCCGCTCGACCGGCCCGGAGGTCACCTCGACCAGCTGCATGCGCCCGTACGGCACCACGGTCTCCTCGCGCCACAGCACGCCCCGGCTGATCAGCAGGTCGTCGGCGCGCTCGGCATACCGCCAGGAGCGCCAGTTGCGGCCCAGCATGCGCCAGCCCCACCCGGCCAGGGCGAGCGGGAGCAGTGCGAACAGGGCCCAGCCGGTGCCCGCGAACACGCCGAGGAGCACTCCGACGGCGACCGTCAGCAGCCCCAGCCACACCACCAGCAGCAGCCGGCGCATCCGCAGCAGCCCCCGAGGCAGTCCCGTCCAGACCGGCTCGGGCGTCGCGTTCTCGGCCGTCTGCGTGCTCCCCGTCTCCATGGGGCAAGCGTACGTACGACAGACTGTGTCCATGACTCCCACGACGGAGACCATGGTCGGTATCGGCGGCGCCGCGGAGAGCACCGACATGGTGCTCAACATCGGCCCCCAGCACCCGTCCACGCACGGCGTGCTCCGACTGAAGCTCGTGCTCGACGGCGAGCGGATCCAGCACGCGGAGCCGGTCGTCGGCTACATGCACCGCGGCGCGGAGAAGCTCTTCGAGGCGCGCGACTACCGCCAGATCATCATGCTGGCCAACCGCCACGACTGGCTGTCCGCCTTCTCGAACGAGCTGGGCGTCGTCCTCGCCGTGGAGCGGATGCTCGGTATGGAGGTGCCCGCGCGCGCGGTGTGGACCCGCACGCTCCTCGCCGAGCTGAACCGCGTCCTCAACCACCTGATGTTCCTGGGGTCCTACCCCCTGGAGCTGGGCGGGATCACCCCGATCTTCCACGCCTTCACGGAGCGCGAGGAACTGCAGCACGTCATGGAGGAGATCTCCGGCGGGCGCATGCACTACATGTTCAACCGGGTCGGCGGCCTCAAGGAGGACCTCCCGGCCGGATGGGCCACCCGCGCGCGTGCCTCGGTCGCCGCGCTGCGCTCGCGGATGGGCGTGTACGACGACCTGGTGCTCGGCAACGAGATCTTCCGGGGGCGGACCCGCGGTGTGGGCACCCTCTCCGCGGAGGCCGTGCACGCCTACGGAGTGAGCGGTCCCGTCGCGCGCGCCTCCGGTGTGGACTTCGACCTGCGCCGTGACGAGCCCTATCTCGCGTACGGCGAGCTGCGGGACACCCTGCGGGTCGTCACCCGGCAGGAGGGCGACTGCCTGGCCCGCTTCGAATGCCTCCTGGAGCAGACGCACGTCTCCCTGGACCTCGCGGACGCCTGCCTGGACCGGCTCGCCGAGCTGCCGCCCGGGCCGATCAACCAGCGGCTGCCCAAGGTCCTGAAGGCACCCGAGGGACACACGTACGCGTGGACCGAGAACCCGCTGGGCATCAACGGCTACTACCTCGTCAGCAAGGGCGAGAAGACGCCGTACCGGCTGAAGCTGCGGTCCGCGTCCTACAACAACATCCAGGCGCTCACCGAGCTGCTGCCCGGCACGCTGGTCGCCGACATGGTGGCGATCCTCGGGTCACTGTTCTTCGTCGTCGGGGACATCGACAAGTAGCGCCCCGAAGGGGTCGCCGCCCGCCGGGACGCCTTCGGGAGTGTCCCGGAGGCCGACGGGACGGATCAGCCAGCCGAAGTCGCCGAGGCCGCCCGGCGCGGTGAGTTCCGCCGCCGCCCCGGCACCCGCGAGGGCACGGACGTAGCCGGCGGGGTCCGTCGACGCGAGCGTGAGCGGAGGGCGTGCGCCGCTCACGCCCAGCGCCCGAAGCGCCGCGCGCTGCGTCGTCACGTGGCCTCCGGTCCGGGCGCACGCGTCCAGCGCCACATGGGCGGTGATGTCGCACGAACCGTCCGGCACCGGCGCCGTCTCCCGTCCGTCGCGGAACCCGGTGAGGGTCCCGAAGGGCGGCCGCCGTCCGTCGAAGTGGGCGTAGTCGACGGCGACCGCGAGCCCCCGGTCGAGCGAGGCCACCGCGTCGGCCCAGGCCAGGTCCCGGGGCAGCCCGATCTCGGCACGGGAGCCTTCGGAGGGGGCGGAGGACGGCGGCCACCACCAGGTGCGCAGCCACTCCGCGTCCGCGCCGTCGACGGGCTCCCCGAGGCGTTCGGAGCCGTCGTCGCCCACGAGGACCAGCCGCGGCACCCCCTCCGCGTCCGCCTCGGCCACGTCGACCGGCACGTTGTCCAGCCACTCGTTGGCGAAGAGCAGCCCGGTGATCCCGCGCGGCGGCTCGGCGAGCCAGGTGATCCGGGCGTCCAGACCGGCGGGACGGCCGGCGCGCTCGACCGCGTACGCGCGCACGCGGGCCGCCACCTCGGCGGGGAGAGTGGCGAGGACCCCGGCCGCCAGCTCGCCGCGGCCGGCCGCCATGTCGACGAACGCCAGCTCCCCGGGCCGGCCGAGTGCCGCGTCGAGACGGCACAGCAGCCGCGCCACGGCCGCCGCGAAGAGCGGGGACGCGTGCACCGAGGTCCGGAAGTGCCCCGCGGGCCCCTCGGGCCTGCGGTAGAAGCCGGCGGGCCCGTACAGCGCCTCGTGTGTCGCCTCGCGCCACCCGCGCCACCGGCCGTTCGCCCTGAGGCCTGTCGTCGCTGTCACCGGCCCACACTAAGCGCCGGGTACGGGAGGGCCTCCACCTTGGGGAGTACGAGGGGCGGTCCCGGATCGGTCCTCCGGTTGACCCCTGCACACTGCACGCTTCCCTACTCTGGGTTACGTGCAGCGCCTCTATGACTTTCTCCGCAGGCACCCGACATGGGTCGACAGCTTCTGGGCCGTCGCCCTGCTCGGGATCACCGGCGTGAACATCGTCAGTGTCGACGGGGCAGCGGACCACCACGGGTCGATCGCCGAGTCGCTGCCCATCGCCTTCTTCCTGTGCGTGGCGGTCGCGCTGCGCCGCCGGATGCCGGAGAAGATGCTCGTCCTGGCCGCGGCCATGGGCTTCGTGCAGCTCGTCGTCGACGTCGAGGTGATGACCGCCGACTTCGCGATGCTGGTGATCATCTACACGGTCGCCGCGGACGGCGCGCGCTGGGCCTCGCGGTTCGCGCTGGTCGGCGGCCTGTGCGCGGGCACGCTCGCGCAGCTCCGCTGGCCGGCGAACGAGTCGGGCGCCCTGGGCGGCGTCCTCATAGCGATCTTCCAGACCGTCCCGTTCGCGCTCGCCTGGGTGCTCGGCGACTCGATCCGCACCCGCCGGGCCTACCTCGCCCAGCTGGAGGAGCGCGCGGCCCGGCTGGAGAAGGAGCGGGAGGCGCAGGCCAAGGTGGCGGTCGCCGCCGAGCGTGCCCGGATCGCCCGTGAGCTGCACGACGTCGTCGCGCACAACGTCTCGGTGATGGTGGTCCAGGCCGACGGCGCCGCATACGTCATGGACAGCGCCCCGGACCAGGCCAGGAAGGCCCTGGAGACCATCTCCGGGACCGGCCGCCAGGCGCTGGCCGAGATGCGCCGCCTGCTCGGCGTCCTGCGCACCGGCGAGCACCAGGAGGTCGGCGAGTACGTGCCGCAGCCCGACGTCGAGCAGCTCGACGACCTCATCGAGCAGTGCCGCGCCTCCGGCCTCCCCGTCGACTTCAAGGTGGAGGGCACCCCGCGCCCGTTGCCCAGCGGCGTGGAGCTGACGGCGTACCGCATCGTGCAGGAGGCGCTCACCAACACGCGCAAGCACGGGGGGCCGAACGCGGGGGCCAGTGTCCGCCTGGTCTACTTCGACGACGGCCTCGGCCTGCTCGTCGAGGACGACGGCAAGGGCGCGCCCCACGAGCTGTACGAGGACGGGGGCGCCGACGGGCAGGGCCACGGCCTGATCGGCATGCGGGAGCGCATCGGCATGGTCGGCGGCACCCTGGACGCGGGGCCGCGGCCGGGTGGAGGCTTCCGCATCAGCGCCCTGCTGCCGCTCAAACCGGCCCACTGACACCTGTACACACACTTGATCCGTAGGTTGATGCGTACGGTGATCCGTACGAAGTGAAAGGACCCCGATGGCGATCCGCGTGATGCTCGTCGACGACCAGGTGCTGCTGCGCACCGGCTTCCGGATGGTGCTCGCCGCCCAGCCGGACATGGAGGTCGTGGCCGAGGCGGGCGACGGCGTCGAGGCCCTCCAGGTGCTGAGCGCCACCGCGGTCGACGTGGTGCTGATGGACGTCCGCATGCCGAAGCTGGACGGCGTGGAGACGACCCGCCGCATCTGCTCGGACCCGAACCCGCCGAAGGTGCTGATCCTCACCACCTTCGACCTCGACGAGTACGCCTTCTCCGGGCTCAAGGCGGGCGCCTCCGGATTCATGCTCAAGGACGTGCCGCCCGGCGAGCTGCTCGCCGCCATCCGGTCCGTGCACAGCGGTGACGCGGTGGTCGCGCCGTCGACCACGCGGCGGCTGCTCGACCGGTTCGCGCCGATGCTGCCCAACACGGGCAAGGAGCCGCAGCACAAGGGCCTGGAGCGGCTCACCGAGCGGGAGCGCGAGGTGATGATCCTCGTCGCGCAGGGACTGTCGAACGGCGAGATCGCGGCGCGCCTCGTCCTCTCCGAGGCCACCGTGAAGACCCACGTGGGGCGCATCCTCACGAAACTGGGGCTGCGCGACCGGGTCCAGGTCGTCGTGCTGGCCTACGAGACGGGCCTGGTCCGGGCCGGCGGGCTCGGCTGATCCGTACGGCGCCCGGGACCTGAGGCGTGACCGGGGCGTGACCGGCGCCCACTAGGGTCTGCGCATGCTCCTGTGGATCAACGGCCCCTTCGGTGGCGGCAAGACACAGACCGCACACGAGATCCAGCGCCGGCTGCCCGGCAGTGTCATCTGCGACCCGGAACATCCCGGCTTCGGTCTGCGCCGGATGCTGCCGCCCGAACTGCGCGGCGACTTCCAGGACTTGGCGTCCTGGCGGCAGGGTGTCGTCGAGGTGCTCGACCTCGCGCTCGGCAAGCACGACGGTGTGGTCATCGCGCCCATGACGGTGACCGATCCGCGGTACTTCGCGGAGACGGTCGGCCGCCTTCGCGAACTGGGCCACGACGTACGGCACTTCACGCTGCTGGCCGAGCGGGAGACCGTACTGGCGCGGCTGCGTGAGCGTGGCTTCGGGCGGCTGCTGCGGTACGTCGCCGGGAGGGACGCCCCGCTGCGGCGCGAGAGTTGGGCCGTGGAACAGCTCGACCACTGCCTGGAGCGGCTGCGCGAACCGGACTTCGCCGAGCATCTGTGGACCGACCAGGCGACGGTCGCGAGGACCGCCGACCGGATCGCGGTGCTCGCGGGACTGGCGCTCACGCCGAACCGCGACGGACTCGTCCGCGGGCGCCTGCGGCGTGCGTGGACGAGCGCGCGCCACATCCGGTTCGACTGACCCCCGGCGCCCGTCCGCGCCGTCCTTCCGCCCGCCCACCGGCGGGCGGCCCTACCGCAGCAGGCCTTCCAGGAAGTCGCTGCCCAGCCGGGCCACCACGCCGACGTCGAGCTGGTGCAGCACGTACCGGCCGCGCCGCCGGGTGGTGATCAGGCCCGCCTTCTTCAGCACGCTCAGGTGCCGGGATATCTCCGGCGCGGTCACGCCGTGCACGTGCGCCAGCTCCCCGGTGGTGTACGCGCTGCGGGCCAGGTGACGGCAGATGCGCATCCGGACCGGGTGCGAGAGGGCGGTCATGCGCAGGGTGAGCTGTTCCACCGAGGGCGGGACGGCGAGGTCGGGGGAGCTGACGGGGTAGTGCAGCACGGGCTGCCACCGGTACCGGTGCAGGACCATCAGGTGCGGGCGGCCGAGGCTGGTGGGGACGAGGAGCAGACCGCCGTCCGCCGTGACCGTGTGTCCCTCGGTCAGCTTGTCGACGACGATGTGCCCGGCCGTCTCGTCCAGCGACAGCGCGGAGGAGACGGAGGACAGCGCCTCGGCCAGGCCCCTGCGGCGGAGCAGCTCGGTCCGGTGACGGGCCTCGGCGGCCAGCGGGTGCCGCAGCCGGGACCAGGTCTCGGCGAAGAAGGCCTCGTCGCAGTCCTCCAGGAACTGCCGCAGCCAGGCCCGGACGCCGGGTGGGTCCGCCAGCAGCCGCTCGGTGAACCGCGTCTGCTGCGGGCCGCGCGAGGCGGCCAGGTCGACGGCCCTGCGGCGCACCTCGGGGTCGGTGAGGGCGTGCGGTCCCGCGGAGCTGTACGCCAGCGCGGCGGTGAACTCCAGGGCCGCGTCCACGAACTGCTCGTCGGTGAGCTTGTCCAGCAGGTCCAGGTCCTCGGCGAGCGTCATCCCCGGCAGGGTGGCCCCGCCGGGGATGCCCGCGCACGGCAGGAACAGGTCCGAGAACGTCGTACGCCACAGGAAGTCCGCCTCGCACATGCGGTCCGCGAGGTGCGGGTCGAGCCCGGCGGTCACGCCGGTCACCCAGCCCTGGAGCCCGGGGTGGTGGGCCGGCTCCGCGAGCGCGTGCAGCGCCATGCCCAGCTCGGCCAGCGGGGACGGCACGAAACTGATCCGCTCCGGCCGCAGCCCGCCGATGTCGATACGCACGCTCATGCCCCCATGGTGCACCCCGCCACCGACACCGGCCGCCGTCGATCGACCGCAGCCGTCAACCGACGCGACACCCGCGGTGATCAGGCGCAACCTGGGATGACCACGGCACTTCGCGCGGGCCTTCGGATCCCGTCACCGTCCCGAGAGGCGATCCGTCATGAGCATCACCCAGCAGTACCTCCTGGACACCTACCGGGCCGCGCAGCACGCTGAGCCCGCCCCTCCGGCGCCGGGAACCCACGACGCCGAGACCGTGCCCGAGCTGCGGGAGTACCGGCGCTTCCGGGCGGTCGTGGCCGGGCGTCCGGCGCGGGGGCGGATCCGGGGCGCCCTGGGCCGGTGGCTGCACGCGGGACGCCACCACCCGGCCTGCTGAGCCCCGGATCGGCCGTGGCCGATCCGGGACAGCGCCGGGCAACCGCGTCACGAACCCGCGGGCAGCCGCTTCACGAACTCGCGGACGGCCGCCTTCACGTCGTCCGCCGTCCACTCCAGGCCCGGCTCGGCGACGGTGACCTCGGTGAGTGAGAGGCCCGGGCCGCCGGGCGACCAGCCCTGGCCGAACAGGCCCGTCCGCGTCTCCTCGGTCTGCAGCAGCGCCGCGTCCCCGAGGACGTCCGGGTCGTACGGCAGCCAGACCTGGAACTGGTGGGTGTGCGGCACCTCCGGGTGGACGCGGGCCCACGGCACCCCCGCCTCGGCGAGTCCCTCGCGCAGGGCGGTGGCCACCACGCGCGCGTGGGCGACGTACTCCGGCAGCCGGGGCAGCTCCCGCTCCAGGCCGACCAGGGCGGACAGGACGGTCGGGAACTGCTGGATGATCATGCCGCCGTAGCGGTGCCGCCAGGTCTTCGCCTCGTCGACGAGGGTCCTGGGGCCGGCGATCGCCGCGCCGCCGAAGCCGTCGAGGGACTTGTAGAACGACACGTACACGCTGTCCGCGAGGCCCGCGATCTCGTCGAGGGGGCGGCCGAAGTGCGGGGTGCACTCCCAGAGGCGGGCCCCGTCGAAGTGGACCACCGCGTCCCGTTCGCGGGCGGCCTCCACGACCTCGGTCAGCTCCTCCCAGCCGGGCAGGACGAAACCGGCGTCCCTGAGGGGCAGTTCCAGGAGCAGCGCGCCGAACGGCTCGGGGAAGTCCCGTACCTCCTCGGCGGTCGGCATCCGCGACTCGTCCGTCAGACGCACCGTGCGCAAGCCGCTGACCTGGCTGAACGCATGGCGCTCATGGACTTCCGGGTGGTTGAGGGCGTGCAGGGCCACCGTGGGGTTCCCGGTGCGGCCCGCCCAGCAGCGCAGCGCGACCTGCTGGGCCATGGTGCCGGTCGGGAAGAACGCCGCCGCCTCCTTGCCCAGCAGCCCGGCGACGCGCTCCTCCAGGGCCTCGACGATGCCGTCGCCGTACATGTCGACCCGCCCGTCGAGGTCGTACGCCTCCTCGGCGGCCTCGCTCAGCCACGCCAGGCGCTCACGGAGCGTCTGCTGGTAGCTGGGCCGCCACAGCACCCGTTCCGCCGTCTTCCAGGCGAGCGCGCGCCGCTCGAACCGCTCCTTGGGAGACAGCCGCGCCGCCTCTTCCCCGACCTGCTCCGCAGGCTCCGTACCGGCCTCTGCCGCCCTGTCGCTCATCCCTGGATGATGTCCTGAGCCTGCCCGGCCGGTCATCTCGAATTTTCCGCACGCCCCTGACCTGCGCAGATCGTGTTCGCGCGGTGGGTGGAACGGCGAGTCGGACGGTCCGCGGGCACCCACAGCCTGTGGACGACCGGACGCCCGCCGAGGCAATCGCGTTAACATGACGAGAAATCGTCCGGTACCCCGAGCGGACTGGAACGGAAGGCCGCCGTCGAGTGAGTACATTCCCGCAGTCAGAGCCCAAGGACCGCCCCGCGCGGCTCGCCGTCGGCGTCGTCGGCGCGGGCCGTGTCGGCCCCGCGCTCGCCGCGGCCCTCCAGCTCGCCGGGCACCGCCCGGTGGCCGTCTCGGGCGTCTCGGACGCCTCCCGGCGCCGCGCCGCGCAGCTGCTGCCCGACGTGCCGCTGCTCTCCCCGGCGCAGGTCCTGGAGCGCTCCGAACTGGTGCTGCTGACCGTCCCGGACGACGCCCTGCCCGGTCTCGTCGAGGGACTCGCCGAGACCGGCGCCGTCCGCCCCGGCCAGCTCGTCGTGCACACCTCCGGCCGGTACGGCGCGCGCGTCCTCGACCCGGTCCTCAGGGCGGGCGCCCTGCCGCTCGCCCTGCACCCCGCGATGACCTTCACCGGCACCGCCGTGGACGTCCAGCGGCTCGCCGGCTGCTCCTTCGGGGTCACCGCGCCCGACGAGCTGCGGCTGGCCGCCGAGGCCCTGGTGATCGAGATGGGCGGCGAGCCCGAGTGGATCGCCGAGGAGTCCCGGCCGCTCTACCACGCCGCCCTCGCGCTCGGCGCGAACCACCTGGTGACCCTGGTCGCCGAGTCCATGGAGCTGCTGCGCACCGCCGGTGTCGAGGCCCCGGACCGGATGCTCGGCCCGCTGCTGGGCGCCGCGCTGGACAACGCCCTGCGATCGGGCGACGCGGCCCTCACCGGACCCGTCGCGCGCGGTGACGCCGGGACGGTCGCCGCGCACGTCGCCGAACTGCGCGAGCACGCCCCGCAGACCGTCGCCGGCTATCTCGCGATGGCCCGCGCGACCGCCGACCGCGCGCTCGCCCACGGACTGCTCAAGCCGGAACTCGCCGAGGACCTCCTGGGGGTACTCGCCAACGGAGCGGACGGGACCCAGGGGACCGAGGGAGACACCCGATGACCACAGCCCTGCTGCGCACCGCCGACGAGCTGCACGCGCGCGCCCGCACCGGCCGCCGCGCCGTCGTCATGACGATGGGCGCCCTCCACGAGGGCCACGCCACCCTGGTCCGCACCGCCCGCGAGATCGCGGGCGACGACGGCGAGGTCGTCGTGACCGTCTTCGTGAACCCCCTCCAGTTCGGGCAGGGCGAGGATCTCGACCGCTACCCGCGCACCCTCGACGCCGACCTGAAGATCGCCGAACTGGCCGGTGCGGACGTCGTGTTCGCGCCCTCCGTGGACGAGGTATACCCCGGCGGCGAACCGCAGGTCCGGATCTCCGCCGGGCCGATGGGCGAGCGCCTGGAGGGCTCCGCACGGCCGGGACACTTCGACGGCATGCTCACCGTCGTCGCCAAGCTCCTGCACCTCACCCGCCCGGACGCCGCGCTGTTCGGGCAGAAGGACGCCCAGCAGCTCGCGCTGATCCGGCGCATGGTCCGCGACCTGAACTTCGGCGTGGACGTCGTCGGCGTGCCCACCGTGCGCGAGGAGGACGGCCTCGCCCTCTCCAGCCGCAACCGCTACCTGGCACAGGCCGAGCGGCGCACCGCGCTCGCCCTCTCGCAGGCCCTGTTCGCGGGGCGCGACCGGCACGCCGCGCAGGAGGCGCTGCGCGCCCGGGCCCGCGAGGTGCCCGCCACCCGCGCGCGTGCCGAGGCCCTCAGCGCCCTGGGCGAGTCCCGGGCCGCGGCCGACGCGCACGCCGTCGCGAAGGCCGCCCCCGGCGGACCCGTCGGGGTCCGCTCGGCCGCGCGGCTCGTCCTCGACGAGGCGGCCCGCATGAACCCGCCGCTGACCCTGGACTACCTCGCCCTCGTCGACCCGTCCGACTTCAGCGACATCCAGGACGACTTCACCGGCGAGGCGGTCCTCGCCGTCGCCGCCCGGGTCGGGACGACCCGGCTGATCGACAACATCCCCCTCACCTTCGGAGCCGCCTCGTGACCGGCAAAGGCACAGGTTCAGACACCGCTACGGGCACCTGCATACGCCTGCACGCGCCCGCTCCCGGCTGGGCCCTCACCGCGGACGTCGTGGTCGTGGGCTCCGGCGTCGCCGGGCTGACCACGGCCCTGCGCTGCGAGGCCGCGGGGCTGCGCACCGTCGTCGTCACCAAGGCCCGCCTCGACGACGGCTCCACCCGCTGGGCGCAGGGCGGCATCGCCGCGGCCCTCGGCGACGGCGACACCCCCGAGCAGCACCTCGACGACACCCTCGTCGCGGGCGCCGGGCTGTGCGACGAGGAAGCGGTCCGCATCCTCGTCACCGAGGGCCCCGACGCCGTCCGCCGGCTCATCGCGACCGGCGCCCACTTCGACGAGTCCTCCGAGGGTGGCCTCGAACTCACCCGCGAGGGCGGTCACCACCGCCGGCGCATCGCGCACGCGGGCGGCGACGCCACGGGTGCCGAGATCTCCCGGGCCCTCGTCGAGGCGGTCCGCGCGCGCGGGCTGACCACGGTGGAGAACGCGCTCGTCCTCGACCTCCTCACGGACGCCGAGGGCCGCACCGCGGGCGTCACCCTGCACGTCATGGGAGAGGGCCAGCACGACGGCGTGGGCGCCGTGCACGCCCCCGCCGTGGTCCTCGCCACCGGCGGCATGGGCCAGGTCTACTCCGCGACCACCAACCCGTCCGTCTCCACGGGCGACGGCGTGGCCCTCGCCCTGCGCGCGGGCGCCGAGGTCTCCGACCTCGAATTCGTCCAGTTCCACCCGACGGTGCTGTTCCTCGGGGCCGACGCGGAGGGACAGCAGCCGCTGGTCTCCGAGGCGGTCCGCGGCGAGGGCGCCCACCTGGTCGACGCGGACGGCGTGCGCTTCATGGTCGGCCAGCACGAACTGGCCGAGCTGGCGCCCCGCGACATCGTCGCCAAGGGCATCATGCGCCGCATGCAGGAGCAGGACGCCGAGCACATGTTCCTCGACGCCCGGCACTTCGGCGCCGAGATGTGGGAGCACCGCTTCCCGACCATCCTCGCCGCCTGCCGCGCCCACGGCATCGACCCCGTGACCGAGCCCGTCCCGGTGGCCCCGGCCGCCCACTACGCCTCCGGAGGCGTGCGGACCGACGCCCGCGGCCACACCACCGTTCCCGGCCTGTACGCGTGCGGCGAGGTCGCCTGCACCGGCGTCCACGGCGCCAACCGGCTCGCCTCCAACTCGCTGCTGGAAGGCCTGGTCTACGCCGAGCGCATCGCCGCCGACATCACGGCGAGCCACGCCGCGAACGGCCTGCACGCGCGCGTGCCCGAGCCCGTCCCGCACCCCGAGAAGCCCGCGCACCCGCTGCTCGCCTCCGAGGCCCGGTTCGCGATCCAGCGGATCATGACCGACGGCGCCGGCGTGCTGCGCTCCGCCGAGTCCCTCGCGACCGCGGCCGAGCAGCTCCAGCGGCTGCACAGCGAGGCGCGGGACGCCCTCGACGAGAACGGCAAGACCTCCGAGCCGGGCGTCGACACCTGGGAGGCGACCAACCTGCTGTGCGTGGGCCGCGTCCTGGTCGCCGCCGCCCTCCTGCGCGAGGAGACCCGCGGCTGCCACTGGCGCGAGGACCACGCGGACCGGGACGACACGGACTGGCGCCGCCACATCGTCGTACGGCTGAATCCCGACCGGACACTCGCGGTCCGGACCACCGATACCGCAGACTTCCCCCCGACGACCCGGCAGCCTCGTCAGGCGCCCCCGTCCCGTCCCCAGGAGCAGTGACCGAAGTGAGCACCCCCGACCTTCCCCTCGTCCAGAGCGGCGGCTGCGGCGACGGCTGCGGCTGCGGCGCCGAAACGGACGAGGAGTACCTGGAGTGCGGCCTCGACCCCGCGCTCGCCCAGCTCCTCGCCGACGCCGGACTCGACCCCCTCGAGGTCGAGGACATCGCCAACGTGGCGATCCAGGAGGACCTCGACCACGGGGTGGACGTGACGAGCGTCGCGACCGTCTCCGAGGACGCCGTGTCCACCGGTGACTTCACCGCCCGGGACGCGGGCGTCGTCGCGGGCCTGCGGGTCGCCGAGGCCGTGCTCTCGGTGGTCTGCACGGACGAGTTCGAGGTCGAGCGGCACGTCGAGGACGGCGAGCGCGTCGAGGCCGGCCAGACCCTGCTCAGCGTCACCACCCGCACCCGCGACCTGCTGACGGCCGAGCGCAGCGCGCTGAACATCCTGTGCCGCCTGTCCGGCATCGCGACCGCCACGCGCGCGTGGGCGGACGCCCTGGAGGGCACCACGACCCGCGTGCGGGACACCCGCAAGACGACGCCGGGCCTGCGCTCGCTGGAGAAGTTCGCCGTGCGCTGCGGCGGCGGCGTGAACCACCGCATGTCCCTCTCGGACGCCGCGCTGGTCAAGGACAACCACGTGGTCGCCGCGGGCGGCGTGGCCCAGGCCTTCAAGGCCGTGCGGGAGGCCTTCCCGGACCTCGCGATCGAGGTCGAGGTCGACACCCTGGGGCAGCTGCGCGACGTCGTGGACGCGGGCGCCGACCTGATCCTTCTGGACAACTTCACGCCCGCCGAGTGCGCGGAGGCCGTGGGCGTCGTCGAGGGCCGTGCCCTCCTGGAGGCGTCCGGCCGGCTCACTCTCGCCGACGCCGGGGCGTACGCGAAGACGGGCGTCGACTTCCTGGCCGTGGGCGCGCTCACGCACTCCTCGCCGATCCTGGACATCGGCCTCGACCTGCGAGCGGCGGAGTAACCCCGGCCATGCTGCTGACCATCGACGTAGGCAACACCCACACGGTCCTCGGTCTCTTCGACGGGGAGGAGATCGTCGAGCACTGGCGCATCTCCACCGACTCGCGCCGCACCGCCGACGAGCTCGCCGTGCTGCTCCAGGGCCTCATGGGCATGCACCCGCTGCTCGGCGAGGAGCTCGGCGACGGCATCGACGGCATCGCGATCTGCGCCACCGTCCCGTCCGTGCTGCACGAGCTGCGCGAGGTGACGCGGCGCTACTACGGCGATGTCCCCGCCGTCCTCGTCGAGCCCGGCGTCAAGACCGGCGTGCCGATCCTCACGGACAACCCGAAGGAGGTCGGCGCCGACCGGATCATCAACTCCGTGGCGGCCGTCGAGCTCTACGGGGGCCCGGCGATCGTCGTCGACTTCGGCACGGCGACCACGTTCGACGCGGTCAGCGCGCGGGGCGAGTACATCGGCGGTGTCATCGCCCCCGGCATCGAGATCTCCGTCGAGGCGCTCGGCGTCCGGGGCGCGCAGCTCCGCAAGATCGAGGTGGCCCGGCCGCGCGCGGTGATCGGCAAGAACACCGTCGAGGCCATGCAGTCCGGGATCATCTACGGGTTCGCCGGCCAGGTCGACGGGGTCGTGAACCGCATGGCGCGCGAGCTCGCGGACGACCCCGAGGACGTCACCGTCATCGCCACGGGCGGCCTCGCTCCCATGGTCCTCGGCGAGTCCTCGGTGATCGACGAGCACGAACCGTGGCTGACCCTGATCGGTCTGCGCCTGGTCTACGAGCGCAACGTCTCCCGCATGTGAGCCCCCGGGGTCCGGCCACCCGCCGGACCCCGGCATCGCCGGGAACTCCTTCGGAATTGTCGGGTCTCTTCAGCGCCCCTTACCGAATACGACTTCTTCGGCATCCGCGACGACGCCGCGCACGATGTGTTCCCGGTGTCCCCTCGCTGTCGTTCTCGCGGACTTCTCCGGAGAGTTCCCGCTGACTCGCACTCCGGTGTTCTTCGGTGACCGCTCCCGAACGAGGCGCGCCACATTTCTTTCGCTATGCGGCTTTTGTCTTATTAGCGCGTATCGTCGCCGCATGCCTACGCCCTACGGATCCCACGGCGGCATGGCGTTCGGTGCGGAGGAGCTGCGTGTGCTCCGTCGCGCTCTCGCCCTTGCCCTGCACCCCAGTCCCGTCTCGGCCGAGGACGTCCAGGACTGCCTCCGCCTCGCCGAGTCCGTCGACGAGGCGCTCCGCGAGGGGGTCAGACTCCGGGCCTTCCTGCTGGCGGACCTCGCCCGGTACCGCGCCGCGCTGCCGGGCACCGCCGGCGGCTACCTCGTCCTCCTGGAGGAGGTCCTCGCGGCCGGCTACCGGCCGAACCCCGACGACCTCGCCGCGCTCCGCGCGCTGCGCGGCAACCCCACCGCGGCCGCCCTGCTGGACCGCTGCCGGGTCCTCGCCGAACAGGACGTGCGGGCCCGGCTCGCGGGCCGCTCGGTCGCCGCGGTCCCGTCGGTACCGTCGTCCCGCACCCGGCTGCTGGCGCTGCCCGGAGGCCGGGCCGCCGACCGGCCGGAGAAGAAGGCCGAGCCGAAGCCGCCGTCGCGGCCGCCCGCCAGGACCCCGGGCACGGACCGCCCCATCCCCACTCCGGGTGAGGTCTTCCCGCCGCGCCGCAAGTCCGGACCGCCCCCGTCGAACCCTCCGCAGCACCTCGCGGCGGGCTGACACCGGTCGCCGACCCCGAGGGATCGGCATGGCGCCCCCTGGCTACTCTGGAGGCATGGACTATGTCTCCGCGCTCGTGCCCCCCGTCGTGATGGCCGTCTTCTTCATCGGGCTCATCGTGACGATCGTGAAGACCCAGGGCGGCGCCAACAAGGCCAAGGAGGACGCGGCCGTCGACGCCGTCCTCGCGCGCGCGGAGAGCGCCCAGCAGGCCTCGGGCCCCAAGGACGCCGGGGTCTGACCCCTCCGGGGCGCCGCCCCCGCGGAGTCCCCGCCCGGGGGCTCCGCGGCGCACGGGTGCCCTGACGCGTACCGCGCCCTCCACGGCGTACGACTCGGACGTTTCATGTGTTTCATACGTTCTTCGAGTCGTACGCCCTTTTTGTTGACTCTCTCCCACTATTGTTCTGGACTGTGCCTCGCCCATTGGGAGAACTCGAAGACTCGGTCATGACGCGGGTGTGGAAGTGGAACCGCCCGGTGACCGTTCGGGAAGTCCTGGAAGACCTTCAACAGGAACGGTCCATCGCGTACACCACGGTGATGACCGTTTTGGACAATCTCCATCAGAAGGGCTGGGTCCGCCGCGAGGCGGAAGGCCGGGCCTATCGATATGAAGCGGTCTCCACGCGAGCCGCCTACTCCGCCGCCCTGATGAACGACGCCTGGTCGCAGAGCGACAACCCGGCAGCCGCTCTCGTCGCGTTCTTCGGGATGATGAGCGAGGAACAACGGGTCGCGCTCAGGGATGCCGTACGCATGGTGCAAGGGCCCGAACTACCCGAACCCCCGGGTTCCGAAGCCGCCGAAAGGCCGGGGGCGGCCGAGCCCTCCCAGGAGAACCCCGCCGCCCACGAGGACGGCTCCGGGCGATAGCGTCCGCTCATGCCAGCAGAGCATCCCGCAGAGGTTCCAGCAGACCTTCCGGCACAGCATCCCGAAGTCGCCGCAAAAGCCCTCACCGTCCGGCGGGCCAGGACCAGCGATGTCGCGGCCGTACGCCGGCTCCTTGACGCGAACGTGCGCCGCCGCATCCTCCTCGACAAACCCACGGTCACCCTTTACGAGGACATCCAGGAGTTCTGGGTCGCGGAACGCGACGACAACGCCGAGGTCGTCGGCTGCGGTGCGCTGCACGTGATGTGGGAAGACCTCGCGGAAGTCCGCACTCTCGCCGTGAACCCGACGGTCAAGGGCCTCGGGGTGGGGCATCAGCTGCTGGAGAAGTTGCTCCAGACCGCCCGGTGGCTGGGCGTTCGGCGGGTTTTCTGTCTGACCTTCGAAGTCGGCTTCTTCGCGAAGCACGGCTTCGTGGAGATCGGTGAGACTCCTGTCGACACCGAGGTGTACGCCGAGCTCCTGCGTTCCTATGACGAGGGCGTGGCGGAGTTCCTCGGTCTCGAACGGGTGAAACCGAACACCTTGGGCAACAGTCGGATGCTTCTGCATCTGTGATCGCCGTCGGCTATTCCGGCCGAGCGCCTTGCCCAGGTGCCCTATGTCCGAAACGCGCATGTTTCCCGGCAGTCGGTGCCCACTCAGTCTCTGCCAGGGGTTTGTGTTTTTCCAGCAAAAGCGGTTTGCTTTCCGACGTACTGCAGTACTGCATATAACAAGGGACGGCGAAACGGCGGACGCCGCAGACCCTCCTTGCCCTGAAGTTATCGATGAAAGGAAATCCGGTGGCACAGAAGGTTCAGGTCCTTCTTGTCGACGACCTCGACGGTGGCGAGGCGGACGAGACCGTGACGTTCGCGCTGGACGGCAAGACGTACGAAATCGATCTCACGACCGCCAATGCGGACAAGCTCCGTGGCCTTCTCGAGCCCTACGTGAAGGGTGGTCGTCGTACCGGAGGCCGTGCTTCGGGCGGACGCGGAAAGGCGCGCGCCACTTCCGGCGGCAGCCAGGACACCGCGCAGATCCGCGCGTGGGCCAAGGAGAACGGCTACGAGGTCAATGACCGCGGCCGCGTTCCCGCGTCCATTCGCGAGAAGTACGAAGAGGTCAACGGCTGAGCGCTCACGCGCCCCAGCCGCACCCGGTGACATTGCGTCGCCATCGTCTGTACGACGCGTACGAGATCGGGGGCGCCCCCAACGCCCCCGCCGACGGCCCCGCCGCCCAGTGCCGACAGCGTCGGCAGTGCCGGTCGCACGGCACAGCCGGGCTCGGGGGGCCGCAGCCAGCGGGCGGCCCCTCGCGGGTCCTCCCGCGTCTCCCGTCCGGCCGGCGGAGTACGGAAACCCGGCGGCGGGGGAGCCGCGACGCTCCCGCCCGCGCCGACCGCCGTGAGGTCCAGCGCCAGGCCGCCCCACTCCAGCCAGTCGAGCAGCCCCGGCAGCTCCTCCGCGCTTCCAGCGGCCACCAGCAGCCCCATCCGGTCCCCGTGCAGAACCACCGGGGACCCGGGCCCGAGATGCCGCAGCGCCGCGAACCCCGCCTCGGCCGGTCCCTCCAGGACGTCGAAGAGCACCCCCGTCACCAGCCGTGTCGGCGGACCGGGCACGGTCGCCCACCCCAGTTCGTTCTCGTACCACTGCTGCACCGGATCGACCGGGTCACCCGGGTCGAGCGGCCGACGGGGAAGGGGAACGGTGGGAACCATGCAAGGAGCAACCGCCGGAACGGCCCCGGAGTTACGCTGGGTGTCCCCATGGGCGCACAGAGTTCCGGAGAAACGGGCGTGCGAGAGCGTTCGGCGGGGCATGGATGTTCGCCCGTAGCGGAGGGAACCGGTGCGCGCGGCATGGACTGTCCGTGCGTGCGGGTAAGACATCCCTAGTGGGAGGGGCGACACGCAGGAATCCGGCATCTCACGTTCGCCATCGGCGTACTGATGGTGAGGGTATCTGCCTGGCCTGCGGGAACATCGTCTCGCACCATCAGGTTGAGGCAGATGTCGGCGTTCGGGGTCAGGAGGCCAAGGACGGTGTCGGCAGTTGGAATGAGCGGTCCCCGCTTGCGGGACTAAGCTGCGGAAGGACAGGGAGGGGAGCGTCCCCTTACTGCCTGACCGCTCTGAGGAGCGATTAACGATGTTCGAGAGGTTCACCGACCGCGCGCGGCGGGTTGTCGTCCTGGCTCAGGAAGAAGCCCGGATGCTCAACCACAACTACATCGGCACCGAGCACATCCTCCTGGGCCTGATCCACGAGGGTGAGGGTGTCGCCGCTAAGGCCCTGGAGAGCCTCGGGATTTCGCTCGAGGCGGTCCGCCAGCAGGTGGAGGAGATCATCGGCCAGGGCCAGCAGGCCCCGTCCGGCCACATCCCCTTCACCCCCCGTGCCAAGAAGGTCCTGGAGCTGTCGCTCCGCGAGGCCCTTCAGCTGGGCCACAACTACATCGGCACGGAGCACATCCTGCTCGGCCTGATCCGTGAGGGCGAGGGCGTCGCCGCCCAGGTCCTGGTCAAGCTGGGCGCAGACCTCAACCGGGTGCGGCAGCAGGTGATCCAGCTGCTCTCCGGCTACCAGGGCAAGGAGACCGCCGGCGCCAGTGGCGGCCCCGCCGAGGGCACCCCCTCCACGTCCCTGGTCCTCGACCAGTTCGGCCGGAACCTCACCCAGGCCGCTCGTGAGTCCAAGCTCGACCCGGTCATCGGGCGCGAGAAGGAGATCGAGCGGGTCATGCAGGTGCTGTCCCGCCGTACGAAGAACAACCCGGTCCTGATCGGTGAGCCCGGCGTCGGCAAGACCGCCGTCGTCGAGGGCCTCGCCCAGGCCATCGTCAAGGGCGAGGTGCCCGAGACCCTCAAGGACAAGCACCTCTACACCCTCGACCTCGGCGCGCTGGTCGCCGGCTCCCGCTACCGCGGTGACTTCGAGGAGCGCCTGAAGAAGGTGCTCAAGGAGATCCGCACCCGCGGCGACATCATCCTGTTCATCGACGAGCTGCACACGCTCGTCGGTGCGGGTGCCGCCGAGGGCGCCATCGACGCGGCTTCGATCCTGAAGCCGATGCTGGCCCGCGGTGAGCTGCAGACCATCGGTGCCACCACGCTGGACGAGTACCGCAAGCACCTCGAGAAGGACGCGGCCCTCGAGCGCCGCTTCCAGCCGATCCAGGTGGCGGAGCCTTCCCTCCCCCACACGATCGAGATCCTCAAGGGCCTGCGCGACCGGTACGAGGCCCACCACCGCGTCTCCATCACCGACGAGGCCCTGGTGCAGGCGGCGACGCTCGCCGACCGGTACATCTCGGACCGCTTCCTGCCCGACAAGGCGATCGACCTGATCGACGAGGCGGGCTCCCGGATGCGCATCCGCCGGATGACCGCGCCGCCGGACCTCCGCGAGTTCGACGAGAAGATCGCGGGCGTGCGCCGCGACAAGGAGTCGGCCATCGACTCCCAGGACTTCGAGAAGGCGGCGTCTCTCCGCGACAAGGAGAAGCAGCTGCTGGCGGCGAAGGCCAAGCGGGAGAAGGAGTGGAAGGCCGGCGACATGGACGTCGTCGCCGAGGTCGACGGCGAGCTCATCGCCGAGGTCCTCGCCACGGCCACCGGCATCCCGGTCTTCAAGCTGACCGAGGAGGAGTCCTCGCGTCTGCTGCGCATGGAGGACGAGCTCCACAAGCGGGTCATCGGTCAGAAGGACGCCATCAAGGCGCTCTCCCAGGCGATCCGTCGTACGCGAGCGGGTCTGAAGGACCCGAAGCGTCCCGGTGGTTCCTTCATCTTCGCCGGCCCCTCGGGTGTCGGTAAGACGGAGCTGTCGAAGACCCTCGCGGAGTTCCTCTTCGGTGACGAGGACGCGCTGATCTCCCTCGACATGTCGGAGTTCAGCGAGAAGCACACGGTCTCGCGTCTCTTCGGTTCGCCCCCCGGCTACGTGGGCTACGAAGAGGGCGGCCAGCTGACCGAGAAGGTCCGTCGCAAGCCGTTCTCCGTCGTGCTCTTCGACGAGGTCGAGAAGGCCCACCCGGACATCTTCAACTCGCTGCTGCAGATCCTGGAGGACGGTCGCCTGACCGACTCCCAGGGCCGGGTCGTCGACTTCAAGAACACGGTCATCATCATGACGACCAACCTCGGCACGCGGGACATCTCCAAGGGCTTCAACCTCGGCTTCGCGGCCGTGGGCGACGTCAAGAGCAACTACGACCGGATGAAGGCCAAGGTCAACGAGGAGCTGAAGCAGCACTTCCGCCCCGAGTTCCTGAACCGTGTCGACGACACGGTGGTCTTCCACCAGCTGACCGAGGAAGACATCATCCAGATCGTCGACCTCATGGTCGCGAAGGTGGACGAGCGTCTGAAGGACCGGGACATGGGCATCGAGCTCAGCCCCAGTGCCAAGTCGCTCCTCGCGAAGAAGGGCTACGACCCCGTGCTGGGCGCCCGGCCGCTGCGCCGGACCATCCAGCGCGAGATCGAGGACGTCCTCTCCGAGAAGATCCTCTTCGGCGAGCTCCGTCCCGGCCACATCGTGGTCGTCGACTCGGAGGGCGAGGGCGACGCCAAGGCCTTCACCTTCCGCGGCGAGGAGAAGTCGGCACTGCCCGACGTCCCGCCGATCGAGCAGGCGGCCGGCGGCGCCGGTCCCAACCTGAGCAAGGAGGCGTAACCCCCGGGTTCGCCTGACAGGGGCTGCCCCAGGACCACGGTCCTGGGGCAGCCCCTTTTGCGTGCGCGCGAACGCGGCGGCACGCCTTCGGGGCACGCGGCCCCCAGGGCAAGCCGCCGAGTGGCCCAGCGCCTCAGCGGTCCAGCGGCCGGGGCGGCGCACGCTGCACAGCGGGTCCGCGCGCAACCCGCCCGTGCGCACCGCCCCCGCGCAATCAGCCGGCAGGCCAGCTGCTCGGCGGCTCAGCGGTCCGGGTGCCGCACTGCCTGCACCCGCGGGGCCAGGGCGCACGCTGCACGGCGGGTCCGTCGCGAGCCAGTCAGGGGCCAGGGCGGCCGACGTCCAGCGGGTCCGTGCGGCAATGCCCCCACGGGCTGCAGGGGTCGCATCGGCCGCATCCTCGCCGTAGCGCCGTAGCGCCGTAGCGCCGTAGCGCCGCAGCCTGCGGCCCTCGCCTCGCTGTCCCGGCTCACCGGCGCGGGAGGCAGGAGGGCGGGGGAGTCAGTCCTCCTGACGCCTCCGTTGCCACCCCCTCCCGGACTCCCCGGACTCCCCCGAGCGGGGTCCGAGCCCTCGAACCCCTTCCCCGCGGTCGCGGACCACGTCCGGGCCGTCGCCGTGGGTCAGTGCGGAGGGGGACGGAGTGGCCTGGGGCACATCCCCAAGTGCCTTGTGACCAGGGGCGGGAGGGTAGCCCGGGTCACATTCAGGGGGGTCCGGAACCGGCTGCCCGGTGACATGGCGCACAGGCGATTTGTCCGGTACTAGGGTGAATAGTGGATGCACAAGAACGGACATAAAGGACCTTTGGCCCGGAACCTTCGGGACGGTCCTCCCGTCCTGCGGGCCGACGGGCCACAAGCCCGTTTCACCAGGGATGCCGCAGCCCGAAGTGCGCCTAAACCTCGCTTCCCGGGTCGAATCGGGGGGATCGCGTCCCGGATGTCCGAGCTGTCAAGGTTCATTAGGTTTCGGGATGAACTACTAGTTTGCGTCGTAGCGAGGGGGTTTGAGCATCCCTGGGTGCGCGGGTTACCAAGGTATGGCCCCACCGGGTCGCAGGTCATCGCACCGGGTGGTCGCACAGTCCTTGTCCCCGTCATCACGAGGTATTCATGTCGAAGCGCGTCACGTCCCGCAAGTCCCTCTCGTCCCTGGTCCGCAATCGGGCGGCCGTCGTGGCCGTCGGCTTGAGCGCCACGGTCGCACTGGGTGCGGGGGTCGCGAACGCCGCCGAAGCCGGGCTCAGCAGCAGCGGAACCGTCACCTCGGCCCACGCCGTGCAGACGCAGGCCGCCGCGCAGGCCAAGGCCGCCGCGGTGAAGAAGGCCGCAGCCGCCAACAAGGCCGCCGCGGCGAAGAAGACCGCCGTGTCCGCCAAGAAGACCGCCGCCAAGACGGCCGCTTCCTGGATCGACCCGGTCAAGAAGTACACGCTGTCCGCCACCTTCAACCAGGCCGGCGGCATGTGGTCCCACAAGCACTCCGGCCAGGACTACGCCGTGCCGCTGGGCACCGACGTCATGGCCGCCCACGGCGGCACCGTCGTCAAGGCCGGCGGCAACGGCGCCGGTGACGGCCCGGCGTACGGCAACGCCATCGTCATCAAGCACGGCAACGGCACGTACTCGCAGTACGCCCACCTGTCGCGCATCGACGTGAAGATAGGCCAGGTCGTCAAGACCGGTCAGCACATCGCCAAGTCCGGCAACACCGGAAACTCGAGCGGCCCGCACCTTCACTTCGAGATCCGTACGACCCCGAACTACGGCTCGGCCGTCGACCCCGTCGCCTTCCTGCACGGCAAGGGCGTCAAGGTCTGATCAACCCCGCGCCGGTGATCCGGCGCGGCAGTGCCCGGACGGGGCGGACGAAGGCGGAGTCTCACGGCGTCAGGAAGCGGCGCCGAGAGGCTCCGCCTCCGCGTTGGTGTCTCCGTGTGTCTGCGCGTTCGCGCCTACGCGGCCGAGCCGCCGTGGGCCTGTGTCACCAGATCGATCGCGACCTCCAGGACGGCCTTGCGCTTGTCCTCGGGGTCGCCTTCCACGTCCTTGAGGACGAACATCCCGGCGTGCATCGTGAAGAGCGCGCTGATGCAGCGGACCTGGTCGGTCAGGGGGGACTCCGGCTCCTTGATGATCTCCAGCAAGCTCATCATCCGGTGCTTGAAGGTCTCGCCGATGCTCAGCTCGCGGACCGTCGCCTGGTTCTCCTGCATGAAGCGGAAGAGCGGGGACGCGCCGCCGAGTGCGTCGCTGTAGCGGCGCAGCACCTCCTGCTTGGTCTCCAGGCTGTGCGGCTGCTGCTTGCCCCACTCGATCAGCTCGTCGAGTGGCCTCGTCAGATCCTCGAAGAGGCTGATGAGGATCTCTTCCTTGGTCTTGAAGTGGTAGTAGAGCGCCGCCTTCGTGACGTCGAGGTGTTCGGCGATCTCCCGCAGCGAGGTCTTCTCGTACCCGTGCTCGGAGAACAGTTCTAGGGCGACGTCCTGGATGCGCTGCCGGGTGTCGCCCCGGCGCTGCCGCTTGGTGCCGTCCATGGTGCCGCCCATCCTCGTACTCCTCGCGCTCCCTGAAAACCTACCTGTGACCCCGCTGGCAAAACTAATTAAACTTACTTGACGCCCGGCTAGTTGCGGGTCTACTTTCCTCAGTGTAGTCAGCTTGCCGGTCGGCAAGTAAGTGGCCGAACGGCAAGCAGTCGCAGCTAGGGGAGTGGAATCGATGGCGGACAAGACACAGGCGGCCGTGCCGGCCGCGGGGGCCGGGGGACAGGCCGCGGGCCAACCGTCGGCGGAGGAGAAGAAGCCGCGCAGCGTGCGCGTCGTGCTGCTGGCACTCATGATCGCGATGCTGCTCGCGATGCTGGACAACATGATCGTGGGCACCGCGATGCCGACGATCGTCGGTGAGCTGGGCGGTCTGGAACACCTGTCCTGGGTGGTCACCGCGTACACGCTCGCCACCGCCGCCTCCACCCCGATCTGGGGCAAGCTCGGCGACATGTACGGGCGTAAGGGCGCCTTCATGACCTCGATCGTGATCTTCCTGATCGGCTCCGCGCTCAGCGGCATGGCCCAGGACATGGGCCAGCTCATCGGGTTCCGCGCCATCCAGGGCCTCGGCGCCGGTGGTCTGATGGTCGGCGTCATGGCGATCATCGGCGACCTGATTCCGCCGCGGGAGCGCGGCAAGTACCAGGGCATGATGGCCGGTGTCATGGCCTTCGCGATGATCCTCGGCCCGCTGGTCGGCGGCACCATCACCGACCACTGGGGCTGGCGCTGGTCCTTCTACATCAACCTGCCGCTCGGCATCGTCGCCCTCCTCGCGGTCAGCGCGGTGCTGCATCTGCCGAAGAAGCGCGTCGAGGCGAAGATCGACTACCTCGGTGCGGGGCTGCTGGCCCTCGGCATCTCCTCCATCGTCCTGGTCACCACCTGGGGCGGCACCGAGTACGCCTGGGGCTCCGCCCGGATCATGGAGCTGATCGGCATCGGCGTCGCCGCCCTCGTCGGCTTCGTCTACTGGCAGACCAAGGCCGCGGCCCCGGTCATCCCGCTGCACATCTTCCGCAGCCGCAACTTCACGCTGATGTCGCTCATCGGCTTCATCACCGGCTTCGTGATGTTCGGCGCCGTGCTCTTCCTGCCGCTGTACCAGCAGTCCGTGCAGGGCGCGTCCGCCACCAACTCCGGTCTGCTGCTCCTGCCGCTGCTCGGCGCGATGCTCGCCGTGTCGATGGTCGCCGGACGCGTCACCACCAACAGCGGCCGCTACAAGGTCTTCCCGCTCGTCGGCAGCGTGCTGATGATCATCGGCCTGTTCCTGCTCTCGCAGATGGACACCGAGACCACCCGCCTCACCTCCGGCCTGTACATGGCGGTGCTCGGCGCGGGCATGGGCTGCCTGATGCAGATCACGATGCTCGTCGCGCAGAACAGCGTCGAGATGAAGGACATGGGCGTCGCGTCCTCGTCCACCACTCTCTTCCGTACGCTCGGCTCCTCGTTCGGTGTCGCCATCATGGGCGCGCTGTTCAACCACCGGGTGCAGGACGTCATGACGGAGAAGGCCGGGGCGCTCGGCTCCAAGCTGACCGAGAAGTCCGCGCAGCTCGACGCGGCCAGCCTGGCGAAGCTGCCGGCGGCGGCCCGTGAGGCCTACCAGCACGCGGTGGCGTCCGGTACGCACTCCGCGTTCCTGCTCGGATCCGTGGTCGCGGTGGCCGCCCTGATCGCGGCGGTCTTCGTGAAGGAGGTCCCGCTGAAGGGGGCGGGCGGGCCCAAGCCCGGCGAGGACGAGTCCCGCGACGCGGTGCCGGTCCCGCTGGCCGAGGTCTGATCCCGCCCGCCTCTCCCCGACCGTTCCGACCCGAAGGCCCCCGGCGTTGTCCGCCCCGGGGGCCTTCGCCCGTGCCGGGCCCCTGTCGGTGCCGCGTGCCACCATCGGGGCGTGGACCGAATGCGGCAGCTGCGGCTCGCCAAGGACGTCATGGACCGGGACTGGGCCGAGCCCGGCGTCGACCTGGAAGCGCTGGCAGCCCGGGCCGGGTATTCGCGGTACCACTTCGTCCGCGCGTTCAAGGCGGCGTACGGCGAGACCCCGGGCCAGTACCTGACGCACCGGCGCATCGACCGTGCCGAGGACCTGCTGCGCACCGCGAACCTCTCGGTGACGGAGATCTGCCACCTGGTCGGCTTCAGCAGCCTCGGCACGTTCTCGGCACGCTTCAAGGCGTGGACCGGGCTGACACCGAGCGCGTACCGGGCGCGGCACGTCGGCCGGGGCGCGGCGCTCATCCCCGGCTGCTACGCGATGCTCTGGGCCGGCGGCTTCCGGAGGGGCCCGGGTACGGCGGTGGGCGTCGAGGGAGTCGGTCCGGGCGCGGACGACGGGCCGCGTCCCGCCTCCGGCGAGCAAGACCGCAATTCCGGAGAAGCGCCCTGACCCGGCGGCTGCCTACGGTGGCAGGGCGCGCACGACGCGCCCGTCCGTACCGCGCGACCCCGCACACCTGGAGCACACCATGATCAAAGGGCTGGCC
The DNA here is from genome assembly GCF_040650615.1 of Streptomyces sp. NPDC048643. Lineage (NCBI taxonomy): Bacteria > Bacillati > Actinomycetota > Actinomycetes > Kitasatosporales > Streptomycetaceae > Streptomyces > Streptomyces sp. NPDC048643. The sequence goes on from NZ_JBEZHO010000052.1 coordinate 35,773, forward strand.
ATCTCGACCGTCTGGGTTCTCGACCAGGACCGGGCCCGGGAGTTCTACACCGAGAAGCTCGGTCTCGAGGTGCGTACGGACATGACCATGGGGGAGGGCGGCATGCGCTGGCTCACCGTCGGCGCCCCGGACCAGCCCGAGGTCGAGCTGACCCTCATGGTGCCGGGCCCGCCCGCCATGGACCCCGAGTCCGCCGAGATGATGAAGAAGCTGGTCGCCAAGGGCGCGCTCGGCGCGGGCGTGCTGCGGACGGACGACATCCACGGGGACTACCGCAAGCTCAAGGACCGGGGCGTGGAGTTCCTCCAGGAGCCGCAGGAGCGCCCGTACGGCACGGAGGCCCTGTTCCGTGACGACTCCGGGAACTGGTTCTCCTTCACCCAGCGCCGCGAGGGCGATCTCGACCTGGAGCGGGACTGGAGCTGACGGACCGGCCCCGCTCCCGGCCGCCCGCTACTTCCCGGCCGCCCGCTACTTCGCGGCGGGCGGCAGCATCGGGTAGCTGCCCGTGCTCGTCGGCGCGTGTTCCGGCAGCCACAGGACGGCGACCGCGCCCTCGGCGGGCACGTCGTCGGGGGCGCCCGCGGGCCGTACGTTGCGGAAGGTCAGCCGGGCGCCGAGCACCCTGGCCTGGCCGGCGGCGATGGTGAGCCCGAGGCCGTGGCCGTGGCCCGCGCGGTCCGTGCTGCCGGTGCGGAAGCGGCTCGGGCCCTCGGCGAGGAGCTTCTCCGGGAAGCCCGGGCCGTGATCGCGCACCCGGATGACGCGACCCTCGACGGTGACCTCGATGGGCGGCTTCCCGTGCCGGGCGGCGTTCGCGAGGAGGTTGAACAGGACGCGCTCCAGACGACGCGGGTCCGTCGTGACCTCCGACTCGTGCACCACGCGCACCTCGACGTCCGCCCCGCGCGCGGCCACGCGGCGGCTCACGAAGTCGCCGAGCATGATGTCCTGCAGCTCGGCCCGCTCGGAGGCGCCGTCGAGCCGGGCGACCTCCAGGACGTCCTCGACGAGGGTGCGCATGGCCTGCGCCCGGTCCCGCACCAGTTCGGTGGGGCGGCCGGGAGGCAGCAGTTCGGCGGCGGTGAGCAGTCCCGTGACCGGGGTGCGCAGTTCGTGCGCGATGTCCGCGGTCACCCGGCGTTCGGCCTCGATGCGCTGCTGGAGCGCGTCGGCCATGGCGTCCACGGCCCGCGCGAGGTCGTCGGTCTCGTCGAGCACGACACCGCCGATCGCGTCCCGGACACGGACGTCGGTCTCGCCCTTGGCGACCCGGTTCGCGGCGGCCGCCGCCTTGCGCAGCCGGCGCGACAACTGGCCGCCGATGAGGACACCGAGCGCGCTTCCGCCGAGGACGACGGCGATGGAGCCGATGACCAGCGCCTGGTCGAGGTCCTTCATCACGTCCGCGTTGCGGTCGGTGAACCGCTCGTGCCAGGACAGCACCTGCCCGTTCCTGAGCGGAACGGCGGCCCAGATGTCCGGCACCCCGGCCGCGTTGTCCGAGACGTACGTCGCCCGCCGGCCCTCGCCCACCTTCGCCTGCAGGTCCGCGGGGATGGAGGGGTCGTCGATCTTGGCGCCGAACGGCGGTGGACGGCCCGGCCCGTACATGCGCTCGGCGAGCTGGATGCGCTCGTCCGCCAGGTCGCGCGAGTTGTCGAGCATGGAGACACGGGCCGCGTTGTGCACGACGAGGCTGAGCGCGATCGCGACGAGCGCGCCGACCAGGGCGATCGCTGTGCTGAGCTTCCAGCGGATGCCCGTGCGGATGCTCGTGCCCGAGTCCGTGCCCCGGTCGATCCCTATGCCCAGACCGCGGATCCTGCCCGCGTCCCGGCCCGCGCCGTCGCTGGTGCCGGGGCCGCCGGCCGGGCGCGAGACCCGGCCCACGACCGAGTCCGCGCGTCTGTCCCGAACCGGTACCCGCCCCGGCACCGGGCGCTTGCCCGGAGCCGCCGCCGACCGCTGAAATATCCCCCGCATACCCCTGCTCAGGCCTTCAACTTGTAGCCGAAGCCGCGGACCGTCTCGATACGGTCCTGGCCGATCTTCGTACGCAGTCGCTGCACATGGACGTCGACGACGCGGGTGTCCCCGCCCCAGCCGTAGTCCCACACCCGTTCGAGCAGCTTGTCGCGGCTCAGCACCGTACCGGGCGCGGAGGAGAACTCCAGGAGCAGCCGCATCTCGGTGGGCGTCAGCGCCACCGGCGTCCCGTTCCGGTGCACCTCCATGCCCTCGGTGTCGATCTCCAGGTCGCCGAAGGAGAGGACACCGCCGTCCACCGACGCGGGCCCCTCACCGGACCCGCCCTGGCCGCCGTTCGCGTGCCCGAAGCGGCGCAGCACCGCGCGGATCCGGGCCACCAGGACGGCGCCGTCGAACGGCTTGGTCACGTAGTCGTCGGCGCCGGCCTCCAGGCCGAGCACGACGTCGATGGAGTCGGCGCGCGCGGACAGCATGATGACGGGGACGGTCGACTCGTCGCGGATACGGCGGCACAGCGAGACACCGTCGAGGCCGGGGACCATCACGTCGAGCAGAGCGATGTCGGGGCGGTCGGCGCGGAACGCCTCCAGGCCGGAGAGCCCGTCGGGCATGGCCGTGACCGCGAAGCCGTCGCGCTCCAGGGCGAGTTGTGTGGCCTCGCGGATGACGTCGTCGTCCTCGACGAACAGGACGTGGGTCTGCTCTGCCATCCGGCTGCTCCGTCTGCTCTCAGTTCGCGTCGGGGACGGGCGAACTCGCGCCGCCCACCGCGTTGCTGTAGTCGTTGTGGATCCGGGACCGCTCGACGAAGCGGGCCGTGGACCAGCCGTAGGTGATCACTTCCTCGCTGGAGGGGTACGACACGGGGTCGCCCTTCTCGTACAGCTGCTGGGTCACCACCAGGTCGCCCCGGTCTATCTCCGCGTAGACCGGCGGCTCCTCGGCCTTGAAGACGTTCTGGTACCGGCCGTTCTCCTCGCGGTACACGTACGAGCCGATGCCGACTGCGTCGGCGCAGGTCATCACGTTGATCACGATGTCGTTCGCGCCGCCGCCGGTGAGGTCCCCGTACGACACGTCGACGGGGTACTCGTCGGCGACACACGGCTTCAGGTCGCGCTTGACGGCTGCGCTGACCGCCGGATCGTCGCGGACGATCTTCACCGCGTCCACCCGCCGGGGCGCCTTGGTCGGTGAGGAGGAGGCCACCGGTGCCGTACTGCCCTTGGCGACGGCGTCCGTGCCCGCCGGGCCCTCGTCGCGGGCGCCGGTGCCACCCGTCGCGCAGGCGGTCGTGAAAAGGCCGAGGGCGGCGAGCACGGCCACTGCCGAACTCCCCGCCTTCAGGACCTGTCTGGCCCGAACTCCTAGGCCGCGCAACGCTCCCGCTCCTCACGTTCGAGCGCGCGAGCGTCCAGATCGCGGCTCTCCAGCTCCTCGCGGAGCCGGGCCAGCGCCCGGTGCAGCGTGCTCTTGACCGTTCCGGCCGACATGCCGAGTGCGGCGGCCGTCTCCTCGGTGGACATCTGCTCCCAGTGTCGCAGCACCACGACACTGCGCTGCTTGGGTGCCAGCACCTTCATGATGTCCATCAGCAGCGCGCGGTCCGCGTGCTGCTCGGTGGCGTCCTCCACGCTCGCGTCCGGCAGCTGCTCGGTGGGCACCTCTTCGAGCTTGCGGGCCCGCCACCACTCGGTGCGGGTGTTGATCATGACGCGGCGCAGGTAGGCGTCGGCGAGGCGCTTGTCGGCGATCCCGTCCCAGCGGCCGTACGTCCGCACGAGCGCGGTCTGGAGCAGGTCCTGGGCGTCGACCGGGTCGGGGACCAGACGGCGGGCACTGCGCAGCAGCGCGTCCTGTCGGGTGCGGACGTACTCCTCGAATTCGAGCACCTCGCCGTGCGCCATGATCAACCGCCTCCATCCCCGTTTCCGACCTGCCTGCTGCCGGTTCTCCGTTGCCTGCGACCGAGGGCTCCCCGGCCGCTTGTCGCGGCCGCCCTGCGGTACGGCAATGAAGCTACGGAGGCGTTGTCACGGGGTTGTCCGAGCCAGCCTGCGGCCAGCACTCGGCTGTCCGTCGGTTGTGTAACGGATGTAGGAGCTGGGTAAGGCGACGTGGGTCTCTGTCCGGGTTGGTCCCGGTTCGACCCTCCGGCTATGTCAGCGGCAGCCGATACAGACCACCGGGGAGTGGCTCGACCAGTCCGTCGGAGACGAGTCCGTCCAGCGCCCGGGCCCGCTGGACCGGTTCCTCCCACACGCGGTCCAAGGCGGTCTGCGGAACCGGCACGTGGGCCTCGCGCAGGACGGCCAGCAACTTGCCCCGCACCTGACGGTCGGTGCCCGCGTACGTCTGCCCCTTGCGCGGCGGCCCGTCGTGCTCGGGCTTGCCCGCCAGCCGCCAGGCGCACTGCGCGGCGATCGGGCAGCGGTGGCAGGACTCGTTCTTCGCCGTGCAGACCAGCGCCCCGAGCTCCATCGAGGCGGCCGCCCAGCGTGAGGCCGTCCGCTCGCCCTCGGGCAACAGCGTGCGGGCGAGCCGGCGCTCGGCCGCGGTGGTGGCGTTCGGCGGGTACTGCACGCCGGTGACGGCGCGGGCGAAGACCCGGCGGACGTTGGTGTCCAGCACGGGGTGCCGCTGGCCGTAGGCGAACGAGGCGACCGCCGCCGCCGTGTACTCCCCGATGCCGGGCAGCGCCAGCAGCTGCGCGTGCTCCGACGGTACGTCGCCGCCGTGCCGTTCCGTTATGGCCACCGCGGCGCCGTGCAGCCGCAGGGCGCGGCGCGGGTAGCCGAGCCGGCCCCAGGCCCGGACGGCCTCGCCGGGGGCGTCCTTCGCCAGGTCGGCGGGGCGCGGCCAGCGGGCCAGCCACTGTTCGTACACCGGCAGCACGCGGTTGACGGGGGTCTGCTGGAGCATGAACTCGCTGACCATCACCGCCCAGGGTCCGGCGTCGGGGTGCCGCCAGGGCAGGTCGCGCGCATGCTCGTCGAACCAGTCGATGACGGGCGCGTGGAGGTCCTCGCCGGGAGCGTTCCGGGCGGTTTCGGTGGGCTTGGTGGGTGCAGTCATGGCGGTATCGATCCTGCCATGCGGGGACGGGGACGTGGGGGCGACGCCGGGGGCGGGCGGTGGTGAAAGACCGCACCCGGTCGTCTCCACGTCCCCGGAAGGGTGCCGACCGGGATGATGATCCGGAAAAGTTGATGCCGGGGCGGCGGGTGGGGCCGGTGACGCCGCGGATCTCTCGTACAGTTTGCGCCGTGGGATCACTGCGCAATCCGGTCGGGCCGCTTCCCTCCACCATCTATTGGCGTCGGAGGGCCGTTCTGCTGTCCGTGGTAGCCCTGTTGGCGCTGCTCACGGTCTGGGTGGTCGGCCCGGGCGGCGGGGGTGGTGACAACAACTCCGGCGGATCGAACGGGAAGAACCCCGCGCCCTCGATCACCCCGGGCCCCTCCGGCTCGGGTCCCGCGATCAGTCAACACCCGGGCGGCCGCGACGAGTCGAACGGTGGCGGCAGCGGTGGCAGTGCTGGCGGGGACGGCAGCGGTGGCGGCGGGAGCGGTGGCGGCTCCGGTGACGGCTCGGGGTCCGCGGGGTCCGGCGGAAGCGCCGGCGGCGGCTCCGGTGACGGGGCCAACGGCGGTGGTGGGGCGGGCGGTCAGCTCCCGGCCGGTTCCAGCCTCCCCAACTGCACCCCGAACTACGTCAAGTTGACGCTCAAGAGCGTGCACAACTCGTACGCCCCCGACGAGCGGCCCACCATCCAGCTCATCGCCAAGAACACCTCGGGCAGCGACTGCAAGGTCGATCTCGGCCCGAAGAACACGGTTCTGACGATCACTCAGGCCGGCAGTGACGATGACATCTGGGCGTCCGACGACTGCCCGAAGGGTGCCACGGGCGCGCTCTACCGCGTCCCGGCGCACAGTCAGGTCACCTACACCGTGAAGTGGGACCGCAAGCCGGGAGCCCCCAAGTGCGCCACGCCTCCCGCGGGTTCGGCTCCCGCCGGCACCTACCTGGTCGAGGCGAAGGCCCCGGGCCTGGCCAAGGCGCAGACGTCGTTCGTGCTCTCGAAGGACTGAGCGCGGCTGCCCTCCGGGGCGGGGGCGACCCGCCCCGGAAGCCCAGGGAGCGGGACTCGGCTCCGCCGGACCGCCTCACGCGTCGTGCGCGCTCCGGGAGGCCCGTGCTCGCGCTCCGGAGAGGGCGGGACGCGTCGTGGCCTCTCGGCCCGCCCCACCTGTCGGACGCGCTCGGCGAGGAGTGACCGCCGGACGCGGCTCGCCCGTCCGGTGATCAGCCCACTGCCTCAGACGTAGCGCTCCAGGATCGAGGACTCCGCCAGCCGGGACAGGCCCTCGCGGACGCTGCGGGCCCGCGCCTCGCCCACGCCGTCCACCGTCTGGAGGTCGTCGACGCTCGCGGCGAGCAGCTTCTGCAGCCCGCCGAAGTGCTCGACGAGCCGGTCGATGATCGCGCCGGGGAGCCGCGGCACCTTGGCGAGGAGCCGGAACCCGCGCGGGGACACCGCGGAGTCGAGCGCCTCGGGGGAGCCGGTGTAGCCCAACGCCCGCGCCACCGTGGACAGTTCGAGAAGCTCCGCGTGGCTGAGCGCGTCCAGCTCGAAGAGCGCCTCGTCGACGGTGCGGGAGCGCTTCGCGGTCGGTTCCGGCACGTAGTCCCGGACGACCAGCTCGCGGTCGGGCTCGACGCCGGCGATCAACTCGTCGAGCTGGAGCGTCAGAAGACGTCCGTCGGTGCCCAGCTCCACGACGTACTCGGCGATCTCGGTCGCGATGCGGCGCACCATCTCCAGCCGCTGCGCGACCGCCGAGACGTCCCGGACGGTGACCAGGTCCTCGATCTCCAGCGCGGACAGCGTGCCGGCGACCTCGTCCAGCCGGAGCTTGTAGCGCTCCAGCGTCGCGAGGGCCTGGTTGGCCCGGGACAGGATCGCCGCCGAGTCCTCCAGGACACGGCGCTGACCGTCGACGTACAGGGCGATCAGACGCATCGACTGGGAGACCGAGACGATGGGGTAGCCGACCTGCTTGCTCACCCGGTCCGCGGTGCGGTGCCGCGTGCCCGTCTCCTCCGTCGGGATCATCGGGTCGGGCACCAGTTGCACACCCGCCCGCAGGATCTTGGTGATGTCCTTGTCGAGCACGATGCCGCCGTCGAGCTTGCACAGCTCGCGCAGACGGGTCGCGGTGAACTCGACATCCAGGATGAATCCGCCCGTACACATCGCTTCGACGGTCTTGTCGGAGCCGAGCACGATGAGTCCGCCCGTGTTGCCGCGGAGAATCCGTTCGAGTCCGTCACGCAGTGCCGTACCGGGTGCCACGGCGCTGAGCGCGGCGCGCATCTGGCCATCGGCACCGGAGCTCCCACCGGACTTTCCGGGAGCTGCTGCCCGGTCGTTGGCTGCCACTGCACTCCTCCGGTCGCGGGTTTCCGGTCGCGCTCGGTTCGTACGGACGGGCGAGACCAGGGCAAAGTCTACCGGCGCCGCTCCTCTTCCCGTGGGGCCTCTCTGCGACGCGAGCGCGGAAGGACGCTCAGCGCCTCTCCGATGTCCGCCACTTCCTGGACCTTCATACCGGCCGGGACCTTGCCCGGGTCGGCCGGGACGAGGGCGTGCGTGAAGCCCAGCCGGTGCGCCTCGGCCAGCCTGCGCTGCACGCCCGTGACGCGTCTCACCTCGCCCGCGAGTCCCACCTCACCGATCGCCACGAGGTTCTTGGGCAGCGGGGTGTCACTCGCGGCGGACGCCAGGCCCAGCGCGATGGCGAGGTCCGCGGCGGGCTCGGAGAGCTTCACGCCGCCGACCGTCGCGGAGTAGATGTCCCGCTTCCCGAGCGCGCTGATCCGGCCGCGCTGCTCCAGGACGGCGAGCATCATCGAGACGCGGGAGGTCTCCAGGCCGGACGTCGTGCGCCGCGGGGAGGGGATCTGCGAGTCCACGGTGAGGGCCTGCACCTCGACGACCAGGGGGCGGCGGCCTTCGAGGGTGACGGTCAGGCAGGTGCCGGGCACGGCCTCGGCGCGGCGCGTGAGGAAGAGCCCCGAGGGGTCGGTCAGCCCGGTGATGCCCTCGTCGTGCAGCTCGAAGCAGCCGACCTCGTCCGTCGTCCCGTAGCGGTTCTTGACGCCGCGCACGAGGCGCAGGCGCGCGTGCCGGTCGCCCTCGAAGGACAGGACGACGTCCACCAGGTGTTCGAGGAGGCGCGGACCCGCGATCGCGCCGTCCTTGGTGACGTGGCCCACGAGCAGGGTGGACATGCCCCGCTCCTTGGAGGCGCGGATCAGCGCGCCCGCGACCTCGCGGACCTGCGCCATGCCGCCGGGCGCGCCGTCGATCTCCGGGGAGGCGATGGTCTGCACGGAGTCCAGGATCAGCAGGGACGGCTTCACCGCGTCCAAGTGGCCGAGGACGGCGGCCAGATCGGTCTCGGCGGCGAGATACAGGTGGTCGTCGATCGCCTTGATGCGGTCGGCGCGCAGCCGCACCTGGCTGGCCGACTCCTCGCCCGTCACGTAGAGGGTGCGGTGCTCGTCGCTCGCCGACTTGGCCGCCACGTCCAGCAGGAGCGTGGACTTGCCGACGCCGGGCTCGCCCGCGACGAGGACGACCGCGCCGGGCACGAGTCCGCCGCCGAGGACGCGGTCCAGCTCGGGCACGCCGGTGCTGCGGGCGGTGGCCTGACGGCCGTCGACCTGTCCGATGGGGACCGCGGAGGTGGTCACCCGGCCCGGTGCCGTCGTCCGGACAGCGGGCGTGCCGTACTCCTCGACCGTCCCCCACGCCTGGCATTCGGGGCAGCGGCCGAGCCACTTGGCCGTCTGCCAGCCGCACTCGGTGCAGCGGTAGGACGGCCGGTCCTTCGCGGTTTTCGTACGGGCAGCCATGACCGAACCGTAGCCGCACCCACTGACAACCCGGCCCGCGCGGGCCGCCGGCGGTGGAACGGGCCCGCCCCGGCCGCCCGGCTCCCCTCGGAAGCCGCCACCCTGAGCCCCCCGTGCCCCGGTTCCACCCCCGCGTGACGGAACCTCCGGCGGCCTCGCGCCGGGTCATCTGCCACCGACTGCCATCGCCGCCCGTGACGGCCCAGGCCAGGGATCGGGGGTCACTGTCCCCTATTGAGGGATCGTTTCACCCGTACGGATTAAATGTGCTCAAGGTGGAGGAAGCGGCCACCGTCGGGCACCTACGGTCGCACGGGTGATGAGCAGCAGTCCGGAGACCTCCACGCACACCACCGGCGCACACCGGGCGCACGGAGCCGCGCGCAAGCGGGCGGCCGTGCCCCGTGGCGCGACCCCCCACACCCTGGCCGAGCGTCCCCCCGCGCGGTACGAGCCGTACCTGGACGGCCTGTTCACCTACTGCCTGTCCGTGCTGTGCGACCACGACGCGGCCACCGCAGCCCTCGGGGACACCCTCGCCCTCGCCGAGCGCCGCAGCCCGCGCGGCCCGGAGTCCGGCGCCGACCGCAGGGCCTGGCTCTACGCGCTGGCCCGCTGGTCCTGTCTGCGCAAGCTCACCGAGGCGCGGCGCAGGCGTCAGGCGGCGCACGCCTCCGGGCGACACACTCCGCGGAAGGCGTCGAAGCGACAGAAGATCGACTCCCCGGGTCTCGCCGCGGCCGGAGGCGCCGAAGGAGTCGCCGAGGTGAGGGCGTCCCACAAAGGAGCCCACAAGGCCACCGCCGACCGGCGCGCGGCCGAGGCGCTGAGCGCCGTCCCCCTCTCCGAGGAGGCCCAGGCGCGACGGAGTCACGAACTCGCCCTGCTGGCCTGGCCGGAGGCCGCCGGCACCACCCCGGAACAGCGCGAGGCGCTCGAACTCGCCGTCCGCCACCAGCTCGCCGCCCACGAGGTCGCCGCCGTCCTCGGCATGGACCTGGCCGGCACGCGCGAGCTGCTCGCCTCGGCCGCCTGCGAGGTGGAACGCACGCGTGCGGCCCTGGCCGTCGTGGAGACGGGCACCTGCCCGAGCGTCGCCCGGCTGACCGGCGACAGCCGGCTCGTCCTGAGCGCCACCCTGCGCGGAGAGCTGGTCCGGCACGTCGACGACTGCCCGCGCTGCCGCCGTACCGCCGAGCGCGCGGTCCCCGGTACCTGGCCCGGCACCAGCGTCACGCCCGCCGCGCTCCCCGTCCTCGAAGCCCCGCAGGCGGACCTGCGCGTGGCGATGGCACACGCGCCCCGCGCGCGGGGCAGCGCTCCGCGCTTCGACCGGCGCGGATTCCCGATGGACCCGAAGGACCACGCGGCCCGGCGGGACCGGCTGCGCGCGCGTGCCGTGACGACCGCGATCGTCGCCACCGTCGTCGCGGCGCCCGTCGTCGCCCTGTGGGCGGCGTACCGGGGCGCGCCGCTGACGGGGGAGGGCGTCGACGGCCGTCCGGCCACCGCGAGCGAGGCCCAGGACCCCGACGGCCTGGACGCGGGCCGGGCGGGCGGCTACGAGAACGCCGGCAACGCCAGCTCCCGTCCGGACTCCCGCTTCACCAAGGGAAGCCGCTCACCGGACGTGTCCGTGGAGGTCGTCAGCGCCCCGGGAAGCAGGCAGGGGCACCTCTCCGTGGTGGCCCGCAACGACGGCGACACCACCCTGGTCACCCTGACCGCGTCCGGCAGCTCACCGGTCCACTGGTCGGCCCGCACCGGCGCGGCCTGGCTCTACCTGAGCAAGGCGTCGGGAACGCTCGATCCGGGCGAATCGCTGACGATCAAGGTGTACGTCGATCATCTCCACGAGCCGCTGGGCCACTGGAGAGCACGGGTGTCGATCGCTCCGGCGGGCGCGGTCGTCACGATCGACGGGTACGGGAACGCGCGCCCGTCCCACCCCGGCGGCCACGGCCACGGCCATGGGCACGGCCACGGGCCCGGCCCCACCCCGAGCGGCACCGGCTCGTCGGGGCCGGGCTCGACGCCGCCGGCCAGCCCGGAGCCGTCCGACAGCCCGGCCGACCCGTCGCCCACCCCGACGCCCACCGACCCGTCCCCCTCGGACCCGGGCGGCTCGACACCGCCGCCGAGCGACAGCGGCACGGCGAGCCCCTCGTCGTAGCGCAGGCCCGTGCGAGGCATACGGGCCGTGGTCACGTCCTCGGACGGGTCAGGCCACCGGGTCCGCGGGATGCGGTGCCAGCAGCGGCAGTTGCGAGGCGAGGCGCTCCTCGCAGAGCTCCACCAGCCGGCCGTACCCCTCCTTGCCCATCAGCTCGACCAGCTCCGGCCGGTACGAGACGTACACCGGGTCGCCGGCGCCGTGCGCCGAGGTCGCCGACGTGCACCACCAGTGCAGGTCGTGGCCGCCCGGCCCCCAGCCCCGGCGGTCGTACTCGCCGATGGAGACCTGGAGGATCCGGGTGTCGTCGGGCCGGTCGATCCACTCGTACGTGCGACGCACCGGCAGCTGCCAGCAGACGTCCGGCTTGGTCTCCAGAGGCTCGCGCCCCTCCTTCACCGCCAGGATGTGCAGCGAGCAGCCCGCGCCGCCGGCGAAGCCGGGACGGTTCTGGAAGATGCAGGACCCCTTGTACGGGCGCGTCTGGCGCTCGCCGTCGTCGTCCTCCGAGACCCAGCCGGTCTTCGTGCCCACGTCATGGTGCTGCCAGAGATCCGGCGTGAGCCGGGCCACGTGCCCCGCCACCCGCTGCTCGTCCTCCTCGTCGGAGAAATGGGCCCCCAGCGTGCAGCAGCCGTCGTCCGCGCGGCCGGCCTGGATGCCCTGGCAGCCACTCCCGAAGATGCAGTTCCAGCGAGAGGTCAGCCATGTCAGATCGCACCGGAAGATCTGCTCGTCGTCGGCCGGATCGGGAAACTCCACCCACGCGCGAGCGAAGTCGAGGCCCTTCTCGTCGCTCTTCATCGCTGCCTTCTTCGACTTCGTGGCCTTCGCCTGCGAAGAACCCGTGGCTGATTTGTCGGACTTCGCCTTTTTCGTCTTTGGCACGGGTCCAGGGTAAGTCGCTTCCGCCCGCTCCGGGGACGCCCTGTCCGTCACCCGCAGATCACCCTTTGACAAGGGCTTTCGCCCCGGCCCACGAGAAGCGCCGTGCTGGCAGTAGCGTTCCGTACATGAGACTCGGTGTCCTCGACGTGGGTTCGAACACGGTGCATCTGCTGGTGGTGGACGCGCACCCCGGCGCCCGGCCGCTGCCCGCGCATTCGCACAAGGCCGATCTGCGGCTCGCCCAACTGCTCGACGAGAGCGGGGCGATCGGCCCCGAGGGCGTCGACAAACTGATCGAAACGGTCCGGGACGCCCTGGAGGCAGCCGAGGACAAGGGCGTCGAGGCGCTCCTCCCGTTCGCCACGTCGGCTGTCCGCGAGGCGAGCAACGCCGACGAGGTCCTCGCGCGCGTGCAGACCGAGACCGGTGTCGAGCTGCAGGTCCTCACCGGCGCCGAGGAGGCCCGGCTCACCTTCCTCGCCGCCCGCCGCTGGTTCGGCTGGTCCGCGGGCAAGCTCCTCGTCCTCGACATCGGCGGGGGCTCCCTGGAGATCGCGTACGGCATCGACGAGGAGCCCGACGCGGCGGTGTCGCTGCCGCTCGGCGCGGGCCGGCTGACCGCGGGCTGGCTGCCCACCGACCCGGCGGACCCGGCGGACGTCCGGGCCCTGCGCCGTCACGTGCGCGCCCAGATCGCCCGGACCGTCGGCGAGTTCAGCCGCTTCGGCGCCCCCGACCACGTGGTCGCCACGTCCAAGACGTTCAAGCAGCTCGCCCGCCTCGCCGGCGCGGCACGTTCCACCGACGGCCTGTACGTCCAGCGCGAACTGAAGCGCCGCTCCCTGGAGGACTGGGTCCCCCGCCTCACCGCCATGACCGCCGACGAACGGGCCGAACTCCCCGGCGTCTCCCCGGGCCGCTCCGGTCAACTCCTCGCCGGCGCCCTCGTCGCCGAGGGCGCCATGGACCTCTTCGGCGTGGAAACGGTCGAAATCTGCCCCTGGGCCCTACGAGAGGGAGTCATCCTCCGCCGCCTGGACCAGATGGAATCAAACTAGCGAGCAGGGCTGGACGGAGCGGGACGAGTCCCGCACCCGGACACGGCCGCGCGGGGCGGCCTGGGAACGGACTTGAGCACGGACACGTGATGGGGGCGCGGGAAACAGCGCGATCGGTCACAGCGGTCCCGCACCCGGGTACGGCCGCGCGGGGCCAGCTGGGAAGGGACCCGGGCGGGGACGCCGGG
>NZ_JBEZHO010000052.1:49208-62551 GCF_040650615.1 Streptomyces sp. NPDC048643
AGCTGGGAAGGGACCCGGGCGGGGACGCCGGTCAGGGGCGCGGGAAACAGCGCGATCGGTCACAGCGGTCCCGCACCCGGGTACGGCCGCGCGGGGCGAGCTGGGAAGGGACCCGGGCGGGGACGCCGGTCAGGGGCGCGGGAAACAGCGCGATCGGTCACAGCGGTCCCGCACCCGGGTACGGCCGCGCGGGGCCAGCTGGGAAGGGACCCGGGCGGGGACGCCGGTCAGGGGCGCGGGAAACAGCGCGATCGGTCACAGCGGTCCCGCACCCGGGGACGACCGACACTCGCCACGGCGGGTGGCCCGGGTGCACGGGCAGGGCCGGGATCGAGGCTGGGAGGAGTCGCCGGTAAAGGGGCGCGGGGAACTGCGCGACCAGCCACGGGCGACCCGCACGCGGAGACGCGCACCCGCCTCCCTCCGCGTGGCCTCGGCCACAATTCCCCGGAGACGAGCCTCACAGACCCCCGAGCCGGCGGGACGTCGCAGCCGGACCCGGGGGAGACGAGAACCCCCAGGCAGGAGCCCAACCACCCCCGCCCGGGGACCGATCACCCCGCCCCGGAGGGCGCCCGGGCGCCCCCACCGACCCTCACCCACCCGCCGGAGGCACCCCGTACGCTGTCCCTCGTGGCAGAACCAGTCGTGCGGATCCCGGATGCGAAGGTCGCGCTGTCCACGGCGTCCGTGTACCCGGAGTCGACGGCGACGGCCTTCGAGATCGCCGCGCGCCTCGGCTACGACGGTGTCGAGGTCATGGTGTGGACCGACCCGGTCAGCCAGGACATCGATGCCCTCCGCCGCCTCAGCGACTACCACCGGATGCCGATCCTCGCCGTCCACGCCCCGTGTCTGCTGATCACGCAGCGCGTCTGGTCCACCGACCCGTGGACCAAGCTCCAGCGCGCGAAGGCGGCCGCCGAGAAGCTCGGCGCGAGCACCGTCGTGGTGCACCCCCCGTTCCGCTGGCAGCGCCAGTATTCCCGTGACTTCGTCACCGGAATCTGGCAGATGGCCGACGAGACGGACGTGAGGTTCGCCGTCGAGAACATGTACCCGTGGCGGTACCGCGACCGCGAGATGCTCGCGTACGCCCCCGACTGGGACGTGACGAAGGACGACTACCGGCACTTCACGATCGACCTCAGCCACACCGCCACCGCCCGCACCGACGCCCTCGACATGATCGGCCGCATGGGCGACCGCCTCGGCCACGTGCACCTCGCGGACGGCAACGGCTCCGGCAAGGACGAGCACCTGGTTCCCGGCCGCGGCACCCAGCCCTGCGCCGAGCTGCTCGACCACCTCGCCCAGTCCGGCTTCGACGGCCACGTCGTCATCGAGGTCAACACCCGCCGCGCCATGTCCAGCGCGGAGCGCGAGGCCGACCTGGCGGAGGCACTGGCCTTCACCCGGCTCCACCTCGCGTCCGCCGTGAAGGTGCCCCGCAGGTGAAGGCCCCCCGCAGGTGATGGACGCAGCCCCCCGCCGCGGCCGGGGACGCCCCACCCGTACGCAGACGGAGGCGGGCCCCGCCACCCGCGACCGCATCCTCGACGCGGCCCGCGAGGAGTTCTCGGAGCGCGGGTACGAGAAGACGTCGGTCCGCGGCATCGCCAAGGCCGCCGGTGTGGACTCCGCGCTCGTCCACCACTACTTCGGCACCAAGGAACAGGTCTTCGAGGCGGCCGTCGCGGGAGCCATGGCCCCCGCGCTCGGCGCCCCCGACATGATCGTCGAAGGCCCGCTCGACGCCGTAGGAGAACGCCTGACCCGCTTCTTCTTCGGCGTCTGGGAGAACCCCACGAGCCGCACGCCGCTGCTCGCGATCGTCCGCTCGGCGGTGAACAACGACACCGCGGCCGCCGTCTTCCGCCGGCTCGTCGCCGCACAGCTGCTGCGCCGGATCGCGGCCCGGCTCGACGCCCCCGACGCGGAACTGCGCGCCGAGCTGGCGGCGGCCCAGCTGGTCGGGGTCGCGATGCTCCGCTACGTGATCAAGGTCGAGCCGCTGGCCTCCGCGGACGTCGAACGCATCGTGGCGGGAGTGGCTCCCGTGGTTCAGGGACACCTGACGAACCCATGAGCGAGCAGACCGGCGTACGGTACGGATCCGAGCCGTCGCACCCTCGCTGACCTGGGCGTACACCCCGTAGCGATGGCCGCTGGGCGAGATGGATGTCCCGGGATGCGGACACCCTGTCCGGATCCTGGAGCACCGGCGTACGCTCGACACCAGTCATAACTCTCCTCATGCCTCCCCGAAGGAGCGAGCGACGATGCCCGATCTGAGGTCCCGCACAGTCACCCACGGCCGCAACATGGCGGGCGCACGTGCCCTGATGCGCGCCTCCGGTGTACCGGGCGCGGACATCGGACGGAAGCCGATCATCGCGGTCGCCAACTCCTTCACGGAGTTCGTGCCGGGCCACACCCACCTCCAGCCCGTCGGGCGGATCGTGAGCGAGGCCATCACGGCGGCCGGCGGCATCGCCCGCGAGTTCAACACCATCGCGGTCGACGACGGCATCGCGATGGGCCACGGCGGCATGCTCTACTCGCTGCCCTCCCGCGACCTGATCGCGGACTCGGTGGAGTACATGGTCGAGGCGCACTGCGCCGACGCCCTGATCTGCATCTCGAACTGCGACAAGATCACCCCCGGCATGCTGATGGCGGCCCTGCGCCTGAACATCCCGACGGTCTTTGTCTCCGGCGGCCCCATGGAGTCGGGCCGCGCCACCCTGGTCGACGGCACGGTCCGCACGCTTGACCTGGTCGACGCGATCTCGGACGCCGTGAACGACAAGATCTCGGACGAGGACATCCTCCGTATCGAGGAGAACGCCTGTCCGACCTGCGGCTCCTGTTCGGGCATGTTCACCGCCAACTCGATGAACTGTCTGACCGAGGCCATCGGCCTGAGCCTGCCGGGCAACGGCTCGGTCCTCGCCACCCACACCGCCCGCAAGGGCCTGTACGAGGACGCGGCCCGCACGGTCGTCGACATCACGCGCCGCTACTACGACCAGGACGACGAGTCGGTCCTGCCGCGTAACGTCGCCACCCACGCCGCCTTCGAGAACGCCATGGCGCTCGACATCGCGATGGGCGGCTCGACCAACACGATCCTGCACCTGCTGGCCGCCGCCCAGGAGGCCGGTGTCCCGTTCGGTCTGGACGAGATCAACGAGGTCTCGCGCCGTGTGCCGTGCCTCGCCAAGGTCGCCCCGAACGTCGCGAAGGACCGCACGTACTACATGGAGGACGTGCACCGCGCCGGTGGCATCCCCGCCCTCCTCGGCGAGCTGCACCGCGCCGGCCTGCTGAACGAGGACGTCCACTCGGTGCACAGCCCCTCGCTCTCCGACTGGCTGAAGACCTGGGACGTGCGCGCCGGCTCCCCGTCCCCCGAGGCGATCGAGCTGTGGCACGCGGCCCCCGGCTGTGTCCGCTCCTCCGAGGCCTTCTCCCAGTCCGAGCGCTGGGAGGCGCTCGACCAGGACGCCGAGAACGGCTGCATCCGCTCCGCCGAGCACGCCTACTCCCAGGACGGCGGCCTCGCGGTCCTCAAGGGCAACCTGGCGGTCGACGGCTGCGTCGTGAAGACCGCCGGCGTCGACGAGTCCATCTGGACGTTCGAGGGCCCGGCCGTCGTCTGCGAGTCGCAGGAGGAGGCCGTCGACAAGATCCTCAAGAAGGAGATCACGCACGGCGACGTCGTGGTCATCCGCTACGAGGGTCCCAAGGGCGGCCCGGGTATGCAGGAGATGCTCTACCCGACCTCGTTCCTCAAGGGCCGCGGCCTCGGCAAGACCTGCGCCCTGATCACCGACGGCCGTTTCTCCGGCGGCACTTCGGGACTGTCCATCGGCCACGCCTCCCCGGAGGCAGCGTCCGGCGGCACGATCGCCGTCGTCCGGGACGGTGACCGCATCCGCATCGACATCCCGAACCGTTCGATCGAACTGCTCGTCTCCGACGAGGAGTTGGCCGCCCGCCACGAGGCCCTGAACGGCGCCTACGCCCCCGCGAACCGCGAGCGCAAGGTCTCCGCCGCGCTCCGCGCCTACGCCGCGATGGCGACGAGCGCGGACAAGGGCGCGGTCCGGGACGTCTCGAAGCTGGGCTGAGCATCGGCCTGAACACCGGCCCGAGCACTGCGAAGGGGGCCGCTCCTGCCGGGGCGGCCCCCTTCGGCCTGTCACCACCCCGAGGGATCCCGAGCGTCGACCGCGAAGAGGGAACCGTCGGGCGAGGTGGCGTAGATCTTGTCGCGGGCGGGGAGGGGGGCGGGGAGCAGACCGACACGTGAGCCCCGCTGGTCGCCCAGGCGGGCCCGGGTCTGTCCGAGCAGGGCGCCCCGGTCGGTGTCGACCGCGATGAGGCGCCCGTCCACCGCGCTGAGATAGAGGCGGTGGCCCGACACGACCGGCGCCGACGCCTTGCTGACGGATGTCTCCACCCGCCACAGCTGCTTCGAGCTCCGGGTGTCCACGGCGACCAGCGAACCGTCGTTCCCCAACAGGTAGGCCACGTCTCCCCGGAGCACCGTCTGGGCCTGCGCCTGTGGGATGCGCAGCACGGTGCGGCGGAGCGTCCGTGTCGCCACGTCGTAGCGCAGGACGGCGTTCGTGTACTGGTCGACAGTGGCCGAGGTGAACCAGACGGCCCCGTCCCGGGCGGCCACCAGGTCCAGCGTCCCCTCCACGCGGCGTTGCCACTTCACGTCGCCGGTCTCCGGGTCCACCGCGGTCACCCGGGTCCCCGCCCCGGAGGGTGGTGCCACCGCATAGGCGGTCCCGTCCCCGTACGTGTGGAACTGCGGCACGGCCAACCCGGGGATCGCGTGGCGCCACTTCTCCTCGCCGGTGGCGGCGTCCAGGGCGGTGACCCGGGAGTCGGAGCCGCTGAGCAGGACGACGCCACCGACGTGGGCCACACCGCCGGAGTAGCGCGAGACATCGCGGCTCCAGCGCGTGGAGCCGGTCGCGGGATCCAGCGCGGTCAGGCGCTGCCCGTTGCTGCTGCCGACCAGCAGGAGTCCACCGGAGAGGACCGGAGCCGAGGTGGCGTAGGCGCTCGTCTCCCCCGGATCGCTCCGGGACCACAGGACCTTGCCGTCGTCCGGATCGATCCCGGCGGCCAAGACACCGGGCCGGACGCAGAACAGCACCTTCGGCGCGTCCGTGCACTGCGGCTGCCCCTTGGCTTTCGTGCCGGCGGCGCCGAGGTCGAGTTGCCACGGCCGGAACGTGCTCCGCGATGTCGCCGCCGTCTCCTCCTTCCCGGCAGGGTCGTGCGGGTGTCCATGAAGGCCGAGGACGCCGAGCCCGCCGACGGTCAGTGCCGCGACGGCGACCGCGACGGCCACAGGCAGACGCCACCGTCTCCTGGACACTTTCCGCCCGGCCGTGTGGGTCGGGTCCTCGGAACCCTCCGGACGCTCGGGCACCGCCGCACGGACCGCGAACGCCGGCTTCTCCGACTCCCCGTTCCCGGTGCGCTGTTCGGGTATGAACGCCCGGGTGTCGTACGACGCCGAGACCGAGCGCAGCGCCGTCATCAGCTCGTCCGGGGTGGGCCGGTCCTCCGGCTCCTTGGCGAGGCAGCGCGCGACCAGACCGACCAGATCGTCCGGGACGCCTGTCAAGTCCGGATCGTCGTGCACGACCTGATACGCGACCAGATAGGGACTGTCCGAATCGAAGGGCCCGCTCCCGGTGGCGGCGTGCACGATCAGCGAACCGAGGGCGAACACGTCGGCGGCCGGCCCCACATGCCGTGGCCTGCGGAACTGCTCCGGCGCCATGAACGGCGGCGTGCCGATCAACTTGCCGGTCTCGGTGCGAAGTTCACTGTCCGCCGGGCGGGAGATACCGAAATCGATGACTTTCGGACCGTCGTCGGCCAGCAGGACGTTGCTCGGCTTGAGGTCGCGGTGGACGACTCCGGCACGATGGATGTCCCGCAGCGCCTCGGCGAGTCCGGCCATCAGATGGCGCAGCCGTGCCGACGACAGCGCGCCGTTCCGCTTCACGTGCTCGGAAAGGGTCGGCCCCGGGATGAACAGGGTTGCCATCCACGGGTTCTCGGCCTCGGGATCGGCGTCGACCACGGGCGCGGTGAAGGCACCGCTGACCCGGCGGGCGGCCGTGACCTCCTGGCGGAACCGCCCCCGGAACTCGGGGTCCTGGGCGAGCGCGGCGTGGACGACCTTGACGGCGAGCCTCAACCCGGAGGCGGAGCGCGCCAGATGCACGATGCCCATGCCACCGGAACCGAGTTCCGCCTCCAGCAGGTACTGCCCGGCATAGCGCGGTTGTTCCGCTTCCGGGTCCGTACCGGTGCTGCGCTGTGGCGGCATCACTCACCCCCGTGGGTCCGACCGCATGCGCGACGCGCAGAGCCTAGTCGATCCCGCGTACGAAACATCGGCGGCTTGCTAGCCTCGGCGCGCAGCCTGATTTTGGCGTGAACCAATCAACGGGGGAGATCGATATGGCCACGGAAGACCTTGCTCTCACAGACTCGACCGAAGCGGCGGAAGCGGAGCCGCTGACCGCCCAGGCGCTTCGCACGTACCCCCTCGCACCAGGTCACACCGTCAACGTGAGAAGCGGCCCGGGCACCCACTTCAGCATCGTCCGCACCCTGTCGGCGGGTTCGCGTATCCCGATCTACTGCCAGTGCCCGGGGGAGTCCGTCACCGGTCCCTACGGCGTGAGCAAGATCTGGGACAACATCTCCAACGGCCAGTTCGTGTCGGACGCGTACGTACAGACGGGTAGCGACGGCTATGTCGCCCCGAAGTGCTCCTGACGGCATACGAAGGGAACCGACTGTGAAGATCGTGTCCGGCAGACAGGGGATGCTGCTGGGCGGGCTCGCCGCCACGCTCCTGGCCGTGGCGGGAACCATGTCCCAGGCGGCAGCGGTCACCAGGACGTATCCGCTCGCGCCCGGTGCCAGCGTCAATGTCCGCAGCGGGCCCGGCACGCACTACCCGGTCGTCCGCACGATCCCGGCGGGTCAGAGCGTCCCGATCCGCTGCCAATGCCAGGGGGAGTCCGTCAGCGGCTACTACGGCACGTCGACCGTCTGGGACAACATCGCCAACGCCCAGTTCGTCTCGGACGCCTACGTCCACACGGGCAGCGACGGCTATGTCGCCCCGAAGTGCTCCTGACCCGGACCACGGCACCGGGGCCCCCGCGGCGCCCACCGGTCCCAGGGCCGGGGCGATAATCGTCGGGTGAGCGACAAGACGACGACCCCCGGAACCGCGACCGGCACCCCCGCGGGGCCCCTGCCCGAGCCCCTGCGTTTCTTCGGGACGACCTGGGTGGAGCACGACGGCGGCTACGCCGGCCGACGCGCCGGTGTGGCCGTCGGCTCCCTCGCCGCGGCCGTGGCCGCCTGCTTCGTGCTCCGCTTCGCCTACCAGGGTCTGGCCATCGCCGACGTCGGCACGCCCGTGACGGTGATGGTCGTCGTGATGTTCGCGGTGTGCAGCGCCCTCGCGTTCCGTCACACCTGGGACTCGTTCGCCAAGCGCCCCGACCCCGACCGCCAGGCATCCCTCCGGGGGCTCCTCGCCATCGGCTTCGTCGGCTCGTTGCTCGCGTACTGCTTCCGCGCCCTCACCGAGGCCCCCGGCGAGCGGCTGAACCGCGAGGAGTACGAGGCGGCGAAGGACCAGTACGCCCGCCGTACCACCCGCCGCACCGGCAACCCGTCGAAGGCGAAGAAGAGCCGCAAGGCCTGACCCGGTCCCGCTCTCCCTCCTGCGAAACCCCCTACTCAACCCTCCGCCCCGCCAGCGATCATGACCCCATGACGGCTTCCTCCTCTCCCTCCGCACCCCGACCCGAGCCCGCCCCGCACGCCACCCGCGCGCACTCCTTCAACGCGGCGGCGGCCCAGTACGCGGCGAACCGTCCCTCGTATCCGCCCGCCCTCTTCGACGCCGTCGAGGAGCTCGCGGGCCGCACCCTGGCCGGTGCCAAGATCGCCGACGTCGGTGCGGGGACCGGTATCTCGACCGTCCTCCTGTACGACCGCGGCGCGGACGTCCTCGCCGTGGAACCGGGCCCCGGTATGGCCGCCGAGTTCCGCCGAGTCCACCCCGACCTCCCGATCGTCCGGGGCAGCGGCGACGCCCTCCCGCTCGCGGACGCCTCCGTGGACTTCCTGACGTACGCCCAGTCCTGGCACTGGACCGACCCGGACCGATCCGTGCCGGAGGCGCTGCGGGTGCTGCGGCCCGGCGGGGCGCTGGCCCTGTGGTGGAACACCGAGGCGCTCGACGTGCCGTGGATCGAGGCGGCCGCCCGGCGTACCGAGCGCTTCTTCGGCATCGACCCGGTGGTCGAGAAGAACGGCAGCGGCGCCCGTGCCGCCCATTCCCTCAGCGCCGACCCCGGTGGCCGCCTGTCCTTCGACCGGAGGCGGGTCCGCTGGAGCCGCCGCGTCCCGCTCGACACGCACCTCGCCAACATCGGCAGCCACTCGGCGTTTCTCGTCCTGGGCGAGGAGGCCACCGCGGCGTTCTTCGCGGAGGAGCGCGAGCACCTCCTCCGGACGTTCCCGAACGGAGTCGCCGAGGAGACCTACGTCGTGGAGCTCCTGGTCGCGACCCACTCGTGACCCAGTGCGGCGGCCCCCGGGGCCGCCGCACCGTCCGCCTCCGTGAGCACGTCGGAGCACTCGCCCACCCGGGCCAACCCGGCCGCGCTGAACAGCGCCCCCGCCGAACCGTTCCGCGCGAGTGCAGGGACGGCCGTCCCCTTGCGCCCGCTTCTGATTGCGTCCGCTTCCCCGCGCGGCCGAGACCCGCAGGCGACGGCAGCCGTACGGCACCGAACGGCCCTCGCCCCCCGAGGCACCCCCGCACATCGCGCCGACAGGCCGAAGCCCCCCTGCGCTCCCGGCTCTTGACCGGTCCGCCGCGCAGGAGCAATATTCATCGGGTGATGATTATTTGGGGCGGCCGATCGACACCGCACACATCACAGGCGCTACGCACACCACACATGCCCCGGGAGCCGATCCCCTCGGCAAACTCCCGGCACCCGGCCCCCGCAGCCCCCTCCGTCCCGCCCCAACCCCCGCCCACTCCTGAACACCGACTCCGACTCCCAGGAACGCCCGTGTCCTCACCCCAGCCCGCCGTCCGCGCCGAAGGCCTCACCGTCCTGCGCGGCCCCCGCACCGTCCTGCGCGGCCTCGACTTCACCGTCCCGCGCGGCCGGATCACCGGGCTGCTCGGCCCGTCCGGCTGTGGCAAATCGACCCTGATGCGCGCGACCGTCGGCACCCAGGCAAAGGTCACCGGCACGCTCGAAGTGCTCGGCCGCCCCGCCGGCGACCCCACCCTCCGCTCCCGCATCGGCTACGTCACCCAGGCCCCGTCCGTCTACGACGACCTGACCGTCCGCCAGAACCTCGACTACTTCGCCGCGATCCTCGACCCCGGCCGGGCCGCCGCCGAACGCCGGCACGCCGACGTCACCCGCGCGATCACCGACGTCGACCTCACCTCGCACGCCGACTCCCTGGCCGGCACCCTCTCCGGCGGCCAGCGCAACCGCGTCTCCCTCGCCGTCGCCCTGCTCGGCGCCCCCGAACTCCTCGTCCTCGACGAACCCACCGTCGGACTCGACCCGGTCCTGCGCCGCGACCTGTGGAGCCTCTTCCACGGCATCGCCGAGGAGCGCGACGCGACCCTCCTCATCTCCTCGCACGTGATGGACGAGGCCGAGCGCTGCCACCGCCTCCTGCTCATGCGCGAGGGCGAGATCCTCGCGGACGACACCCCGGACGCCCTGCGCGAGAGGACCGGCTCCGACACCGTCGAGGCCGCCTTCCTCACCCTCGTCGACGAGGCCGCCGCCACCCGCTCGCCGACCACGGATCCGGCCGCCGAGCCGAGCGCAGAACCCCGGTCCGCCGACGCCACCGACCCCCGCGAGGAGATTGTCCGATGAGCCCCGCACAGCCGACCGCGGCCACGACCCCCGACACCCGGCCCGCCTCCACACCGGACCCCGCCTCCGGCCCGCGCCCCGTCTCCCGCCCCAGCGCGCTCAACGTCTCCCGCACCACCGCCACCGCGAGCCGCGTCCTACGGCAGCTCCGGCACGACCCGCGCACCATCGCGCTGATGATCCTCGTCCCCTGCGTGATGCTGTTCCTGCTCCGCTACGTGTTCGACGGCAGCCCCCGGACCTTCGACTCCATCGGCGCGTCCCTGCTCGGGATCTTCCCGCTGATCACGATGTTCCTGGTGACCTCCATCGCGACCCTGCGCGAACGCACCTCCGGCACCCTCGAACGCCTCCTCGCCCTTCCCCTCGGCAAGGGCGACCTGATCGCGGGCTACGCCCTCGCCTTCGGCACGGTCGCCGTCGTCCAGTCCGCGCTGGCCACCGGCCTCGCCGTCTGGGTCCTCGGCCTCGACGTCACCGGCTCCCCCTGGCTGCTCCTGCTCGTCGCCCTGCTCGACGCCCTCCTCGGAACCGCCCTCGGCCTCTTCGTCTCGGCGTTCGCCGCCTCCGAGTTCCAGGCCGTCCAGTTCATGCCGGCCGTGATCTTCCCCCAACTCCTGCTCTGCGGCCTGTTCACCCCGCGCTCCGCCATGCACCCCGTCCTGGAGGCCGTCTCCGGCGTGCTCCCGATGTCGTACGCGGTCGACGGCATGAACGAGGTCCTCAAGCACACCGACATGACCGCGACCTTCGTACGCGACATCCTGATCGTCGCCGGCAGCGCGGTGCTGGTCCTCTTCCTCGGCGCGGCCACCCTGCGCCGCCGTACGTCCTAGCCGCCCGCCCTCGGACGAGCCCCTCCGCGCCCGTCCGCCCACCGGACAACCCGCCCGCGCCCTGGACCCCGGTGGGAGGATGAACACGGACGACCCAACCCTCGGAGGGCACCCGAACCATGGTCCAGAAAGTCGCAGTCCTCGGCACCGGCAAGATCGGCGAAGCCCTGCTCAGCGGAATGATCCGAGCCGGCTGGGCCCCGACCGACCTCCTGGTCACCACCCGCCGTCCGGAGCGGGCGAAGGAACTCCAGGAGCGCCACGGCGTCACCCCGGTCACCAACGCGGAAGCGGCGAAGACCGCCGACACCCTGATCCTGACCGTCAAGCCGCAGGACATGGGCACCCTCCTGGACGAACTCGCGCCGCACATCCCCGCCGACCGTCTGATCATCAGCGGCGCGGCCGGCATCCCGACCTCCTTCTTCGAGGAGCGCCTGGCCGCCGGGACGCCTGTCGTCCGCGTCATGACGAACACCCCGGCCCTCGTCGACGAGGCCATGTCCGTCATCTCCGCCGGCAGCCACGCCACGCCCGAGCACGTGGCCTACGCCGAGGAGATCTTCGGAGCCGTCGGCAAGACGCTGCTCGTCCCCGAGTCGCAGCAGGACGCCTGCACGGCCCTGTCCGGCTCCGGACCGGCCTACTTCTTCTACCTCGTCGAGGCCATGACGGACGCGGGCATCCTGCTCGGCCTGCCCCGCGACAAGGCCCACGAACTGATCGTCCAGTCCGCGATCGGCGCCGCCGTGATGCTCCGCGACAGCGGGGAGCACCCGGTCAAGCTCCGGGAGAACGTCACGTCCCCCGCGGGCACCACGATCAACGCGATCCGCGAACTCGAGAACCACGGCGTACGCGCCGCCCTCATCGCCGCCCTCGAAGCGGCCCGCGACCGCAGCCGCGAACTCGCCTCCGGCAACAGCTGACCGAGCCGACCGCCTTCGGCACCCACGACGGGGTGCCGAAGGCGCGCTCCCGCCACTGCTCAGTCCGCTGCCGGCAGCAACCCGATCGCCCGGTACGCCGCGTCCACCGTCGGCCGCGCCCTCTCCCTGGCCCTCGCGGCGCCGTCCCGCAGCACCCGTTCCACCTGGGCGGGATCGGCGCACAGCTCCTTGTGCCTCTCCTGCACGGGCCTGAGCAGCTCGACCACGGCCTCGGCGGTGTCCTTCTTCAGAGCGCCGTACGACGTGTACGTACCGCTCAGCTCCTCGGGATCCCCGCCTTCACAGGCGGCGAGGATCTCCAGCAGGTTCGAGACCCCCGGCCGCTCCTCCCGGTCGTACGCGACCTCCTGCCCGCTGTCGGTCACGGCCCGCATGACCTTCCTCCGCACGGCGTCGGGCTCGTCCAGCAGATAGACGACCCCCGGTCCCACGTCGTCGCTCTTGCCCATCTTCGACGTCGGCTCCTGAAGGTTCATGACCCGCGCCGCAACCTCCGGCCGGGTCGCCCGGGGCACCACGAACGTGTGCCCGTACCGCTGGTTGAACCGCACCGCCAGGTCCCGGGTCAGCTCGACGTGCTGGGTCTGATCGTCCCCGACCGGCACCTCGTCGGCCCCGTACGCCAGGATGTCGGCCGCCATCAGCACGGGATACGTCAGCAACGACAGCCGAACGCTCCCACCCCGTGCCCGCTCCCGCGCGGCCTTCTCCTTGTACTGGATCATCCGCCGCATCTCCCCGTCGGTCGCGACGCACTCCAGCAGATACGACAGCCGGGCGTGTTCGTCGACATGACTCTGGACGAACACGGTGCACACCTCGGGATCGAGTCCCGACGCCAGCAACAACGTCGCCGCCTGCCTGCTGAGTCTGAGCACCCGCGCCGGATCGTGGTCCACGGTCAACGCGTGCAGGTCGACGATGCAGAACAGTGCGTCGGCCCGGTGCTGGTCCACCTCGGCCCACCGCCGCACGGCTCCCAGGTAGTTCCCCAGCGTCAGATGCCCGGTCGGCTTGACCCCGCTGAAGATCCGCGTCATCTCTCCACCTCCTGATCGAGGCCGCCGCACCCACCGGCCGGCTCCCCAGGAGGGAGACACAAAAACGGCCGCCGAGGGCGGCGGCCGTTGAGTACCTACGTGCGTACGGCCGCCGTCAGGCGGCCCACCACAGCTGGGTGCACGCACGCGTAGTCATGGGCGCCACAGTACGCCCCGGCGGGCCCTCCGGACCGGAGTTGACACGCCCCCACCCCGTACGTAGTGTTCTCCGAGTTGTCCGACGTGAGCGCCGACCCCGGTCGGTCCCCGGACAGCCATTCCGCACCACCATTCAACGATCGACGACTCGTCGTCCGCTCGTTTTCATGCGTGTTTGCGAAATGAGGATTCCGCGTTCGAAAGGGCGCAACCCCGATTAGCTCGGGAGCCAAGAATCCGCTAATGTCTCACTCGTCGGAACGGCCCAACAGCCGCGAGGACAAGCCCCGCTGACTGGGGGTCAGGCCCGAAAGGATCTGATAGAGTCGGACTCGCCGGAAAGGGAAACGCGAAAGCGAAAACCTG
>NZ_JBEZHO010000053.1:0-62053 GCF_040650615.1 Streptomyces sp. NPDC048643
GAGCTCGTCACCGGCGGCACCACGGTCTTCCTCACCACGCAGTACCTGGAGGAGGCCGACGAACTCGCCGACCGCATCGCCGTCCTGAACGACGGAAAGATCGCCGCCGAAGGCAGCGCCGAGGAACTCAAGCGCCTCATCCCCGGCGGACACATCCGCCTGCGCTTCACCGACCCCACCGCCTACCAGAGCGCCGCCCGCGCCCTGGCCGACAGCGCCCGCGACGACGAAGCCCTCGCCCTCCAACTCCCCAGCGACGGAAGCCAGCGCGACCTGCGCACCATCCTCGACCGCCTCGACATCGCCGGCATCGAAGCCGACGAACTCACCGTCCACACACCCGACCTCGACGACGTCTTCTTCGCCCTCACCGGCAACACCACCCTCCCCACCCAGCCCAAGGAGACCGTCCGATGAGCTCCCTCTCCCTCGCCGTGCGCGACTCCTCCACCATGCTGCGCCGCAACCTCCTCCACGCGCGCCGCTACCCCTCCCTCACCCTCAACCTGCTGCTCACTCCGGTGATGCTGTTGCTGCTGTTCGTCTATATCTTCGGCGACACGATGAGCGGAGGTGCGGGCCGCTCTGCCTACATCGCCTACATCGTCCCCGGCATCCTGCTCATGACGATCGGCTCCACCGTCGTCGGAACCGCCGTCTCGGTCGCCACCGACATGAACGAGGGCATCATCGCCCGCTTCCGCACCATGGCCATCCACCGCGGCTCGGTCCTGTTCGGCCACGTCGTCGGAAGCGTCCTGCAGGCCATTCTGAGCGTGATCCTGGTCGGCGCGGTCGGCGTGGCGATGGGCTTCCGCTCCACCGACGCCAGCGTCCTGGAATGGCTCGCCGCCCTCGGCCTCCTCGCCTTCTTCGCCCTGGCATTCACCTGGATCGCGGTCGGCATGGGCCTCGGCAGCCCGAACGCCGAAGCGGCCAGCAACAACGCGATGCCACTGATCCTGCTGCCGCTGATCTCCAGCGCCTTCGTCCCCCTGGACTCGATGCCGGGCTGGTTCCAGCCGATCGCCCACTACCAGCCCTTCACCCCCGCCATCGAAACCCTGCGAGGCCTCCTGCTGGGCACGGAGATCGGCAACAACTGGTGGATCGCCCTGGCCTGGTGCGCGGCCCTGAGCATCCTCGGCTGGCGCTGGTCGCAGGCCCAGTACAACGCCGATCCCCGATAGCGTCATGGCGCTGCGGACCCCGGCTCCGCGAACCGTTCCACCCCAGGGCGGCGCATCCCGGCAACCTGCCGGAGTGCGCCGTTCCTGCGCATGCGGGAGAGCCTGGCAGTGAACGGATCGCTGGCGTGGCGGGGGTGGGCAACCGGAACGCACTCACGATCATCGCTGGGGCCGCTGCGCATCGCGCCGAGATGAGCGGTGCGTGCGGCATATAGCTTCGCCCACGCCGCGTTGCACTCCTCGTCCCTCGAACGCGCAGGTTCATAGCGGACATTGGAGTTCGCGGGCTTGTGCTGCGTGCGCGAGGAACAGAGTCACACTCCGCGCCGGCAGGCGAGGCTGCGCCCGAGTGAAGGCGGCCGACCGCTGCGGCATAGCGTTCACGCTCAATCTATTGCAATGGCTGACGACGGCGCGCGTTGCCTTCTTCGGTAATCATTGCAACGCTTTTATGCGTTCTACCTGCGTAAACTTAGATTTGGCACCGTAATTACGTTGCTAAAACAGCGAATGCAACGTAGCGTTTCTGATGTAAGAAATGATCTGTAGGGAGGCCTTGCCGGTCTGGCGGCGCGTCCACGCACGAGCGACCAAAGGGGGCAGGCCATGACGACAACACAGAGCCGGCAGCAGACCGTGCCCGGCGCCTTCACGGCCTTTGCCCGCTTCACGCTCCTCGGCGGCACCGTGGGGCTGGCCTCCAGCTTTACCGTTGCCGCCCTCGCCACCCACATCCCCTGGGGCGCGGCCAACGCTGTCGTCACTGTCGTGTCCACACTCCTGGCCACCGACCTGCACGCCCGCTTCTCCTTCGGGGCAGGCGAACACGCGACCTGGCGCCAGCACGCCCAGTCCGCCGGCTCCGCGGCCGCTGCCTTCGCCCTCACCTGTGCGGCCATGTTCGTCTTGCATCAACTGGTCGCCACCCCGGGCGCAATGCTCGAGCAGACCGTCTACCTGGCCGCGTCCGCGTCCGCTGGCCTTGCTCGCTTCGCGGTGCTGCGCCTGGTGGTCTTCGCCCGCGGCAGCCGCCCCCAGGCGACCGCCGCCGGCCGCGCTGCCTGGCCCGTACAGGCGTCGGCGGCGGACATGGCAGCACCGTCCGTTCCAGCGATGCTTTGCCGTGCCGCCTGACCCCCCCGCCGGGCGCCGTGGCCCGCGCCGGAGGCGGGCCCCGTCGACGGCGGGAATGACGGCGGGCTGGTCTGTGTTGTGAAGGGCGTGGTTGCGAAGGGGACAGTGTCCCCGGGCCTCACCTATAGCCCATGAGGAAGATCGTTCGGCTGAAGCCTTATGGAGCCTTTCGCCGCGTAGGCGACCGCCCCTTCACGACCACGCTTTTCGTCGCAGGCCCGGTCCGGGTTTCCTCCCGGACCGGGCCTGTTGTGTACGGGTACCGGATTACGCGGCGGCCGTGGCCAGGGCGTCGATGAGGCGGCGCAGGGTGTGCAGGGCGGGGTCGGTTGCAGGGACGTCACGCAGGAGGAAGAAGGCGTTGCTGTCCAGGACACGGACCAGGCGGCCCGCAGCGGTCCACGGGTCCGCGGCGCGCACTGCGGCCCGCAGGGTTTCCTCGGTCCAGACGAACCAGGCGAGGTTCTCGGCGAACACCAGCTCTTGGACGTAGGGCACCCACTGCCCGTCCTTGAACGCGGTGAGCAGCAGGGCGGCATGGCGTTCCAGGGCCGCCCAGTGGAAGTCGGCGGGGCTCAGCCGGCTGGTGCCGCGGCTGGGCCGACGGCTGTTGCACGGCGCGCACAGCACGACCTGCTCTTCGAGCCCGGCGACGGGGAGAGGACTCATGCCGGGGACGGCTTCATCGGAACAGAGACGGCAGACCGACGAAGCACCGCTTAGGTGCGTCGGCGGCATGGAGACAGATGAGTTCACCTGTACTCAACGACCCAGAAGGCGTTGTCGATGTGCGGGGTATGGCTGAGGGAGGGACCGGTGCGCAAGCGCCGCCCTGCAGGGTGTGGCGTCCTCGGCTTGTTGGCTCAGAGCACTCCGCACGCGCCGAAGAGATCGCCCCAGGTTGACGGAGTACACGGACGTCGTATGCGAGTTGGCGTGGTCAGCGCCGCAGCGCACCGCCAGACCCGTGGTGAGTCGGACACCGTGTGCGCTCGCCGGGACGGTTCGTCAGCGGCCGGACCGCGCGGGTCCGGCATGGGCGGTGAGAAGGGCAAGAGGGGATGGGCACTGGACGATCAGATGAAGATCTCTGAGGGGTGTCTTCAGGAGGGTGGTGTGGCGGCGTGCCCGGACAGGTTCGGCATGACGAGTTCTCCTCCGGTTGAAGCAATCGCTCGTCAACTGCAGGAGGCTGCCAGCCGGAAGCGACAAGTCAGGGTGCTGCTGCTCACCAGAAACCGTCGCATGAGCGCTCCCGGCTTGCCCTTACGGGATCACCGCCTGACGACGGGTCACAGCGCCTGCACGGCCTGCGCATTCGCCGAGGTGCCGCCAGAGCTCTTCGGGAACAGAGGGGCGAGGTGAGGGCGCAGGAATCCGGTGATTAGGCGAAGAGCCCCATCTGCTGTTGAACTGCCCGACCCGCAATAGAAGAAGGACTTCGAGCTCGCGAGGCGGAGATTGCTTCCCGAGCAACCCTGAAGTGGACACCTGGAGAAAAGCGGGTACCATCCCCGTATGGCGCAGAAGATTGTTACCATTTACACGGATGACCTTACGGGTGCGGAATCCGAAGAGGTGCGAACGCACACCTTCTCCTTGGACGGCGTAAATTATGAGATCGACCTGATCTCGGACAACTATGACAAGCTGTTCGAGGCGCTTGCCCCGTTCATCGGCAAGGGCCGCAAGACCGGCCGGACGAGTGGGGCAGGCCGGGCGCGCAAGGTGCAGGCCGAGGGACCCAGTTCCGAGGAACTCCGGGCCTGGGCTCGGGAGAACAACTACCAGGTCAACGAGCGAGGGCGCGTGCCTGCGGCTATTCACGAGGCGTACCGCAACGCCCACTGACCGCACGCCCATTGCGTTCCCGCGTTACTCCTGTCCGTTTACGGACGGAGATGAAGCTGTTGAGGGTATTTTGGCATACGGGTCAGTTAATGCCGCCTGCCCTGAAGTACCACACGGCCTTTCGCGTCACGTCCGCGGAAAGCAGGGCCGCCCGGATGGACTGCCTGCTTTCCGCGGACGTGAATATCACCAAGGGGCGCCCAGTGCCCCGGCGAAGGGAACGCGGCGACCTGGGATCAGGGGCTGGTGCCGCGGCAGGTGACTGGCGGGTCCTTTCAATGGTGCTGACAGCATGCACCCGCACCCGGCTGATCAAATGCAGCTTCGAGATCGGGCGCTACGACGCCCGCCGCCCGAGGTTGCGGCGGCATCTCGGCTGCTGCCTCAGCCGATTCGATCGGTGTTCCGCCTGAGACCGCCCGAGACGAGAAAGCGCAATCAGGCTCCGCGTGGTGAATGGGAAGGGCGCCCACGGCGCGTGACGTGGTGGAGCCGAGGCAATGAGGCGGTCACTGCCCGGCTGATGAGCGGCGTCTGGTGCTGCCTGGGTGGGTGTCTTCATCCCTGCGTGTGAGCGACTTCTTGCAGGTAACTGGAGGGTCAGGGAGGGGCAGCGGTGCGCCCCGGTTGCCTGCCGAATCCCCACCTGAACGGGCCGCCCTGTGCGGCGCAACTGCACACTCACCGGCGCTGATATGGGGCCGTGTGGCAAGTCGAAGCGCGGGCCGTCCGGCCGGTTGTTCCCGCAGCCGGCGAGCGTCCCGCGGAGCCTGATGGGGTGCGGTTGTCGCACCTGCGTCAGGAGGTTTGCAGGGTACGGCGCCTGGAGTTCGGGGGTGGGGTAACCTCTCGGCTCTGTAAGCCGTTTGGTAGGGATGGAGCCCTGTGACGCGTGCCTCGCGAGTGGCGGGAAGAGGCGTCTCCAGCAGGTACACTCAAAGATGCCAAATCCGGCAAATCGGTCTTTTGTTGTCAGGTGGCCGATGCGCGGTGCCGTGCGGCGGCCGTGAGAGTTAGGCGCGTGCATGGGTCCGTCTTGGTCGTGGCGTAAATCCTCCTTCTCTGACATGCAGGGGGATGAGTGCGTAGAGGTGGCATGGACCGGGACCGATGTCCTGGTGCGCGACACCAAGGACACGTCCAGGCGGAGGCTGGCATTCTCGGACCAGTCCTGGGGTCTGTTCCTGTCGGCCGCGTGGGATGACCGCGGCCGACCTGTTGCCGGCGGCTGACGAGTCGTCGACGGTGTTGTGGGTGCCGGGCTCGCCAGCGGCACCCACAACAGGTGAGGGACTGCGGTCAGCGGGGCGGGTTGGCGAGCCGCCCGGCGAGCGTGAGTCCGGCAGTTGCGACGGCCGCCGAGGCGGTGATGCCCGTCTCGCCGGGGGCCAGGACGAGCAGGACGACCGCCATGGCCAGTGATGCCATTGCGATCGTGACGGCTGCGACATAGTGGGTCTGCGGTGAGTGAACGGCGCGGTGGCTGACGTCCGGTCGTTGCTCCGGAACGCGGTCTTTCTCGGACAAGGCTCTACTCCAGATGGCCCGGGACTTCGTGAACTGCAGTGCCACCGCTTGCAGACGGTGCACTGCCTGCCGGGCCAATGCCCTGCCAGCCCCTTGATCATCCGCTTGCCGACGGCGGCCCGAAATGGAATCGGCTGGTCCAATCCATTCGGTGACCGGGCAGCGCGAAAACGGCGATGCACTTCTGATGGCCGTGTCGCGGGAAGCTGCATAGCAGATTGATGGTTTATGGCCCCGCCGGGCAGAGCACATCTCCTACGGACGGTTCACCGGCCCGGCACGCGACCGCATTGCCCACCTGGAACGATTGCCAACGCGCCGGTGATGCGCGACCGTTGTGCATACGCTGGTCTCCGGTGGCCCGGGCGATCAGCCCCCGGGGCGCATCCGTTGCAGCGGATCCGCTCCCGGCTGTGGCTTCGCTGAAGCGGAGCCACAGTCATGTCCGGCCAAGGTCACCGTGAGCCCCTCTGTGCTTGCATGCGCCCCCGGCTCCTGCCCTGCACCCGGGCGTGCACACCCGAAGCAAGCCGCCGGATCCCTCAGTCCTCCGGCGGCGAGGACGCCGGTGAAGGGGACGGCCCGTCCCGGCCGTTGTCGATGTCCTCGGCCATCTGCAGCAGGACCGCCGGTACCCGCTCTCCCTTGATGGAACGTTCCTCCAACTCCCAGAACACCTCCAGATGCTTGACGAAGTCCGCCTCCGCCGTGCTGATGTCCGCAGGAGTGCGCAAGTTCTCCAGGTAGACGAACCTCTGCAGATCGTTCTCGAACTCGAAGAGAGTGAAGGGCCCCAGCGCGGAGGCGGTCCCACTGCTGAACGGAAAGATCATGATCTGCCGGCGGGGATGCGCCGCCAGTTCCGCCAGTCGGCGCAGCTGACGGCGCATCACGCTCGGCCCGCCCACCTGCCGGCGCAGCACCGCCTCGTCCAGGATGAAGTAGGTCTCGCCGTCGTCGCGATCCAGCACTTCCTGACGCTGCAGACGCCCTTCGAGCAGGCGCTGCAACTGGGGCGCGGAGAAACGGTTGGCACTGTAGGCGCGGATCATCTCCGAGGCGTACTCAGCCGTCTGGAGCAGGCCAGGCACCACGAGCGGCTGGAAGGCCCGCGTCACGAACGCCGCGGACTCCATGGCCAGGAAATTCAGGAAATGCTGACCGTAGATGTCGCGGTACTCCGTGAACGGCATCTTCCTGCTGCCACGCGCCAGGTCCAGGAGCCGCTCGACCACCGCACTGTCACTGATCGCGTAGAGACTCAGCAGCGGGCGAAGATCATGAACGGAGATTCCCACCTCACCCGCTTCAATACGCAGCAGCTTGCTCGGTGACCACTCCATTCTCGCGGCAACCTCACGCTGCGTCAGAGCGGCTGCACTACGCGCCTTACGCAACTCACTGCGCAATTGAAGTCGCTGAATCGCGGGATTTCCTGGACGCGGTGTCGCCATGCCGTCCCCCTGTCTGCTACACCGCTGATTGTGGCATCACCAAGTGGGAAATACCCGATTGCCGACCAGCGTAAAGCTGGCCGTCTCGGACACAAATCCCTTCCGCCTCTTTGCTGCAGCACCGACCCGGCCGCCCCACGGCACCCCCACCCGGAGGCAACTGCCGCGCCGCAGGGGGCGCCTGTGCCCTCAGGGAGGCCGCCTTCCGATCCACGCCCGACCTCAACCCCCCTGCTGCACCGGCTCGATCAGGGGCTGGGCACTCTCCGTCCGGCCTGGTAGAAGGAGCCCGCCGGGACTGCGCCCTCGTGCCCTGCGCCGAAAGCGCCGGCAGACGGGCGATCCGCATGCCGGGCCCCCGCGAGCCTCTGCAGCGCTCCGAGCCTTGGCAGGCGCCGCATCAGGCCCGACACGACCGGAGTCGGATGCGGCTCAGCACCGGGGCACACCAAGTCCGCCCACAAGGCGCCGACCGCCCAA
This sequence comes from Streptomyces sp. NPDC048643, assembly GCF_040650615.1. Lineage (NCBI taxonomy): Bacteria > Bacillati > Actinomycetota > Actinomycetes > Kitasatosporales > Streptomycetaceae > Streptomyces > Streptomyces sp. NPDC048643. The sequence continues at coordinate 7,637 of NZ_JBEZHO010000053.1, forward strand.
CAGGGCCACGCGGACTCGGTGAGCGAACCGGTATCGATGCTCCTGCCAGCGGGCGAGGAGGGAGGCATCCGCAGTCAAGGCACGCAGGCCCTCCTGCCAGGCGAGGTACAACTCCTCGACCCCGTGCTCCGCTGGGCTGCTGTCCGGCCCTGCCGTCGGGGGGCGGCCCTCCTCGGCAGTGGCGGCGCCTGCGTCAGGATCGAAGGTCATACCGGTGGAACGTCCTTGAACGTGTGGATGCGATGCCACTGGTAGTAGGGCTCCCGGCTCGGCGTCCACCAGGTGACGGTCCGGCCCACAAGCTTTTGCTGGATGTAGGCCTCGACCTCAGGAATCTCCGCGGCCAGCGAACTGGCCTGTATCGCACCGTCGGTGCCGACGCATACGTATCCGTGCTCGTACACGGCGTCGCATCCGAACGTGCAGGCCAGCATGGCGATGTTGGCCAGATCCCGCTTTTCCTCATCGCTGCACATGGCGCGCTTCTTGATGTGCGCGGCGATCAGGAACGTGCCCGGCAGGGCGCGTCCGCACAGGGCGCACTGCCCCGTCGCCCCTTGCAGGAGGCGCCTTTTCAATGCGGACTGCTCGCCCCGCTGGGCGCGCTGGGCCGTGCGCTCCAGCTCCCCGTCGAAAGCGGCCACGGCGGCCTCTTCCTGAGCCGTGTCCACCGGTTCGAGTGCCGCGGCCGAGGCGTCGAGCGTCAGCAGGGTCTGCAGGGCGTCGCTCTCGCCCTCGTGGAGCACGGAAATGCCCATGATGTTGCGCTTGGGGTTCCAGCTGAGGAGCGTGCGGATCTCCTCGATGGAAATGTCGAAGCCGCGGGTCCCGGACAGCGCGTACATGTACTCCCAGGTGCTGCCGGCCGGGTCGGTTCCCCACAGCCGAGTGGCCAGCTCCTTGTTGCGCCACATCAGGGCGATGGTGCCGCCGAAATAGATCCGCTTGTCACCGCTGAAGAACACCCAGTCTCCGGGGTGCATCTTCTTGATCCGCGACAGGTTGGCGTCGTTCTTGCCCGGTACGACGCCCCACATCTGGGCGTGACCGTCGGGAAAGAGCTGCTTGAGCCGGTCGATGGTCGTCGCGTCCAGGAGGTCCGCGTGCTCGTCGAAGACCACGGGGTCAACGATCGTGTCCTGGTAGTGCTGGTTGACGTCCTTCTCCGACCGGCGGGCCGGCTGCATCACGATCCGCATGACGTGGATCATCCCCCCAACTGTGTGTACTTGTCGGCCCGGCCCCGCGCCAGATGCACCGGGTACTTGGCACGATTCTTCTCGATCTTCTCAGCCAGCGCCTGCTCGAGATCCACATCCAGGACATCCGCCAGCCTCAACAGGTAGGCCAGAACGTCCGCCATCTCCTCGCGTACCTGCACCGCCCGCGCGTCGTCCTGCATCACCTGCGCTGACTGCTCCGGCGTCAGCCACTGGAAGATCTCCAGCAACTCCCCGCTCTCCCCGGCCAGCGCCATCGCCAGGTTCTTCGGGGTGTGGAACTGCTCCCACTCGCGTTCGGTGGCGAACTGGGCCAGGGCCTGCTGCAGAGACGTCCATGTCATGGCGACAGCTGTATCAGACGCCACCACCACCGCCCCAACCCGCAAAGCGCCTTGGCCGTATGTCAGTTGGGGTTGATATAGATCGCGTATGCATCTCTACGGGGCCACGGTGGCCGAGGCGGCCCGCGGCGCGGGCCAGGAGACGTTCATCGCCGCAGCCGAACACCGCTTCAAGCAAGTGTTCGGCCAAGCCCCCAGCGAGGAAGAGGTCCGCAGCTGGCGCCGCAGCTGGCCCGCCCTGACAAAGATCCTCTGCTCTGCCGGCCTGGAGACCCTGCACCTGCTGCTGGAGTACTCCCTGCCCGCAACGGGCGAGCGGGTCGATGCCCTGCTCCTCGGCAGGGACGCCGACGGACGTCTGTGCGCCGTCGCGATCGAACTGAAGCAGTGGACACGTGCCCAACTCAGTCCCGCCCGGCCCGGCATGGTCCGCATCGCAGAGCGTGTCGTGCAGCACCCCGCCCGCCAGGTCGGCGGCTACGTGCACTACCTGCAGCAGTGGGTCAACCGCGACGACTTCCCCCTGACCGCCCGCGGCACGGTCGTCCTCCACGACGCTCCCGCCGACCTGGTCACCGACCTGCGCGCCCCGGCAGCTCGTGGCCCAGCCGCCGCCTACCCGATCCTGGGGCGCGACGACCTCACCCCGCAGCCCTCACCGCACGCCCTGGCCCAGAGGCTGGGCTGCGCCGAACTGAGCCCCGCCAGCGCAGAGGACATCGAACGCTTCCTTCAGGTCGAACACCGCCCTTCACCATCGCTTTTGGAACGAGCGGGCGAAGTCATCGAAGGCCGCGACGCCTTCACTCTCATCGGCGAGCAGGACCGGGCCCGGCAGGAGGTCCTGCACGCCGTGGATGCCGCACGCGAGCGGGGGAGGAAGACCATCGTCGTCGTGACCGGCGGACCGGGCACCGGCAAAACCGTCATCGCCTGCCGCCTGCTGGGCGACCTGTGCAACCAACCCCACGCCAACCCGCGACTGCTGTCCCCGTCCGGGACCCTCACACGACAACTGCGCAGGACGGTCGGCGACGACTTCCGCGGCCTGCTCAGCACATTCACCGACAAGATGCCCTCCGGGATCACCGACGACAGCGTCGTCCTCCTGGACGAGGCCCACCGCGCCCGCACCTACCCCGACCACCAACAAGGCGCCTTCCCGCTGATCCTGGGCAAGCTCCTCCAGCGGGCCGCCGTGACCGTCCTCTTCCTCGACGAACGCCAGATCGTACGGCCCACAGAAGGCCTCACCCTCACACAGCTCCAACAGCACGCACAGCACGCCGGATTCGGCTTCGCCCACATCGACCTGGTCAGCCAGTTCCGCTGCAACGGCTCACGCGCCTACCAGCAATGGGCCGACGACCTCTACCAGCCTGGCGGCACCGCCCCGCTGTGGGAGGGCAGCGACTACGACCTCGACATCGCGGCCAACCCCGAACAGCTCGAGCAGTGGGTCGCCGACCACATCCGCCACGGGCAGACCGCACGCGTGACGGCCGGCTTCTGCTGGCCCTGGGACTCCCCCTCCACGCCACCCCTGAAGCCGGAAGTAGCCATCACCTGGAACGGGCCCGATGGACCAACCACCTGGGCACGCCCATGGAACTCCCGCGCCGACGAACCCGCTTTCGAGCACCCCGACGTCCCCGCACGCCCCTTCTGGGCCACCGACACCGGCGGTCATGACCAGGTCGGCTGCATCTACACAGCCCAGGGAATGGAGTACACCTACAACGCCGTCATCATGGGCGCCGACCTGGTCCGGCGAGGCGACGAGTGGATCGCCCACCCCGAAGAAAGCCACGACGGACAGCTCCGCCGTCTTCCACCGCACCGCTACCTGACCTACGCACTGAACACCTACCGCGTGCTGGCCACCCGCGGCACCCGCGGCACGCGCATCTACTCAACAGACCCCGCGACGCAGGCCTTTCTCCACGCCTTGGTCTCCCCGCATGCCCGATAGGCAGGCAGGGAGACCAGCCACGCGAGGGCATCCGCGTCGAGGCAGGTGCTGATCTCGGACCGGCCACCCCGCTCGCCCCGCTCGGGCCGCACCCGTCCTCATCCGGGCCGGCGTGACCCGAGCGGGTGCCGACGGGATCTTCGCCGTCACCTCTGCGCAGGCCCTGGCGGCACGCTCCCGGCGCCGCGGGGGAGGGGGGCCTGCCTGACACCTACCGGTACCAGTACTTGACTCCCCGGTGGTGCGAACAGGTGCCTCGGAAGCTGGCGCTGTAGGAGTAGGTGCCGTCCTTGCACTTGGCCGTCGCCCCGCGCGGGTGGGACGAGTTCGCCTTGCAGACACCCGTCGTGTGCCGGGCGCATGACGCGGCCGCAGCGTCGGTGGCAACAGCCACAGGCGCCAACAGCGCACCCGCCATAACGGCAGCAGCCACAGCGCCTCGGAATGTCGTCAACATAAAGCCCCCTCAGTGATCCGGAGAGGCGATCATGCACCGCCCGCCGGCCCCGCCGGCGGTCCACCAGCCCCTGATCGTCAGGCCGTGACACTCGTACCCGGGCCGTCACCGAGTGTTCGACCCAGACGCACACTTGCTCGGACCAGACCTTCCCGACACCGCCGGCCCGCGGCATGCCACGCCCCGGGCCGCCAGCGCCTTACGCGAGGCCGGTTCGGCGTCAGCGCTCCGACGCGGGACAACCGCCCTGGGGCAACGACCGTAGGGGAGCAACCGGCAGGGCACCGCCGAACCGTGGGGAGCAACGGCCCGGCGACTGCAAGCGCAATGAGGGCTGGGTGAAGGCGGCGTGGAGGGGTTGAAACACCGGATTGACGCGCGTAGCGCATCGGCGTGTGGTGCGGTTTCCTCAAAAACGCATCTCCAACCCCCCACCCTTTTTTGGAGAGTTCATGTTCCGTCGCACGGCGTTCGGCCTGCCCACCGCCTCCCTCGTCATCCTCGGCGTGTGCGCAGGAACGGCCCTGGCCGAGCCTCCCGCACCCCCCTCGACCACGACCGCACGCAGTGAACTCGCCGCCCTGACGGTCGCCGCACCGCACTCGATGGACGGCTACGCGCGCGACAAGTTCGCCATCTGGGCCGCCCAGCCCGACGGCTGCACCACCCGCCAGGACGTCCTCGCCCGCGACGGCAACAACGTCCAGGACCAGGCCGACAGCTGCCAGCCGTCCAGCGGCTCCTGGTACTCCGCCTACGACGACACCACCGTCACCGTTGTCGCCGACGCGACCATCGACCACATGGTGCCCCTCGCCGAAGCCTGGCGCTCCGGCGCCGACACCTGGACAGCGGATCAGCGCAAAGCCTTCGGCAACGACCTCAAAGACCCCCAGCTCCTGATCGCCTCGGAGTCCTCCAACTCTTCCAAGTCCGACAGCGGCCCCGCCGACTGGAAGCCCACCAACCACGCCTTCTGGTGCACCTACGGCAAGGACTACACGCACATCAAGTCGATCTGGAAGCTCACCACCACCGACGACGAGAAGACCGCCCTGTCCTTGATGATCGACACCTGCACCAACTGAGACCGGACGACCCTTGGCAAGGCCGCGAACCATCGGGCGGCCTGCAGCGACTCCTCACGCCACGGCCGTTGTGCGCGGCCGTGGCCGTCTGCGCCCCGACACTGCAAAACCCTCCAGCCCTACCGGCGGGGGAGCTCGGCGAGGGCGCTCAGATCCGCCGCAGACACGTGGCCGGGACCTGCCCGCCCCGCACTACACGCCACACCGATCCAGCACGGCCGCACTTGCGGTACGCCGGGCCCCGCTCCGTCCGCGCCATCGTCTCGACGCACGAGACCAGGACATCGCCGCGGTGTACGTAGTGGTCGACCGGGCTGTCCGGCTTGGCCACCGGGCCGTCATTCCAAGCAGGCCGCCGCACAGCGACCACCTCACCCGTGACTCTGTACTTCGTCGCGCACCGGGCCTTTGCCACCGCCGGCGGCTCAGATGTCAGAGCCACCGCCGAAGCTGTAGCGGCGGGCATGGACACAAAGACCGCCGCGGCAGCCAAGGAGGTCATGATTCCTCGCATCATGCCCGGACAACCACCGATGCCAGAAGGCGTCACGGGACATCCGCAGTGATCACTCCGATGCACGGCCGCCGGCCCACGATCCACACGCCCAGGCCCCGCGCGAACAGACCAAGAGCGCCGTCACACGAGAGCCCTTAACGGGAGTCCTGCCCGCACCGGGCAGCACCGAGGCTCTGCCACGACGTGTTCAGCTGGCTGAGACAGCCTTCGGCTGCGAAGAAGCGGCCGCGGTGTAGAAGACGGACGAGCCCTGCTTGGCGCGCTGGGCCTGGCTCTTGGCCACAAGGTTTTCCACCGTGGTGCGCACGACGGTCGTCTTGATGCTGCGGTCGGGGTGGGCCTTGGTCAGGGCCGTGGTGATCTCGGCGGCAGAACGCGGCTCGCCCGTCTGCTCCAGAAGGTCTCGCACCAGGTCGACCAGACTGGGCTGAGCAGCTGATCCGGAAGCGGGCTTGGCAGCCTTAGCAGCCGAGACCTTCGCCGGCGTCTTCTTCGGGGCCGCCTTCTTCGCCGCGACAGCAGCCGTCTTCTTCGACTTGCCCCGCTGCGAGGTGGTGGACGCCTGGTGCGGAACGGCTGGCGCCGTGACGGCAACAGGGCTCGAACCGAGCGCCTGCTGGATGTTCACCAGTACGCCGTGGTCGCGCTGCAGAGCGTGCAACTGCTCCTGCAACGCCTCGAGGTCGGCACTGATACGTGCCTGCTCCGTGGCATTGCGCTCAAGGTCGGACGCAACCTGCGTACCGTACTGCGCGGCCAATTCGGTTGTGGGGGACTGGACTTCGGTCATGGCATGGGCCTTTCTGTGGCGTGCTGGCACGAGGGCTCGGCACGCAGTTCGTGTCCCAGGAATGTGAAAGGGGGGAAGATGTGTCTGCGCTGAGCGGTAAACGCCAGCACAACACGTGTGGGTGCGACGCAGTAGTGATAGTACGCACATGGAAACTCAATTGGGTCCGTCAGGTGAGGTTCAGTGTCACGGCACTGGGACGATTAGCCGTTGAACGCATGGCAGATCAGTCCACGCACCGGCAGGAAGTCCCACCAATGCCAACTCTTGATGAGACTGTCGCTGACCTGCAAAGACAGGTGTTTGATGAGTTCCTCGCAACGCCTCTCCGGCGCTGCGAGGAAACTCGGTATGTGCGCGGTTCGCCTGGCCCCAGCCGCCTTGAACACCTCGGCAATGTTCTTCATCAGGTCAGGGCCGCTGTGGAACATCTGGCCGTCCCAAGGCCCTCTCGCTGGAGGGGTGCCCGGCCAGATCAAGTGCGTGCTCAAGATCCCAGGCGGCCATGCGCAAGCACCGGCGGCAAGCACGCGACGTACCGGGAAACCCCGTGATCACCGTGGCCGAATGCTTCGTGCCCAGCACTCCGCTCTCTGCCGCTTGTCAGTGTCGCGTCCTACCGTGGCGGAGAGGGCACGTCGCTTCAAAAAAGGCGGTAGCGGGTGGCGAACATCGTCTGGCACACAAAGCTGCGCATCCATCTCGACCTGACACTCGATGACCTCGGGCACGGGGAACACGAAGGCCTATGGGACATGGTCTACGGCATGGACCGCATGTACGCGGCCCGCGCTGTGCCCGTCGCGGAGCGGGACCTGCAGTGCGGAGGCGTGTGCCAGGAAGCCGGCGTGGTGGCACCCATGTACCTGCGCATGCGCAACGAACGTCGCGAAGCCGTCCATGAACGACGCGAGGACGAAGACCGCCACACCGTCACGATCAGCGACGAGCACAAGGCCTACCAGGAGCGGATCCTGCGGGCTGCGGAAGCAGGCGGATTCCGTGGCGACAGTGAAGTACGCACCCGGGTGGGCCGCAGCTGGATCCAGACCGACACGCTCATCGAAGGTGCCGACGGCCTCCGCGTCGGCTGGGAAGTCCAACTGTCAACCGCCGGCATCGACGGGCCCCGCAGTGTCCGCGCCCGCGCAGCCAAGGCACAGAGGAACGGCATCACCCCGGCCTGGCACACCGACCGCAATGACTACGCCCACCGCCACGACACGCAATGGACCCGCAGCAACAACCTCCCCGCTCACGTCATCGCCAAGACCGGCGACCTTCGCGTCGTCTCAGGCTTCCGCAAGCTGGACTTCTGGCACTGCGACCTCCACGCCGACCACCCATGCCCCTACGGTGTCCGCCGCTGCGGCAAATTCCACGCCACGCCCGTCCCCAAGGACATTCTCTTCGACGATCTGGTCCGCAACACCGCAGCCGGCGCCGTCGTGCCGGTCCAGTTCCGCACGCTCAACAAGACCCACCGGTTCTGGGCCACCTGCGCAGACCACGACCGCTACAACGACCTTCTCAGCAACGACGACCAGCTCCCCGCCGTCACTGAGGACGTGCGAACACCGTCAAGGGCCAGTCACAACCCCCCAACCTGCCGCCCCGACCTCACAATCACGTCGTCTGCGACGGCCACACCGACGACGCCCCAGATGCCCACGCCGACTTCCTCCGGCCTCTTGGCCGTCCAGCTCACCGGGCCGGCCCCGGAAACGACCGCCCCTCAGACCATCGGGGAGTCCGTGCTGGCCGGCCCTGGACGGAGCGCCGACGCGGGTCCCGAGTTACTGGAAACGCTCGTTGAACTTCAGCGTGCAGCCAACGCGGCACGGAACGCCCTTCAAGGGCTGAGCGATCGCCAAGAGCGTGAACGCCAACAGCACGTCCTGCTCGAAGCTGCCCAGCGCGCGCAAGCCGCCATCACGCGATACGCCACCTCCCAAGGCCTCAACCGGTTCGACGTCCAGCAGACCGTCCAAGGCGCAGCACGCGACACTCAGGCGTGAAAAGCGAGGCCACCCCCCGCCCCACCTGGCTGGCTGGCAGGCCGGGCACGGCGCAGGCAGGGCGGACTCATGCGCGGGCCTGTCATGCACCGTCGAGAATCCTGAGACCGAGCGGCGTGACAGCGTGAACGACGTTCTTCCCGCAACGGCGGCTGCTGACCAGACCTCCATCGCGCAATGCGTTCATCTGGTAGGTGAGGCTGGACTGCGCGATGCCCACGACACGAGCGAGATCCGTCGACGTGTATCCGCCGCAGGAATCACGGCCGGCAACAGCCTGCAGGATGGCGGCACGTGTCCGGCCGAGTAGCCGTGAAGCGCCCTTCCCACTGTCCGGGGCCAGGTGCCAGGCAGGCTTGGCCACCGGATACACCAGGGTGGGTGTCAGATCCGGATCGGCCAAGGCGGTCGGACGCCGCCAGCAGAAGAAGGACGGCACGAGAAGCAGGCCGCGCCCCCGCAGACAGACATCACGGCTCACCGGATAGTCCACCTCAAGGACCGGGTCGCGCCATCGCGCATACGGAGCCAGGCTCTCCAGAAGACCCTGCACACCGCCGCCGAGCAGGGACTGCGAGCGCAGATCGACGTCGACTCCCACCGGGCCGCGAATGCGCGCCAGATGAGGCCGCAGCAGAGTGTCGAAGTACGTGCGAAGCGCCCGGACGACTCTCGGAAGATCGACGGAGGCCACTCGCGGACTCACGACCGGCCCGCGCAACGCGGTCTGTCCGGCGTTCAGCCGTCCCACCTGGCTTGCCAGCACGCGCGCAGGCGTCGCTCCGATCGCGTCCAGCCCGGCCGCCAGATCACCGGAGGCGCCAGGGGTGAGAAGGTCAGGAATGTAGCCGGAGCTCGGCACGAGGCCGCGCAGCGGAGCCAACGCCACGCGCAGCCTTTCGTCGCGACGGATCCTGTCACGTGTCCTATCCCGCCACATGCCGAACTCCGCCCGTCCATCGTCCGTCTTTAATCGGCACAGACTGCAGACGATCTCCCACATGGGATCCGAGCTACGCAATACCCGGACGTTCCTCAAGTCATCGTCGGTGAAATGCAGACGGAGCATCGCTCTCTTCCCCCTGGGCGTATCAGGCACGGGGGGAGCCGCTTGCCGCGCACGACAAAGGCCGCTGCGTCCATCCCCACGGCAGCGCAGACCCCTTGATCCATTCTGGTGGAGCACCGGACATCGGGGGCGACCGAGGACTGAAGGGAATACTCAGCGATTCGATAACCTGGACTCTATGAGCCAACGGGTCCGCGTCGCCGAGAGGCTCAGAGAGCTGGTCGCGGGCAGCCTGCTCCGAGTGACCTGACCAACGTTCCTGGGCATGGTGATCACCATCCCTTTTGACAGGGCGACTGCGGCGCTCAGGGCCGCGCACAGACCTGCTGCTCCATGCTCCCGGCGTCCGCCTGTTCTGAGATCGTCAACAACGTGTGACGGCAACTCCGCAAAGCTCGAAGCGGATGAGACAGGAGCAACGTCCGGACGCATCCTGTTTCTGTCATCAGGCCCGGTACCTCAGGGCGCAGCGGAGCATCCCCGCCGGCTTTCTCCCCGGGGCAACCGCGCCCCGGACAAGGGAAATCGGCAAAGCCCTGCCGACCCGCTGCCTCGCCCGTCTTGGTGCCAGTGCGTGCAACGCCCCCGCCGAACAGGAACGAACCTCGAGCCGCTGTCAGGCCCACCGAGCCAGGCCCTGTGAGGCACCTCTGCACCGAAGTCGGAAACGGCACTCAGCGCCCCGCGCGAGGGCAGGGTGGTCTTTGAGCACGATCACGTCAGTGGCGTGGCAGCGGAGGACCAGAAGCAGCCCCTCGTCCGGCAGGACGACCCCGGCTTCCGGATCCTCGTCACTCTTCGACGGGCCTCGAAACGTGGGTGATTGCCCTGCGGCAGAACCTACGGTGAGACACCAAGGGGTCCACCGCAGCAACGGCGTGAGCTGCTTGCTCGGCGCGTCGGCCCGATGGAGAAGGAGCGGGACACCGGAAGGAAGCACTGCGGGCCCTCCTCACTCCTGGCAGAAGAACAACCGCAACAGTGGGTATGTTCGCCCAACTCGTCCGTGAGAGGTACATGGCATTGATGGACACGGTGGGAACAGGATCCCGCAGCCTTGCAGTACAGGCTGAACTACGTCGATTTATCCATGCGACCAACGACATCGAACAGGAAAATTGGGCGAAGCAGCTGGAACTTATTAAGACGCACCTGTCAGCATTGTTGGAGCGCGCGGGAATGCGCTACTTTCACTATGTAATCGATCAGCCTGCAGTCGACGCCGCAGCCTTCGAAGGTGTATCCACTGTCATGCTGTCCAGTTTTCCGCAGGAGTGGCGTATCTGGTGCGGCGAAAATGGCTTCGGTCACCATAATCCTGTTGTATATGAATCAATAGACAGGAAACTTCCCTTCAGCTGGTCCGAGCTCTCGGAATCTGTGAGGATAGGGGACCGAGATGTTCGATTCTTTGCCGAAGCTGAGCGGCACGGAATTCGCGGAGCCGTGACCTTTCCTATCCATCTGCCGCACGAAACGGCCGCCTTAACGGTAGTGCCCGAAAGCGTGCTCGGTGAGGTCGAAGATGACCAGATGCTCCATCTGCTGGCCTACTACCTTCATCTCGCGGCACGCCGACCGTTGTATGAGGTGGCCATGACTACACCCGGCCGTAGGCAGTCATTGCTTTCGCCGAGAGAAACAGAGGTTCTCGAGGGTACCGCGAATGGTATGACAACTTCGAGGATATCTGGCGAGCTCAACATATCGGAGAAGAGTGTCGAGTTTCATATGGAGGGGGCTAGGAGGAAACTGCAGAGTTCAAGCCGTGCGCATGCAGTTGCCAAAGCCGTTGCCCTGGGCCTGCTTCGAATCCTGTGATGTGCTCCGGCATGCAACCGCACCCGATTCCGCCCCAGAGAGGATCATTTATGGCTGAGATAGAAGATGCCATCACAAAAGGCTGGGCTGTTGCCCGGCGTGAGGATCCCCAGCCGACGGTCGCCTACTTCCGTGCTCTGCTCACCAGCCATCCTGACAGCCCGCAGGCATTGTTTGCCTACGCCAGCGCACTCGATTACGCCGGATGCGAAGGCGAAGCCGCTTTGGCTTACGAACAAGCATTTGCCGCCGGCCTTGAAGGAGACCAACTCCGCCGCGGGTTACTCCAATACGGCAGTACCCTACGTAATCTCGGGCGCGTCCACGACGCCGTCGCCGCCTTACGGAAAGCTGATGATCTTTTCCCTGGAGACGCTGCCGTGAAGGTGTTCCTGGCATTGGCTCTCACCAGCGCGAAGCGGGAACGGGAAGCCGTAGCGAATCTGATCGTGCTGGCCCTGGACCGTATACCTGGCGAGGAGCTCCAACGATACGACTGGGCGCTCCGCCAATATGCTGAAGCGCTTGGAAAATAAAACCTCTCATCGTGGTTGCTGGTCCCGGGAGAGTGCTTGGAGCACCTGACGCGCGGCCCATCGGGGACTGCAGAATCATCCGTCACAGACTCGCATCCGTGGCTTCTGCCGTATCGGGTGCGGATCGCTTGTCGTTCTGGGTGCCAGGCGAAAGGCCCGGAAAAATGAAGAGCAGCGTGGCAGTGATGAAAACTCCAGCTGCAATAACAACTTGCATGGCCTTGAAATCTACGAGTGCGATGAGGAGCGCGCCTCCGGCAATCGAGATGGCTTGCGGGGTGCTGGTTATCACGTCGAACGCGGTACTGACTCGACCCATCGATTCGGATGGTGTCCGCAGTTGCAGTTGTGTCGCCGAAGCCACGAACAGCCAGGTCAGTCCGCAATATGAAACCATCATGCAGCCCATTGTGAACGGGAGGCTCGGGATGATGAGTCCCAGCTGGCCCGTCGCAAACAGTGCAAGCCCGATGCACATGGTCCGAGTAATACTCCAACGAGAAACGATGAAGTTGCAGACCAGTCCCCCAAGGACGGCGCCCACGCCCTGCACTGATATGAGAATTGCTACGAACGAAATCGGACGATGCAGTCCATCCCTGACCAGCGCATAGATGTTGGTGGTGGGAATTCCCATAAACAGCAGACTGCCAGCGAGTGCTGCGGTCATGTTGCGTAGCGGACGATCGCGCCAAAGGTGGGACGCCCCGAGGAACGCCGATGTGAGGTGTCCTGTCGACTCATCCAGCGGCGCCTCTGGTTCGTTGATGTGCATCAGCAGCAGCGCAAGTACGAGCGGGATGAACGTGATTGCGTTGAACACGGCTACGGTTTTCAGGCCGCCCAGCCCGTACAGGCCGGCTCCGACCACAGGGCCCACCAGGCGCATGCTCTGAAAGATGGTCTGTATCAGGCTGTTCGCCGAACCAAGAAGGTACTCGGAGAGCATGCCCTTCAGGAGGCCGAGGAGGGCTGCGTCCTTGAGGAAGTGGCACAGGCCGCACACCACGGTAACCGCGTAGATGATCCAGACATCTTCCGTGCTGTTTACGAAGACCAACGTCAATACCAGTAGTGCTGTCACGATGAACAGGCAAATAAGGAATGGTTGCCTTCGTACCCGGTCAACGATGACACCACCCGCCGGCGCAAGAAGGGCGGGCAGGGCGATTCCCACATAACCAAGTCCGGCCGCGGTGTAGCTTCCAGTCAAATCGACAAGAGCGATTCCGAAGACAACCTGAAGGGCGGCGTCTCCTACCATCGAAAGAGACAGAGTCGCCAAAATAATCCGGAAGTCTTTTACCTTCAAGGCTGGGAACAACACATTTCTCCCAACTAGCGGCCGTCTCCGTGCTATCCATTGCCCACCCGTGCGGTGGGTGGACCCCCCAGCGCCCAGCCGCACAACTCGACTGGGCGCTGATGAAGCCTGTACACAGGCTCGGAGAGCATCGGCCTCGGAGTTCCGTGGAGCGCTCGGCAGGTGTCAGGGCTTGGGCGTCAGGATGCCGAGACGTGCCAGCGTCTTCGCTGCTTCCACCGATCGATGCGTATCGGTGCCCGGATAAACGTCGCCGGCGCGGACGAGAGTATCGGCGTCCATACGTTGCAGTGTGCTGGCGATGACTTCGGGGAGCTTCAGAGTCGTTTTGGCAGCAGTCCTGGCAGACTCGGACCTCAGCGTCATGCCACTGACGCTGACCAGCGTTTTTCCATTTTCGGTCTCCCCGAAGTGGATGTTGATTGATGCCTTGCGGGTCAGTGCGGTGTCGGCCTCGATCTGATCGATCGACGACAGTTCTTGAAGAACGCCCCCAGCGGGCGCCGTGCCGCCGTCCTCACGGCCGATGCCGATGAGTCGCTGTAGCTCTCGTTCGCCGTCGACTCCCGCTAACTTCTCCGTCAGCATTTCGATATTGCGTTTCAAATCGCCGGTGAGCGAACCCATCGACGACTCGTGCATGTAGGGGTAGGACCAGAAGTCCGAATCGTTGGCCGCGAGGTGCTGGACCACGGAAGCCAGGAGGTCGCTCCACCGCCTCGGTGCTACTTGGATGGTCAGATGGAGCGAAACGCTGTCGAGAGCCGGCGCGACATGCGGGGTGTTGTACGGCAGGTAAAGGACGTCGCCCGGTTCAAGATCGATCTCGAACGATGGCTCGCCGAGTTCTGCCATTTTGTACTGGCGTGAGTCTCCTTTTCGGATCTCCGGCGGCGCCCAAAGCTTCCAGTGTTTACGCCCCTCGAGTTGTATGATGAAGAGGTCACCGGGGTCGTAATGAGGATTGAATCCCTGCTGGCCGGCAGGGGTCAGGAACGCCACTGCATCGCTGCGGGTAGCGAAGCGTGTGCCCAGTTGGCTGCACAGCTCGCGCAGATTCGGACGATAGTGGTTCATCGTCGGCCAGGTGATCGACGCCCCGGCACGGAAATGTTCGTACACGTTGCTCGGGGTAATCGCGTCGGTGAGCATCTCGCCCTGAATCCGCTCAGTATGCGTGTACGACTCCGGCAGGACAAGGACACCGTCCTTCGCAAGCCGCAAATACGGCCTACGAATTGCTTGAAGATGCAGCAACTCGTCGAGTTCGGCGATGCTCAGAATCTTGCGGGGATCGACGGGCAGTGAGCGAGGCCTGTACATCAACTGCCGGTTGAAGTACTCGGAAAAGAACTGGCGCTCATCGCCGACGAGATCCTCAAACGTTGGTGTGTACATACGCGATTACCTCAATCGGTCGATTGGTGCTCGACAGAAGATTCACGTCACTGCGTGATTTTGCGCCACTGGTGGTGGGAGCCGGGAAATGCCGTGCACCCACCACCAATGGGCTCACCAGGTGTCAGTGGATACTGAACCCCTGCACCCGTCAGATGATGTTGGGGCCCCACTGCAGATCAACTGCGTGGTCAACAACCTCGATGTCCTCCATCTTCGGCACCTCCTCCCTCGGATAGACGGCAGACAACATGACACAGCAGAACGAATACTTAGACAACCTGTAATATTTCCCCTCGGATAAACCCCAGGGGCATCAAGGCCCTGACCGGCAGGCCGACTTCCGCCACCTGTCGAAATGGGAGAGCTTCCCTTTAGCGGAATCGGATCCTCTGCTTCAAGAAGAACGAAGCGGATACCGCCGGCCCACTTCAGGAAGCCCTCAGGAACAAGACAGTCCTGCGGCCGCCGACCATGTGCACCAAACACTCAGGCGGCCAACGAGAGCACGACCAAACGCAGTTCACGTGGCGGCGAAAGCCGCGCCGGGCACCGGGCGAGCCCAACCCGGGGACCATCGGCTTCGTTCGCAAGGCAGCACGGATGCCTCGACCCATGCGGCCAAGTACCAGGCAACAAAACGGCCGAGAAGCGAAGGGAGAAACACTCCGCAATTCGATAGCCTGCACTCTATGGCCGCCGGAGTCACACGTCGCCGAGACGTCCGAGAGCCGAGCCTGCACCAATTGCGTCTCTTCCTCGTGCTGGCGGAGGAACTGCACTTCGGGCGAGCAGCGGCGCGCATGTTCATCTCCCAACCGGCGCTCAGCCAACAGATGCGTGCACTGGAACAGCGTTTGGGCGTCCCCCTGCTCGAGCGCCGCAGCGGCAGACTGGCCCTCACACCTGCGGGCGAAGCCCTCGTCGAGCAAGCCGGAGAGGTACTCGCGGCGATGGCAAAGCTCCTCCGAGTCTCCGACACCCACGCCGGTACCGTACGAGGCAGACTGCGCATCGGATCCCTCGGCGCGGAAGCGGCCATGCCGCACGCGACGACAGTCCTGGACCGCCTGCGCAACCGCCACCCCCACCTCGAGATCGAAGTCCGCAACCTGAACTTCGTCGAGCAGTTCGACGCCCTCGCAGACGGCACCGTCGACGCCGCCTTCCTGCGTGCACCACTGCCCTCCGGCTTCCAAAGCATCGAACTCGCCACTGAGCCACGCGTGGTCTGCCTCCCAGCAGACGACCCACTGGCTCACGAAAGCGAACTCACCCTGGCCCAGATCGCGGACCGCACGATCGTCGACATGCCGCCCGAAGTACCGCGCCTGTGGTGGGACCACCTCACGATCAATCCACGCCCCGACGGAACCGGCGTGCGTTACGGCCCGGTGGTCCGGGACACCGAGGCCATGGTCCTCGCGGTCTTGCAAAAGCGTGCGATCACCTTCTTACCGGCCGCCGCGCGCCGTTTGTACCCGCGACCGGGCCTGACCTACGTGGATGCACCCGAACTGGGCAACTCGGTGTCCTGCCTCGCCTGGCTCCCGGCGATGCGGGACGTGCCCGCCGTCCATGCCCTGCGCACCGCGGCGCACCCAGGCGGTCCATCCCCGCGGTCGCTCACCGGCACCGCGCAGTTGTAATGGCGGCAATGCCAGATCCGTTGGGCAACTGACCTTCGGCAAAACGGGTTTCGGAGTCGAGACGGCAGCCTGGACATGCTCTTCCAGCTGGAGTCGACCGAGGCCCAGGTCACATCCTCATCACTGGGAGCTCCCGCTCTGAGGCCATCGGCTGGTGTCAGTGAGGTCCCGTAGCGTGAGGTCATGGTCGGTACAGGTGAGAACCCCAGCGGGCCTTCGACACCCAGCGCTTTCGCTGCAGGCATCCAGCCCTACTACACGCTCAACGCCGCAGCCCTGGGACAGCGGTACGGCAGCGTCTCCTTCGAGGACGTGCACGGCGGGGTGTTGGATCTCCTGCCGCAGGCCCCGGCCAGGGTGCTGGACGTCGGTGCCGGCACCGGGCGGGATGCCGCCGCGCTGGCCCGGCGCGGGTATGAGGTAGTGGCGGCTGAGCCGGTCAGCGAGCTGCGCCAGGTCGCGCAGCGCCTGCACCCGGACGCGGGCATCCGCTGGATGGCGGATGCACTGCCTGCACTGTCCCGCCTGGAAGGAACCTTCGATCTGGTGCTGCTGTCGGCAGTATGGATGCATCTGCCGCCAACGGAGCGGGAGCAGGCCATGGAGCGCCTGGCTGGGCTGCTGTCCGCGTCAGGCTTGCTGGTGGTGTCGCTGCGCCGCGGGGACCCGCCCACGGACCGGGTGATGTTCGACGTACCGGCCGAAGAGATCCTGCGGGAGGCAGCGCAGGCGGGATTGCGGGCAGTGCGTGTCGTGGAGGAGGGCACGGACCAGCTCGGCCGCGCCGAGGTGTGGTGGCAGACGGTCGTTCTGCACAAGGAGGACGCGTGAGCGGGCGCGAGTTCTACGCCCAGGACGCCTCGGTGCGCGCGTCGTGGCGGCTGGCGGTGCTGATGGGCGCCAACTCGCGCACCTACAAGTTCGCCCTCGGCCAGGCCTTGCTGGAGTTCGGGCGGGCGGGCCGAAAGGCCGTGCCCGTCGCCGAGTTCGCGGGCGCCTACAGTCTCGGCCTGGTCCGCCATCTGGCCCGGGACCCCCAGGCGCCCCACGCACAGGAGCGGGGAGAGAAGGACTTCCTGACCGTCGCTGAACAGGAAAGTGCCGCCACTCTGGAATCGGGCCACCCCACCGATCGGCTGCTGGCGGCCGCGGTGCACTCGATGCCGGGGATGGTGATGCAGAAATTCCACAACCTGCGCGGCGATACGGCCGTACCTCACACCTTCTACGAGCTGACCGGGAGAGGAAGGCAGCGCATGGTGCGCCTGACCCCCGACGTGCTCGGGCTGGCGCAGTCGGAGCACGCGGTTGGCCTGACGGCGGAGTTGGAGGCCCGCTGGAGCATCGTGGAAAGCTCCTTCGCCGCCGGTGTCGGACGGAGCCTGCTGGAGGAGGGAGTCGCCGTCGACTGGGACACACTGAAGATCACCGACAAGCGCCGCCGCCGCTCGGTGACCGGCATCGTCGAGGCCACGGCCGGGTTTCAGCACGGCCGCTGCCTGATCTGCCGAGATCTCCTGACCACGAGCGAGGCCATCGCGGTCGACCACGTCTTTCCCTTCTCCCTCATGCGCCGATTCGCTGGTGTCGGGTCCTGGCACGGCCCGGATCTGGACGCCCTGTGGAACCTTGCCCCCGCACACGCCGTCTGCAACGGAGCCAAAAGCGACCGGCTGCCCACTCAGGCAGAACTCGCCGGCCTGGCCGCCCGGAACGAGGCCATCATGAACTCGCCCCATCCGTTGCGCCGCACTCTGCAACTCAGCCTGAAGAGCCACCTACCCCGCCAAGGTGCAGCCTCCTGGGCGCAGTTCCTGCAGGCAGTCCAGGCGGCGATCTGAGGCGGATATGGGCGCTCCTTCCACCGGATCGGCTGTTTCGGGCCCGCCTTCCAGGCGTGCTCAGGCTGTCGTGCCAAGGATGGCCCCCAAGCCCTCCGCGTCCGCGCCTGGACGTGTGAGGCGTGCGCAGTGTTCCTGGACCGGCATATCAAGGCGTCACTCAATGTCGTCAAGTCCGCCGGACCGAAAGTGCTCCAACGGGCATTACTGGCAATCAAGTTCACCTAGTCCGACGGACTCGGTCGGCTCATGTCTGAGGCGGCTGATAGGGATGGGGCATGACGATCCGCGAACTCCAGGACACGCTGGCGCACTTCGCCCGCGAGCGCGACCGGGTGCAGTTCCACACCCCTAAAAACCTCGCCATGGCGCTCACCGGCGAAACCGGTGAAGTCCTCGAACTCTTCCGGTGGCTCACCCCCGAACAGTCCAATGCCCTCACCAGTCAGCCCGAGGGGGCTAGGGCCCTGCGTCATGAGTCGGCCGACGTCTTCGCCTACCTGCTGGGCCTGGCGGATGTGACCGGCATCGACCTTGAGGAGGCGCTGGCCGAGAGGATCGAGCTGAACCGGCACCGCTATCCCGTTGTCTTGGCCTACGGGTGTGCCGAGAAGTACACGAATCTGGGGGAGTAGCGGACGTGCGGATCTTCATGCAGCCCGCGCGGCGGTCGGACCGCATTGTCGAGCGGCACTACCAGGACACCATCGTCCGACCGGTCATCTTCGAGGAGCACGCCGACCTCTTGGACCCCGCGACCCTGCAGAGGCTGCGGCAGCTCTTCCCGGGTGGCAGCGCCCCGATGTGGGGGGTGATGCCGGGCAAGAACGGCGCCAATCTTCCCGAGATCCGCAAGATGGAGCCCGGATCCTGGGTGTTCTTCAGCGGCGACAAGCGCCTGTATCTGGGTGCCACCATCGCCGCGGCCTGGCGCAGCCCGCAGCTCGCCGAACGGCTGTGGGGCGCTGATCCCGACAGCGGTACGTGGGAGTACATGTACGCGCTGGCCGGCCTGCGCGACTTCGACACCCCCGTCGAGGAGCTGCGAAGCCTGCTGGGCTGGAAGGCGACCCGCAACATCATGCGCTTCCAGGCCGTCAACACCGCCGAGGCCGACGTCCTCGAGCGGCACTTCTCCCTGGAGCCGCACACCCCGCCGCCCTCGGGTGGACACGACCCTGCCGGGCGGCCGCCGGTGCTGGCGGGCGTGCACAGCGACACCGCCAGCGGCGAGGACCTCCTGAGCAACGAGGCGGACGTGGAGATGCTCGCGCAACTGGCGGCGGCCACGGTCACCACCCCGCCCTTGGCGGTCGCGCTGCTGGGCGAATGGGGAGCAGGCAAGTCGAGCTTCATCCGCCAGATGAGCAGCCGAGTCGATCAACTCGCCGCGCTCGCCGCCGAGGACCCCACGCACAGCGCATTCACCGCCACCGTCCGCCAAGTCCATTTCAACGCCTGGCACTACAGCGACGAGCAGGTGTGGTCAGGCCTGGTCGACCATCTCTTCCGCGCCCTGGCCCCCACCCCCGAACTGCAGACGCCGACTCCCGGCGCCGAGGCGACCGTCGAAGAACGCGAGCGTCGAGCTGCCCACCTGGCGCGGCTGGAGAGCGACCAGGAACAACTCGACACCCGACTCGCCCGCACCGCCCAGGAACGGCCGATCGGCTTCCTGTCCTTCACGGGCTCCCCTCTGGAGGGACCCCGACTGCTGTACACCGCCGGCCGCCTCGTGCTGCGCGACCTCGGGCACGGTCGGTGGGTCCTGGCCACCTGGCTGGCGGTCCTCGCCGGCACCGTCGGCGCCGGGCTGTGGCTGTCCAGCTGGCTGCCCCTGCTCCTGGGAGCCGTCGCCGGCCTCGTCGCCCCCGTCCTGCCCCTGTTGCAGGCCCTGAGAGCGTCGCACATGCGACACACGTCCCTCACCGGCCGACTCCGTGCCCTGCTGGAGAAGCACCAACGCACCCTGGCCGAGAACGTCAGCACGGCCCGTGCCCAGCTGGCCGAGGCGGATGCCGCCGTCCGGCTGGCCGACTTCCTCACCGAACGCAGCGCCCCCCAGACCTACGAGCACTACCGGGGACTGCTGGGCACGGTCCACCACGACCTGGTCCAGCTCGACGAGCGACTGCGCGAGGCCCGCGCCGAATGGGCCGGCGCCCACTCCCGGCAGCCGCCGCCTCTGGAACGCATCGTCCTCTACATCGACGACCTCGACCGGTGCCCGCCTGAACGCGTGGTGGAGGTACTGACCGCCGTGAATCTGATGCTCGCGCTGCCGCTGTTCGTCGTGGTCGTGGCGGTCGACCCACGCTGGCTGCTCACTTCACTCGAGCACCACTACCGGGAACTGTTCACTTCTCGCGACAGCACGCCCTGGGCCGACACCCAGGACACCGCCACCCCGCTCGACTACCTGGACAAGATCTTCCAGATCCCTTTCGCGGTACCGCCGACCACCCGGGAGAAGGCCGCACGCCTCATCCGCGCGCTGCTGACCACCCCCGACCTCCCCAGCCCCGAAGACCCGGCACAGCCGGCAGACCCCGGGGACCTGCCGGATGCGCAGGAGCCCGAATCACCGGCACCACAGGACGTCCCCGTCCCCGTCCCCGCCCCCGAACCGGAGTCGGCCGACGGCCCGACACCAGCCCCCGACACCGACCCCACCCCCGTCCAACTGCAGCTCGAAGAGACGGAGATTGCGTTCATGTCCCAGATGGGCGGCCTGACCCGCACCCCCAGAGCGGCCAAGAAGCTGGTGAACCTCTACCGCCTGGCACGCATCGGGGTCGATCCGGGCGACTTGGCCGCCTTCGTGGGAACGGAAGCAATTCCGGGCGAGCACCAGGCCGTCCAGATACTGTTGGCCCTGCTCGTGGGCAGCCCGGCCCAGGCCGCCACCGTCTTCCGGCACATCCTGGAGGCACCCCCCACCAGCAAGATCACCGAAGCGCTGCGCGACCTCCCCGCCGATGTACCCGCAGGAGCCCAAGTAGCCGACCTGATCGAGGAGATGACCACCGGTCGGCCCGTGCTCATGGATACCGCCGTGTACCAGCAGTGGTGCCCCAAACTGGCCCGCTTCTCCTTCTACACCCGCAACCTCACCGGCTGACCCGACAGCCGTGCTGCCTGCCCGGGATGCTCGGCGACCCCGGGCCATCCTCGAGGCCGGGCCACAGCTGCGGTCGGCTCGCAGGCCCCACCCGGCCACAGGTCTGGCCCGGGTGGGGCCGTGCCCGTCCGATCGGCACACGTCCTTGCTCTGCTGGGCCCCCCGAAGTCCGTCGGGGGCTTCGCGCTCGAGTGAGGCCAGCGAAGACCACTCCGGACCGCGTTGCGCCCTGACCACCACACCTGCCCGGGTATCGGACACCGGTACCTCGCTGATGTGACGGACCTTCCGGGCCGATGTGCTGAGAGTTCAGGTCCAAGCAACAGCTCCTGCGGCGCAGGGCTTGTGCGGACCGGTGCCACTGACGGGCTGGTCCTCGTCCCGGAAACCATGACTCCGCAGCCCGCGGATCCAGATCGCTGAGTGACCGAGAGGTCGTATGAGCGATTCGATAGCAGCCGTCCGACGCCGGTGCGTTGAGGGACGAGCCGTGCCAGGCCCTGCAGCAGATGATCGGCGCAGTAGTAGGCGACCTGAGGTGAGTTTTGCGCCGGGGCCGACTCGAGTTGTAATCGCAGTATTGATCAATCATCGAGACAACTACGCAAAAAGAACTACCTTATCGACTCCAGGATGACAATTTCGGCCAATTTTAGGCTGTCGGGTAGATCGAAACCGCATCACAGATGCCGTGGTGGCGCCGTTGGCGGCTCGCGATTGATTCGAATCCATGGATGGTTCAAATTGAAGATCCACCTGGTACTATTTCCGTTTCGATCCTAAAAAACGGAGTGCGGATACCTAGGCTGGGGGACCAATGGCGGACGCACGTGATCTTTTAGGAAGGTTGCCGACGGCCGGCCCCACACGAGGGGCCAATCGCAGAAAGGTGCTGCTCGCCGTGGCGATCAAGTCGGGTACCCAGGCCGACATCGCGCACCGCACTCTCCTCTCGCAGGCCACGGTGTCCGCTGCTGTCCGCGAGCTCGCGACGGCCGGCTTGATATCCACTGCCAAGGACCGCGGCAAGGTATGCCTGTCACCGCTGCACGACGTCGGCGTGGGCGTTCACCTCGGCTTCAACCACACCACCGTGGTCGCCCGTAGACTCGACAAAGAGTTCGATCAGGTGACTTCGCAGGTCAGATCCGAAGGCGTCAGCAGGGGCTGGCAGCGGGCGCTACCCGACGTCAAGCAGATGATCGAGGAAGCAATCGAGGGAACGGGACAGCAGCGATCCCATGTTCTCTCACTCGGCATCGCCGTACCACGGATGATCAACCCGCAAACTGCCGAGTTCACCCTGCCGATCTTGCCTCCCTGGCGCGAGGGTGACGACCCGGCAGGAGATCTCGGCTCCTGGCTGGGGGTACGAGCACTCATTGACAACGACGCCAACCTGGGCGCGTTGGCAGAGCAGACCTACAGCACACGCGAGCACGCCGAAACGGTTGTTTACGTGAAGGCGTCCACCGGCATCGGGGCCGGGATCATCGTGCACAACAACGTGCTGCGCGGCCATGGCGGGATGGCGGGAGAGATGGGCCATCTCACCGTGGATCCGGACGGCGCGGTCTGCCAGTGCGGCGGACGGGGCTGTCTGGAAACAGTGATCGGTGCCGATGCGTTGATCGCGCAGGTCCGTGCCGCGCGCGCCAGGAATGGTGCACCCCCGCCGGAGACGCTGGAGCAGGTCATCGTGTCCGCCAACGCGCACGATGCGGTGTGCATGCGGGTGATCCATGACGCCGGTAGACGACTTGGCCACTCCCTCGCTCAACTGTGCAACCTGCTCAACCCTGACCTCGTCGTCATCGGCGGTCAGCTCGCGCAGTCGCAACTGCTGTTGGAGGGCTGCAACGAGTCGTTGCGACGCTTCGCGTTGCCCGGCGCAGTCGCTGCAAGTTCCAAGTTCGTCCTGGGCCTCAGCGAACTGGGTACCCAAGCCGAAGCGCAAGGTGCCCTCGTTCTGGGACTTCGCGGGCATGAGCACTCCGGTGGCACCTAGGGTCTGCACCCTGCTTTTCTTGAGCGTGCAGCCCGCCCGCGGGGAGAGTCTGCAGAGCATCTCGATAGTCCAACCTCGGAAGCGGACCGCCGCACCTTCGATATGACGACAAGATCTCTGTTCCGCTGCAATGCCCCTTCAAATGAGTGATCAATGATCGTCAAGTGTGCCGGAAAGGGGGTGCGCGGACAGGACAGTGAGCCCGGGGAATCTTCGCCCTGTGACGCTCCCGACTCGCGAAATGGCAGGCCGGGGCAATGGCGGCGCGCGGTCCATTTAGGCACCAGGCGCGGCTCGGAGGTGGCACACTTTGGGGCTCGACGTGCCTGAGCGGCCGGCCCTTGCGCCCTCCGTTCGGGTCCTTCTTTCCGGGGCAGTTGCTGCCCCTGACCCGAGGCGGCCCCCATGACCTACAAGCCTACTGTCGTATCCCCGGACGGGGGTTGCGGAAACACACCGCAGTCGGCAGGGAATGGCACACACCTGACCCCGGGTGGCTCAACAGACTATGAGCCTCCGATGCTGGTCGACCTGGGCCACGTCCGTGAGGTGACATTGGGCAGTTCGCCGAGTGGAAACGCCGACGCCAACGCCCAATACTATTACTGATACCACAGGCCGTTGTCATGCCCAGCTATGAGACACCCGCAGCGCTCGCGGACGTCTGCACACCTCCTGCCCCGCCGCATTCACAGAGCCCCACCATTGCCGCAGTCTTATCACCCGCCCCGTCCCCGCCGCCTAACTGGGCCACCAGAGTGTGGCCAGATGAACGGCTGCTTTGGTCCTGGGGCACTTGGCACCCCGGTGAAGTGCGCACCGCCCAGTGCGCGCAGGTGCGAGTGGTCGCGGTCGGCCAGTGTCTGGCAGACGATGCAACGATGCGTCAGGACCTGCAGCGCACGGTGAAGGACGGTTGCTGGGAGCGGCTGACGTATTGGCCCGGTGCCTACCTGCTCATAGTGCTTCCGCCCGACGGCGGTCTCACCGCGTACACCGACCCGGCGGGACAATTTCCCCTCTATTACGCGCAGTATGACGGCCGCACAGCTCTGTCAACCCGGGCCGGGACCGCTGCGGCACTGTCGGGTACAAGCGGCCAGGCCGATTCGACCGTCCTCGCCGCGCACATTGTCTGCCCCGGGGTTCCTGAACTCACCGAAGGGCGCACGGCGTTCGCCGGCGTCCGGCAGCTCGGAGGCGGACAGGCGCTGAGGGTTGAACCCTCGGGCGCTCTTCAGCGTTGGACGTACGAGGATCTCAAGCCCGACCCTGATGCGCGGTTTGTGGACAGCGCAGCGCAACTGCGGTCGGCGCTGACCCGAGCTGTGAGACTGCGCAGCAGCGGCGCTCTGCGGATCACCTCGGACTTCAGCGGCGGAATGGATTCCACTTCGCTGGCCTTCCTGACGGCCCGTACGACCGGGCGTCCGCTGGACGCCTTCGTCTACCACTATCCCGATGGTGCGGCGGGCGACCTGGAACATGCTCTGGCCTACGCCGCACAGGCCTCCTCGATTCGCCTGGCAGTCGTCCAGGGCAACGAGACCGCACTGCCTTACAGCGACATGCACCATCAGGGCCCCACGGACCAGCCCGACCCGGCAGCGGTGATCGGGGCGCGGCTACGGCTGCGACTCGAGCGCATCTCACAAGGCGGCCGCAGTATCCACTTAACGGGAGAAGGCGGCGATGCCCTGCTGGCACCACCGCCCTCGTATCTCGGTGACGTCGCAGCCACTGTCGGGCTGCGCCGACTGCTGCGCGATGCAGGTGCGTTGGCCCGGATGCGCCAGCTGTCTCCCTGGAAGGTGGGCCTGCGAGCCCTGCGCCTGACGCACACATCGGTGCAGAAGGCGATGAGAGATCTGGCCGGGCAACTGGAAGAGCCTCTGCAGCATCCGGCGCAATGGACAGATGCGGTGGCCTGGTGGCCGGCCCCGGGACCCGAGACGGCCTGGCTGACCACCAAAGCCCGCCGACACTTGGCCGAACAGGCCCAGGAGTGCTCCCGTTCGGCTGGCACTGCGTCCGCGCCCACGACAGCCGGCCATCGCGCGGCTCTGTGCGAGCTTCGCAACTCAGCTGCCGTGCAGGCGCAGTTCGCAGAGGCAGGGCGGCCATTTGGCATCTGGCCGCAGGCCCCCTTCCTGGACAGCGAGGTCGTGCGGGCCTGTACACGGCTTGCCCTGCCGTGCAAGGCCGATCCGTTCGCCGCCAAACCCCTGTTGGCAGCTGCGCTGACCGAACTGGTCCCCGGACCGGTGCTGCAACGGAAGACCAAAGGCGACTACTCGGCCGAGGACTATCGAGGAGCCCGCAGGTCGGCGGCACAAATCAAGGAACGGCTCGCGCGATCGCCACTGGCAGATCTGGGGATCATTGAGCCGTCGCGAGTGATCACCTCGCTCGACCGGGCGGCCGCCGGCCTCCCGATTCCGTTCCCGGCACTCAACCGCCTGCTCGGCGTGGACATGTGGCTGGCAAGCCGTGACAGCGGAAAGAGCCAGCCATGACGCAACTGCACAAGCCTGAGCATGTCCGCGTGAGTGCCTCACCGCATGGCGGCGGTGTTCTCCTGGACGTGCGTTCCGGGCACTGCTTCGCCATGAATCCCATGGCCCAGGCGCTGTGGCAGGAATGGTGCCGTAGCGGAGACTTCGACGCTGCGGTCCTGCTGCTTGCACGCCACCACCCAGCCTGGTCCTGCGACCAGCTCCGTCGTGACGCTCGCAGGCTCGCCGACGAGCTGATCAGCCGGGGGCTTCTTGTCGCTTCGGTGCCAAAGACGACGACCGGTGCGGCGCGGAGCCAGGAACATGAAGTCCCGGCGAGAGCATCTTCGGCTCATGCAGCGATCCCACCGCAGACGCCGCCCACGAGGACACCAGAGCGCGGTTCCCTCAGTTCACCCGAAGGCGCAGCCCTTCCCGCGGCAGGCCAGAAGACCATGGCTGCTTCTCCCATAGAAGCGCAAGACGTCCGCGTGGCCGGCGCTGTCTTCGCGGTGGCCCTTGGGCTCTTGGGTCTCCTCGCTGCTCTCCTTCTGATCCGGCTTCCCATGGCAGCGGTGTTTCGCACGGTCAGTTGGACGACCCGCACGTGGTGCAGGCGCGAGGCGACGCCACTTCAGGCGACAGCGTCACTCAGAGCGGTGCGGCGAGCGACTCACCTCTACCCCGGTCGTGCCGCATGTCTTGAACTGTCACTCGCCACAATTGCCGTGCTGGCATTCGCCGGTCGGCGTGCTGTGTGGTGCATCGGCACGGCCGATGACCCCTACCGCTTCCACGCCTGGGTGGAGGCGCAGGGAGTTCCCATCACGTCGCCCGGCGAGTACGGACACGCTGAATTCCGCCCGGTCCTCTCCGTGTGATCACGCCCTGCCAGGCCGGACCCCGGAACGGGCGTCGTCCGTGATCCCCGTTCAATTTGCACCCGTCTGACATCGTGGAGTTCTTGCTACCGGATAGTTTCAAGAGCGCTGCGGAGAATGAGAGCAGATTGCCCTTCATCGGCCGGGCTTTGTGCGCTAGCCTGACAAAGTGAAAGGGGCGCCCCCCGGTCTCCCGGAGGCCGCCCCAGTGGAGGGATTAGCGCTTCCCTCAGACGCGCGGCAACAGCGCGTCGAGCAACGTCGTGTCACCGTGTCCAGGAGTCGTCACACTCAGGATCACGAGGACAAGGACGATGATGGCCACTCGCACGTGCTGCCAACGCACTGAGATCGAGCAGCGGGTGGTCATCGTCATCTTCATGCCCATCTGACTTCACCTCCATCTCTACGCGAGCCGGCCCCCGTTTCGAGGAATACGGGAATGCGGCATCGACTCCGCGTGCAGACCAGTGTTCCCTCCAACTGGCCTGAAGACAATGGCCTTTGGCGGAGTCGCAGGGCAGCCAATTCGCCCCAGATGAGACAGTCGGCCGACTGAATGTTTCAAATTGCTGGAGTCCGGCAAGGAGCGAATACTGTCGGGCGGCGAAACGAAAAATGAGACCGCTCTCCGACTGGACCTTCCCCAGTGTCGGTGCGCCAGGGGCGGAGCCTCACGCCTCTGGTGCACCTGGTGGGCCGCTCTTCGTTCTCAATTCACCTCATGGCCGCACCGAGACGTCTGAATCGAAGGCGTATTGAGGGTGCTTGCGCGCCAAACCCATCGAATAACGTCACGCGCGAACCGCCCTCCGGCATGCCTCGACGTAGCCGGCGCACCAGAAAATTCTGCAAATGTGACGCGCATCACACGCGTGTCGGGCTGATGGCAATGGACGAGCGAGTTGATCATTTCTCGAATGTGAGAAAACTGGGCACGGTGGTGCACCTGTTTATCACCAACGGGGCCAGTGTGGTGTCCAGGGAAGTATGTAGCAGGCCGACGATCTCCCGCATGCCCAGCCGGAGATTCATGGGCAGCCAGGTGACGGTCGTTCACGCGTGACACGTGGATCATTCTGAAGAGCGCGTGCAGGCTGGACCCAACTGTGCCCCCGCAGCACGGCGTCGGGGGCTCCATCCATGCAGGTGCGCCCGTGACGCTAGGCGGAGGACGGTGTCTTCACCGTCCCGCGCCGGCCGAGGGATCTCTGTCGCAGGTCCCCGACGCCACATCCCGCGGTGGCCGAGGTCATGGCGCCTCGGGCAGCCCAGGGGGTGACCTGCTTGTCAGCCGGCCGCGTGCACGGTGATCGGTGAGCCCGGTGCTGTTGCAGCGTCCAGGCGTTCACGCAGAGTCTTGGCGACAACCCGGTGTGCCGCAGATTCTCCCGAGAGGGCAGTCAGGAGACAGTGCTCGATTTCGAGGTAGGGGGCACTTTGCGTGGTGTGGGAGGGGAGTTGATCGATGCTGGGGGTGCGGGTGCGGCTGGCGAGACCTTGTAGGGCGGGAGCGAAAGGGGAGAGGCGAGCGTCCAACAGGTCGGTGGCTCGGTGGGTCTGGCTGGATTCGCCGAGAGCGAGCAGGCTCTGCCGTACGCCGGGCAGGAAGTCGAAGTCGATGCGGCCGTAGGGGGCTGCCACACCGACGGGGGTGTCCAGGCTGATCAGGAGACCACTGGTCAAGATCGCGGACAGGTCTCGAGTGGTGGCTGCTGGAACCAGTTCGGCGGCGATGAGCTGCATCACGAACTGGTTCAGCGGTGCTGTGGCGAGCAGGACGGCCAGGGCGAAGGCGTGTTCCGAGGCGGCGCTGTGGAAATCGGCGATGAGCCGGTCGGGGCCAGGTGCATCGTCACCGGCGGCTGCGGGGGAGGGAACCACCGGGAGGGGGGATGCGGCGGGGCTCACCTGAAGAACCTGCTGGTGAACGAGTCTGTTGGTCAGTAACAGTTGGGTCCACTGGTCGAGCCAGCGCTTGCGTATCTCCAGCACGGGGATCAGCACGTCGGCGGAGACGGCTGTGTCACACCGCTCCGCGGTGGCCGACCGGTCGTCGGCGGGTGTTGTTTCCAGGTCCTTGTTGGGGCAGCACTGACGGGGGGCACTCAGTTGTATGGGCCGGGTGGAGATGCCCGACAGCGACCAGTGATGGTGTGGCAGCACGTGCAGGATCGCGACGGCGTGAGAGGTCGCCCACCGGTGCAGATCGCCCCACAGCAGCCGCCTGTGCCACGAGGCTCCGACGCCGTCGGTGAGCAGCAGAGTGATCTTTGAGCGGTCGGCTGCGAAGGACGTGGCGTTCAGAATGGGGAGATCGGTCTGGTTGAACAGGTCGCTGGGGCCGGCGGGCCGGCGGTTGTTCATCTTGACGACCTGGACGCTGTGGAAGAGCGGCAGATCGCGGGTGTAGGCGACGATGGCGTTGGCCACCGGGTACCAGGCGGTCATGGACGGGCTGGTGTCGATGACCAGGACGAGGTCCCAGTTGGGGGCTGCAGGGCTGTCGGCAAGCCCTTCCGGGGGGTCGTAGATGCTGGCTGCCAGGCGAGGGGGAGTGCCTCCTGTCAGCTGGCTGAACGGACTCAGGGCTGAGGTGGCGGCTTCCACGGCGGCCAGGGGGGAGACGGTCGGCCAGGAGGGAGGCGGCTCGAGGAAGACGGGTTCAAACGGCAGCGTGGTGCGCCACTGCTGGTCGACCGCTGGTACTGGCGCCGCCGTGATGAGCCACGGCTGCGAGTCGAACAAGGTCACCGACTTGCCACCTCGTCGGGCGAGGTGAGGTTCTTCAGAACAGGCAGGGGCTGGGTCGGGTCGTCCCACAGCAAGGTCAGGTCGGTCAGCGACGGTGTGCCCAGACTGCTGGTCGATTGCTGCAGCTGCCTCAGACGCGCCGGCAGGTCTGCCAACGACCCCTTCTCGACGAGATGTTGAACGGACTGACGAAAGGCGTCGGAGGAGCAGTCGCTGCGATGCCACAAAATGGCCGGTGCACCGGAGCGAATGCCCTCCAGCAGCTGTCGGCGTCCCTCCTTTTTGTCCGGCGGAGTGTCCAGCACCAGCAACTGCGACGACGCAGGAGCGTTCCGAAGGGGACTGGGCTGCTCGGCGGCGGGGGCAGCCTCGTTCTCGCAGGGGCGACTT
Organism: Streptomyces sp. NPDC048643; assembly: GCF_040650615.1. NCBI lineage: Bacteria > Bacillati > Actinomycetota > Actinomycetes > Kitasatosporales > Streptomycetaceae > Streptomyces > Streptomyces sp. NPDC048643. The sequence goes on from NZ_JBEZHO010000053.1 coordinate 37,330, forward strand.
GAGATCATCCGATCCCACCAGAGTTCCCACGACGTCCGCGATGCCTGCGGCCGGTCGAGGCTGCGCACGACCACCTGGTAGGGGGAGCGCCAGACGGGGTCGGGCCCGGGGCGGCACCACTGGGTGACCGGGAGATTCGCCAAGTCGACCGGGAGCCAGAACTCAACGGTCAGAGCGACCGGCTGAGCAATGTGAGTCAGCGTTTGCTGAAGTCGTTCATGCACAAGAGGCTCGAGGTCGTGCCGGTGCACGCGCGAATCGCCGTCCCGCAAGAGGGGCACCCGGCCGTTCTGCCCGTCCTGGTGCCATACCCGCAAGATGCAGTAGTCGTCGTCCAGCCCGTCGGGCAACAGGACGAACATTACGCGGCTCTCGCGGCTCTCACCGTGCTCGACAGGAGCAGCGGCAATACGGCTGCGGCACTCCGCCAACTGCTCGTACAGACCCTGCTGCCCGGCATGCTTCTCAGCCCACCCGTGAAGCCTTTCCCGCAGCGAGACGTCCACAGCGGGTGCCAGGTGCTCCAGGAACACAAGAAACAGCGGCAGCCCGTTGGGCAGAGCGTTGCGCCGCAACAGATACAGCACCACGCTCCAGGGGTCGGTGCAGTGCGCGGGCAGATGGACGGGGAAGGGGTGCAGGCAGGCCCGCGCAATGGACCGTGCATCGACGTCCCCCAGGCCCTGCAGCAGACTCCTGAGCTCGCCCAGGTCTTCGTTGCCGAGCCGGGTGCGGGCCAGCTGCCAGTCCGCCAGCAGCCGCAGCTGTGTCGTGACGTCGGCATCACCGGTCACGGTGCCCACTGCCCTTGCCAGGGCATCGGTGGCCTCTGCCGGTTCACCCTGCGCCATGCAGCGGGCCACAATGAATGACAGATGATCTTCGGCTGGCTGGGTGGCCGACTCATCGCTGGAAAAGGTCCGGTTCAGGGCGTGGGCCAGCATCCGGGCCAAAGCTCTGCGGGCGGGGGCGCCGGCCAACGACGGCGCGCTGCGCAGTACCTCGACCATGGCTTTCTCCAGAGCCTTGGGTGCGGCAGCGTCCCAATACGCACGCACAAGCCAGGAAACCTCAGATGCACCCATGTCCCCCACCTCCCCCGAGAGTTGCCGGCTTCGTCCTGCTGCCAACAGATTTGCGCCCCTGGTACGACTGTCTCGAAAACGGGCTGTTCCAGCCAATACACAAACCGGCTGATTTTGCTGCGTCAACTAATACTCCGGGCAGGCCAGGGGAGAGATCTGTGAGAATGCTGGGGTGGGGGATGCAAGTAGCTGGGCTGCCTGGGCTGCCGCGGCCACAAGTTTGGCGACACTCGTGGTGACCACCGTCGTGGGCGGGCGCAGAGAACGCCACCGGTGGGCCCGTGATGCGCTGACCGACGCGTTCGTCGCCTTCCTGGAAGCCAGCTGGGCCCACTCCGATGTCGTGCACTCGCTGCCGGGCACTGCGGACACCGACACGGGGGAGGCGCAGCACCTGTACCGGGAGATGCGTTCGCAGCTGACGCGGCTGCGATTGCTCGCCTCCCCCGACGTGCTGCGCTCCGGTGAGGAGTTGCTGCGCCGCCAGCGCGCCGTCCAAGACGCGGCGCCGGGAGCTGCGCGAGAGGCTGCCCTGGACAAGGCCGCTGCCTGTCGACGGGTGGTGGTGACGGCCGCCAAGAAGGAGATGGGCTTGTGATGCGTCAGATGACATAGCGCCCCAGTCTGTCCTCGATACCGATACGAAGCTCCGTCAGCAGTGCCCGTGTCTGCGGCGGCAATTGTTTCGAATTCAGCTCCTCGGCCAGGGTTGTGGCCACCTGGGTGAAATACGGATCCGTGCCCGTACTTGTTCGAGGACCGGGCAGCCAGTGATTGACGATGTTGCGGACCGCCTCGGCCAGAATCGGATCCTCCCGGGCACACAGCGCACCCAGCAGGGGAGCCAGCTGGCCGAAATAGCCCAGGGCGATCAGCCGCGCTCTTTCCATGCTGGGATGCATGTCACCGGTGAGACGGCCCATCTCCTGCAGCATCTCGGTGGTGACACCGACGTCCAGGTCCGGGTCCTCCAGAGCGGCCAGCATGCCCAGGTAGCCGATAGCGGTGACAGCGTGCGCCGCGAGAGTCACCTCGACCAGGCCGTGCCGGCCGTGCGCGTGTCGGATGACGGTCTGCACGTTGTACTCGTCGACGGCGACTTGCCTGACGAACCGCAGCTCGTCGGGCAGTCCGGCACTGGCTGCCAGCAGGACGAACTGATGAGCCGCCACCCCGTCCGCCGTGGACGGCTTGAGATCCCCCAGTCGCTTGCGCAGCTCCGGCGCCAGTGCCACCGGTTTCACATAGGGAGCATCAAGCAGTACATCCGCGCTCCCCAGCAACGACAGCAAAGTGGGGTCGGGACCCTCGTCCCACCCGGCGCTGGCGCGGCGATGCTCCGCCAGGAAAAGCGGCATCTCCGCTCGAGGCGGCAGGGCAAGCCGCCACGTGGTGCACCAGGGCCAGTGCAGGGCTTCCTGGTCCAGCCCCTGCACAGCCAGAGCATTCTGCACGTGCAGGGCCAGACGCCGACCGGTGTCCTGATGGAGGGTTTCGGCGGCGCCGACGAAACTGGCCACGGCCTCGACCATGGCCGCATCCATGCCCGTCAGGAAAGGCTCCAGCAACTGTTCCAGCGACTTGTGCCCGTCGGAGGGCAAGCAGTGCACAAACGCGGCCACCACCGACAGCGACCGGGCAGTCCCCAGCGCGGCCACCTCCCGCAGCAGCTCCACGCTCACCACATCCTTGGCCGCCAGGACGTAGTGAGCGGCCAGCGCGGCCAGGTCCTCATCGCCTAGGGCCAGCAGCCGCTTCCACTGCTCGCAGCCGATCCCGACCGCCTGCAGGGCACTCTCTTCGAGGAGGGCGGGCAGCACCGCTGTGGAACGGGCACCCAATCGTCTCGCGCGCAGTGCCTCCTGCAGCATTGCTCCCCAGGCAGGGCACTCAGCGAGCCCGGCCCGAAAGCGGTAGGCCAGCAGGCTCTCCACCTCGCCCAGTGCTGCCAGGTCCTGCAGGATTCCGAGCCGCTCCTCGTTCAAGGCAGCGGCCGTCGCCGTGTCGGCCGTCGTACGCAACGCACGGTCGGAGGTACGCAGCCGCGCCTGGCAGGCTTCTGCATAGACCAGCGATCTGACATGGTCGGGTCTTAGCCGCAGTGCCTTCAACGCCTGCCAGGCATGGGAGAGAACCTCCCACGGCTGGTCGGCGGACACCCGGCTCCAGACGTAACCCGCCAGCTCGCTCAGCCCTGCCACCTGAATGCTGCGCAGGGCTCCCACCACGACACGGGCATCCCGGCTGTTGCCGGCCTGCTGCTCCGTCTCCTCCAACAGCCCCGCCGTGACCTGCGTGAGCTGTTGCACGGCCCCGGGCACGGACCACTGATGCATCATCACCAGTCCGTCCAGAGCCGCCTGCGCCGCCTCCGCCGCACTGTCCGAGGCAGACGCGACCTTGACCAGGACGTCGGTGGCCTCCGGCACCCCGTACTTTGCCAGCGCGTACGCCGACCTCTTCCACGCCGGGACACCGCTGTACGGCGAGCGCAGCACCTCGTGCTGCTCGCGCAGGAAAGGCACCCGGACCTCCTGCGTGTACTCCTCCGGTGCCGCCTGCAGCAGCAGTGCCCCGTACCAGGGACTGGCCTCCACGCCGGCCTTGACGACGTTGACCACGGTCCGCGGACGGGAACGTTCGTCGGCAACCAACAGCACAGCAGTCTCGCGCCATCCGTGCCGCAGGATCAGCTCCTGCACGCGCGCGAGCTGATCGTCGGGATAGCGCTGCAGAGCCATCGCCGCGCAGTAGGACTGCACCAACGGGTAGCGAAAACTGATGCGGTCGCTGGACTCGATGACGACGCTCGTGGCGAGGAGGGACGCCAGCACCTGATGCGCCGTCTCGCAGGGATCGGCGTCCTGCGCGGCGTTTCCCAGTACATGCAAGGCCCGCTTACGACTGAGTGAACCGGCGGAGCCGAGATCCTCCGCCACAGCTCCCAGCAGCAACAGACGGCGGTCGGCAGGAGAGCTGTCCGCCGGCGGCGCGCCGAGCAGCCGGTTGAGATACTCACGGACCAGGCTGCCGAGGTTGGCCGGTACCTCGCCCGTCTCCACGAAATGCTGAACCAGCAGGCGCAGGAACTGAGGCTTCCCCGCCAAGTCCCGCAGGGCCGCGGCCTTCGGGTCGGCGAACAGACGGTTCTCCAACCGGGCCAGCATCTGCCGCCAGTCCCGAGCACGGCGTATGCGCAAAACATCCGCAGCGTACGAGCGGGCAGCGTTCTCACGGACCTTGTGGACCACCACCGTCGGCCATCTGAGCACGTCCGGGTGGAAGTCTCCCACCCGCTGGCACACCAGCAGCCGCAGCTCGGGCAGTTGAGTCCGCAGCCGCTTGATCCAGGCAAGTATGCTCCGCTGGTCGCGCTCCGAGACGACGTGCAGATCATCGATGGTCAGATGGACGGCTCCCAGAGAGATCAAGCGCTCAAGCCATTGCTCCGACAGCGCCTCCCCGACATCAGCCAGCTGCAGTAGGAACCGCACCACGGTTCGGTCCTGCCCCTGTTGCCGGTGCAGAAATTCCATGATCTGCAACGCTGTGGCCTGCAGCGGAAGCAGTGCACTCGTAGGCGCTGTCACAGTCTGGACGCTGCTGTGGCGCGTACGCAGTTCACGGGCGATTCTCGACTTCCCGCCCCCCGGCTCCGCCAGCAAGATCACCGCAGGATGCTGTCCCAGCAGCTCCAGGCAACCGCGGGCCTGCAGGGTCAGCGCGCCGTCTCCCTGCTGCACATAGGGTTCCCCAGGGGCAAGCTGCCGGCCCTCCAGGCTGATATAGGTGCTGTCGTCCCAGCCGAGGTCATCCGCCGGCGGCACATCCGCGTCGCGCTGGCGGATGCTGTCCAGGGCCTCGCGCAGAGGCCGTTCCGATAATCGCTTCAGCACCCGGTCGCGCAGCACGCCGTCACGGGTCGTGGCCACGGCTGCTTCCAGCAGACGCTCCGTGACCTGGTCGCCGTGGTCGGACGCGACAAGGACCCGGGTGACCGTCTCCCTGTCCTCATCGCTCCAGTGCTGCAGCAGAGCGTCAAGGGAGAGGAATTCCGATGCCACGCCCGCAGCGGCCGCGGACACCTGTACCCGTTCCGGGGAGTCCGGAGAGGGCCACTTGAACGTACGACAGGCCGAAAGCACGAGATGTTCGAGGTAGTGCTGCGGCCACAGGGTGCGGCAGGGACCGGGGACGGTCTTCCAGATCGCGCATCGCACCTGCCACAAGATCAGCAGACAGCGTCCCAGGACAGGTCGGTCCTCGCTCAAAAGGTCGGCGAACGAAGTGGCTGCCGACTGAAGTGACTGTTCATCCCAGTGCGGACGCAGCAGGGTCAACAGGCCCAGATAGCGCTGCAGAAGGACGACGTCCTGGAATGTCAGGTGCTTGGCGACACAGTCGCGCAGAATGCACATCTCCAGCCAGGAGATGTCTTCGAACGTGAACGCGTCCTTCGTGAACGTAGCGAAATCGATCAAGAAGGGAGTGCCACCCGACAAGATCACGTTGCGTGGGTTGAGGTCGCCGTGCGCGGGTGAGCGCATCCGCTCGGATGCGTCAGCGACGAGCAGAGTGTGCAGGGCTGCCAGAGGGTGGCCAAGAACCACTCCCTCATACTCCAGGGTCTGCGCGGCGACGTCCTCGTGGAATGTGTCCGAGCCGCCGAAGTGCTTCCTGAGAAAGTCCGACCACTCCTGCGCTCGCAGTGCAGCCAGCCGCCCCTGGACCACAACCGTATGACCGTTGCGAAGCTTGTTGGCCTGCTGAGGCTGTGACGCCTTCCCGTCCAGTTCCACCCGAACCCGCGAAGAACGGTACTCGCCTCGCACCGACTGGCCTTCGGTGACGATCTTCTCCAGCATGATCTCGGCCCGGTCTCCCAACTTCAGGGAGCGGCCCGGGCCCGGAGGAGAGGTCGCATTGCGCAACACTTCCGAGGACGACGGCCGATGGAAAACCTCATCGGACCGTGGATTGCCGTCCACCAGCCGCAGAGAAGCACCGCTGCCCTCGACCTTGTCGACCCTGAGATGCAGATCGACCCCGAGGCGCTGGTTCTCTGCCTCCAGATCCACTTCCTCCAACCGCGCCGCACCGTACAGATTCACGGACAGCGACTGCAGCACGCGGGCCAGGGCCTGCGTGCACTCCTCCAACCGCTCCGGCGAGGCCACCGCATCCGCGACAAGATCTTCCAACGACTCCAGACGACCCGGCACATGATCCCAAGCGCTGACATGCCGGTACACCACCACGCTGCAGGGCATTTCGTCCCCGCGGCGGTCGTGGACAGCCCGACTGACCGCAGCGACCGGCACGTAGAGCGAAGAGTCGAGCGTCGCCCGCAGATCTCCGTAGGCTTCCCACTCCTTGACTGCCTCCGCATACGGCATCAACTTGGCAGCCTGCAAGGAGGCAGGGCGGCCCGCACGCGCAACGCTGATCTCCAGGACGTCCGCTCCACCGCGCCCCCCGGCCAGCCGGCCGTGAACCAAAACCGACTTCAAATCGGCCGGCCACCGGCCCTGCTCCCGCCACTGTGCCTCCCCGGCACCGGCGTCGTCGCTGACCGCCACATTCAGCAGCGCGTCCTTGACACGCTCCATCTGCGTGCCGGTCAGCCCGCACGCCGTGTCAAAGGAAATCTTCGGCTGCCCCAACGCTTACCCCCCGACGCATAACGAAGCCACGCCCACTGCTCACCGTGCCGACGTGACGACGGAACGTAGCGTAGCGAGGAATGGCAGGGGGCGGCGTGCCAATGCCCAGGAACGTCCTACTTACGAGTGCGTCCGGACACGCAGAGACACCCGGTCAGCATCTACGCGCGCGCACCCGCAACAACTTCACTGTCATCGACGACGACGGCGCCCGCCCAGCGCACACAGCAGGGCAGTCGCACGTCCACGTGGAACAAAGCCCCGGAAACGCGGTGCGCAGCGTCACACACGGACACTGCCTTCCGTGACCCCTCGCGTACTCGAGCGGAAACCGATGGGAAAGCGGCGAGCCGGTCCCTGCCGTCCGAGACGCCGGCAGATTTGAGGAGCACGCCCGGAACAGGAGATGCTGACCAGCATGAACGGGGTGTCTATAGCCGATGACGTGTTCAACACCCGGTCCGCAGCCACCGGGTGGGCCATCGTGGACGTGGAAACATCGGGCCTGAGGCCGTATGAACACCGGGTGCTCTCAGTGGCTGTCCTGACACTCGATCCATCCGGCGAACTGGTGGAGGAGTTCTCCACGCTGCTGGATCCGGGCTGCGATCCCGGGCCGGTACACATCCACGGCCTCACACCGCAACGGCTGCGCGGCGCTCCCGTGTTCGAGGAGGTTGCCGATCACATCGGGACACTGCTGGCCGGCCGTGTGATGGTCGCCCACAACGCTCAGTTCGACTATGAGTTCCTCGCGCACGAGTTCGCCCGGGCCCGTTCCTGGCTGCCGGTCTCGCAACGCATGTGCACGCTCGCACTCAACCGACGGGTCGCACCGCCCACCGATGACCTGAAACTGGGCTCACTCGCCGCCCACTACGGAGTCCCACAGCAGCGGGCGCACGATGCTCTGGACGACGCCCGGGTCCTCGCCGGCATCCTGCGCGGTTCGCTGTCCGCAGCACAGGAGCTCGGCCTCGCCCTGCCACTGGTGGCGTGCCCGCCCAAGCAAGGGACGGGCTATCCGCCCCGAGTGCCCAAAACCCGCTGCGCGCACCGCAACCCCGGCCGACTCGCCCAGGGCGCCCCGCCGGTGCAGGGCATGAAGGTCGCTTTCACCGGTGACACCCACACCGCGCGCGAAGAACTCATCGCCCGCTCCGTCGCGGCAGGACTGAACGTCATGACCTCGGTCAGCCGACACACCAGCGTGCTGATCACCAACGACTCCGACTCCGACAGCGCCAAATATCGTGCGGCACACAGCGCAGCCATACCCATGATCACCGAAGAGACGTTCCTCGGCCTGCTCACCACCGTGCAGCCGGGAACCACCCACACGAGCCCCACGACACCGACGCCGTCCCTACCCGCCCAACGGCGCACCGGCCGTCCGGATTCCACACAGCCACTCCTTGGGCGCCGGATCCTGGTCCTGGGCGGCCCCCACGACCAGGCCTCGGCGCTGCGCACCCGCATTGTGGAACTGGGTGGAGCCGCCGCCGTCAATCTCTCGACCGGCGTCACCGACGTGATCCTTCTGGCCGACGGAACCACAGACCGCCGCATGCCCCACATCACGGCCCGCGGGCTACCGGTGCACGACGCCCATTGGCTCACCACTATCACACCGTCATCCGACACCGCCGCACAGGCGCAGACGACCGCCCCGGCTGCTACCCCCGTCCTGCCCCGCGGCGGTGTTCTCGATCTGCCCACCACGCACGACAACGCCGGAACGTGGACGGTCACCGCGTCCTGGGGCCATCAGACCGGCTGCGAGATCGACGTGGTCGCCTTCCTCCTGGACGAGGACGAACAAGTCTCCTGCGATGAGGACTTCATCTTCTACGGGGCTCCCGAAAGCCCCGACGCGAGCGTACGTCTGACCACCGACGGCCCCAGCGAACAAGCCGTCAGCGTCAACCTGCACACCCTTCCCGACGCCGTCCGCACAGTCGTCATCGCCGCCGCCATCGACGGAACCGGCACCTTCGCCCAAGCCGGAGCCATCGAAATCACCGTCACCCAGGAAACAGGCGCCCAAGCCCTCGCGCAGGCCACCCTGGACGCCGCGACCACCGAGCAGACGCTGCTGCTCGCCGAGATCTACCGGCGCGGTCCAGGATGGCGCGTCCGTGCCGTCGGGCAGGGCTACGACCACCAACTAGGCCTATTGGCAGGCAACTTCGGCGTCGACATCATCTCCTGACCCCTCGCAGGCCTGCGGAGCTGAACTGTTCTGCTGCTGGGCTGCCACCGGCCGTGGAACGGGGTGATCGGGCCACCGGAACCGGTGGCCCGATAGCTCACGCAGCGTTGGGATGGTGGCGAACGACCGCCTCGCCGTCGCCACCCGGTTTACGCTCTCCCCGCTTGCGGGTTCGTACAGGCCCCCAAGCATGCCGGGCCACCCCGGCAACCACCGTGACCCGTCACGGACTGCCTACGCGAAAAACTCGACAACACTACCCGGCCACCCTTGCATTGGCTCGAAGCAGCGGTCGCCCACGACCACCTGCCCTGCATCACGCCACCGGACGGCAAACCCTACGCCGCGCCCCTCACGTCCCTCCCAAGCCCTAGCGAACGTGCGACCACCGCCATGCTCACAAGGCTGCGCCGGAGGCAGTCCGGGCGGGCAACGCTCCGCCGCCGGGGGAGGGGAAGGGCTCGGGTTGCCTGCAACGCTCGTCAGTGTCCAAGGATGTCGTCCGCGGACAACACCTCACACTGCCGAACCGGATGCAGGATCCCCAGCATCTGAGGTTGCACGAGACGCATCCAAAACACAGGCGCGAGCATCGTTCGAAGACTTCCAGACACACCCTGACGGACGCGCTGACCTGCAGATGTCTTGAACAAGCGCATGCCTGCAGGTCGGCCCGCCCTCAGCTGATCGTTTGTCAGTGCCCCCCGCCAGCATGGTCCCCACGACAAGACGACTGACCTGTGGGGGGATCAGATGCCGTTCATTCGACCCTATGTGCGCTCCGACGGGACGCCCGTACGCGGCCACTCACGATGGGCACCAGGCGCACGCCGAGAGATGACGATCATCACCGTCGTAGCCCTGGCCACGATCGCCTTCGGCCACAACGGAGACCACAGCCCGCAAAACACCGGCCGGCAAGAACCGCCCCGCCAGTACCCGGCCCTCTACAACCAGAGCACCGGCGACACACCCCGCGGACCTCAACCGCACTCCACCGTCTCCTACCCGATCACGTTCGACACCCCCAAGCCCAGGACAAAGCGGCCGACGTCGACCGTCTCCTACCCCATCGACTTCTCCACCCTCGAAGGCAACCGGTGACCCGCCGCCCGCCCGCGCGGCGACGACCTGCACGACGCCCGACCCGGCGACACAAACAGCACGACACCCAACTCGCCACCGCAGGCATCGCCGTCGCAGCCGCCATCGGCCTCCTGGTGATGATCGTCAACTGGCTGCTGACCCACTGGTGGATCCTGATCGCAGCCCTCCTGCTGGCAGCGCTCGCCGGCGGCGGATGGTGGCAGCAGCGCACACAGCGCAGAGAATGGGAGCGAGTCCAACAACGCGCCCTGCGGTACGCAATCTCCCAGCTCGACGCACTCACACACCAGCAATTCGAAGACGCCGTCCGCGACCTGATGCGACGCGACGGCTGCTCCGACGCGCTTCGCGTGGGAGGCAGGGGAGACCTCGGCGCCGACGTGAAAGCCACCGATCCTCACGGCCGACGCTGGGTCATCCAGTGCAAGCACCGCCGAAGCGGCACCAAAGGATCAGCAGTCGGCACACCCGACCTGCAAGTCCTCAACGGGACCGGACGCCCCGTCCACCAAGGCGACGTCATCGTCATGGTGACCAACGGACGGATCACCCAACCCGGACGCGACTTCGCCCGACAGCAACGCCTGCACCTGGTCGACCGCCAAGTCCTGGCCCAGTGGGCCACAGGAAACCGTCCCCTGTGGGACCTTCTGCCCCTGGTCCCACCGCCCCGCAGGCCAACCGCACTGTCCTGACGGCGGAGACCTCCCGAACTCCCACCGGCCCCATCGAGCCTGCGATGGCGCCACTGCTTCCGGGAACGTGATCCGCCGCGGCCGTGGATGGCCCTCCACCTCCAACCGCCCGTCCACGCCCGCAAGACGAACCGATTCGGCCACGGCGCCAGCACGAGCGCGTCGCCCGCTCGCAGGAGCCCGCCCGGACCGGACAAGCGCGTCACAGCAGCGAGTCCGGTCCGTTTAGTTTTGCCCGGTGTCTTGAAGTGGCCGTCTTGGATCGAAAGCCTTTGCCCCTTGATCGCGATCTGCCTGGAGTCACGATTTGTGCCGACTTTTACATCCGGCGCAGATCTTTAGGGGGGAAATCAGAGTGAACCGAGTGCACAACGCGGTGGGCGGGATCGCAACCACCGTCATACTCGGCGCCTTCGCCAATCCGGCAGCTGCCATGACCAGCAGCGGAGCCGAAGCGGCCGCAGCCAACCCGGCCTACAGGGTCCTCAAGCACCTCGACTACTCAGGGCCAGGCAAAGCCTCCCTACGCGTCGGTTACTACAACCGTGCGGAAGACAAGGGATTCGGCTGGAACAAAGTCAAGAAGAAGCACAACATCACGAAGTACTCCGCCGTCGAGTACATCGCCAAGTCCCCCTTCCGAAACCGCCTCGGAAACTCGACGACCTACCACATGACGGGCTACGCCGGAAAATACCGGTGCCGAAACGGGGTCTGGTCTGCACCCTCGTCAAGCCAAGCAGTACAAGATGATCCTCTCGGTCAACGAGAAAATACAACGTGACGGCCAAGACAAGGGCGTCATCACCATGTACTGCGTCGGCGTCGTCCGGTGCCCCAACTGGGTCAGCACCACCCTGGCCAAGGAAAACCGGTCCCTTGCCACCCCGGACGTCGGGAGCATCCCCGAAGAAGATGCTCCCGACAACAGCGAGGCACCCGAGGGCGAAGTCGTGGACAAGGAAGACACCGAGGACGAGAACACCCCCGCCACCCCAGAACCCGGCGACGCGGACGACGGCACCGAGACGTGCCTGAGCTCCTACGAGCCCTTGGCCAACTCACTGTCCACCTCGAGGCTCACCACCGAACTCGCCGCCACCGCCAGCGAGAAGCTGGCCGCCGCATACACCCCGCTCGCGTGGGCAATCCCAGAAGCCACCACCGAAGACCGATACCGTTACATCGGGTCCTACACCAAACTTCGGTAAGCCACAATCCAACCCGGCCGTCCCCAACCACCCGGTTGGGGACGGCTCTGCGCCCAGGAAGACAACGTCGTGGCCGATCTGGATCTGGACAGCAAATTCCTCACCCACGCCTCGGAAGCCGCCTTCGACCTCGGCCGTGACAGCTTCCGCGTCACCACCCTTAAACTCCGGCCCCGCACCATCGAGTTCACGCAAACCAGCGGCCCACCCGCACCACCCCTCTACTTCGAAGGCGAGCCGCCCGCCACCGACCGCGAGGCACGCCGCATCTACGACTGGCAGCCCGCAGCCGACGCGCCCGCCTGGATGAACATGGCATGGCTGCTGGACGACCTCGCGTCCTGGGTCGGCCCCATGGCCGACGACCGCATCAGCATCGTCGGCATCGAAGCATCCGAACCCGACTGGTGCGACGTGCTGGTCCTCGACGGCGACAGCAGCTACCGGGTCCGGATCTCACTGGCCAATCGGCGCGAGATCCTCGACTTCCCCGGAATGTATCTACGAGACATGTTCGCCGAAGGCCGCTACCGCACATACCTCACACAAGACCCTTCACTCATCGACCTCCGCAACATCCTCTGAACCCGTTTGCCGGCACGCGCAGGAGGAGGGTCTCCCAGTGTCCTGTAGGGCGAACTGATCGTGGCCTGCGTAGAGCGGCGCACAGACAGTGCCGGACCCGTACACGACCGGCGCGGTCAGCGAGGATGGCACCACCGCCTACGCGGTCGCCACCTTCACGGCGAACGCCACCGAACATGAGGGGCATCGACGTTCCTATCGCCGGCCGTCGAGGGAGACTTCCGGGCCACCCACGAGGCAGCGGCAGAGGGCACCGGCGCCTGGCGTCGCACTGTCACGCCCGGCCAACCCACGCCCCATCGAACTACGCAAACACCGCGGACGCCTCGGACCTGTGACAGCACGAAGCGCCCGTGGCGCGCTCATGCCGGAGCGAGGACAACGTGGGCCGGAGGGATCGCCGAGCCCATCCGGGGACGTTGCATACGCGGAGCCTTAGGGCCTGAATCCGGTCATGAAGTCCAGATCGGGTCGTCCGGAGCAGGCCGTCCCGAGAAGCGGTGGAGCGGATCTCCGGCCAGAGAGAGTTGACGGCGCGCGGTGGTGATGAAGTTGTTCTGCGCTGATACCACACGCAACCGCAGATCGAGCCAGCTCTCCTCAGGTGCCAGGCCACGTTTGACAATGATGTGGAGGCGCCATATCTGCTCGTCGAGGGCGTGGGCGGCTTCTGCGATGTCCTTTTCGGCGACGAGGTTGACCATGCTCAGGGCCTCGTTCCAGGGGCGCCAGTCGATGGTGGTGGGGAGCACGACGCCCTGTGGAACCAAGTCGGGGCGAGCGGCTTCCATCTCGCTGAGGTCCACGAGCACGCCTGATGATTCGCGAAGCACGCGCGCGCACGTTGCTGCCACTTGGTCCCGGACCCAGTGCCTGTCTTGCGCCCTCCTGCTGACCACGCTCCCCGCGAAGACGCCGATCAGAGTGGTCGCGACTGCTCCGGTTGGGGCGGCAAGCAAGCTCAACAGCGCAGACATGAGGCCCAGTTTGACGTGATGAGAGACCGTCCACACCTGCTTGAGTGACGAACCTCAGATCAGTGACGACTTTGAGCATGCCTCGAGCTTCACCCGGCCGGCGCCGCACGCGGAGACGGCGCTGGACGCCAATGACGCCTACCTGTCCGCCCTCAAGACGCGCCTGCCGCTCGGACAGCCCGAACACTCCACCGGCAACCGCTGCGCACCCGTCGTCATCGACTGCGCAAGCCGTGCGTGCGCAATCGTGGCGCCATACGAGCCGTTGCGCAGTCAGGCACCGATGAACAGTGCCCATCACTGCGCAAGGCTCCGACCCGCGGACCGTGGTCATGCCACAAGCGTTCGAGAGACGTCGAGTGGGTCGGCGACGATGGCGGCTCGCCGACAGTTACGCGAGGAGTGCGCGCCCGCCGCGGTCTCTCCAGCGTGATGCCCGCAGCCACGAGGTCCGACAGCACTCTGCCGAGTTGCATATCCAAACGCCCTGGTCGTAAGGGCTGTTGATGCCTTGGAGTAAGTCCACCGAGCGGCCCCGACCACACCGACCACCAGACCGAACACCGTTTCGATGGGAGCAAGAATCCCGTGGTCGGCCCGACCACAGACCCGACCACAGACTCGACCATGACCCACCAGGCTGCTCGGCGACGCACGACACGTTCCGGGAGAGACGGAGCCACTGCGCAGTCGAAGGACGGTCAGGCCGAGGCCGCCTGCCCGGTGCGCAACAGTTGCGCACCGCCGTCGTTGGACAGGGCCGTTTTGTGGTGCGCAATCGGGTCGCGCAGTGCGGCGTGAGTGCGCTGTGCGCATCTATGGTTGGGGCCGACCATGAGCCCGACCACGGCAATGGGCACCCATCTCCCGTGGCAATCCGCAGTTTTGTCCTCTTACTCGGTCGTGGCGATGAGGGTGGAGCAACCGACGAGGTGGCGCCAAGGCCGGCGCCGGGCATCGACGCTGACCGCACCGTCTGAAGGTTCATACTGCAGTTCCACCGGAGACTCACGCCCAACGGGCCGGGCGGGGCACCACATCTCCTGCAGCAACTCTTGCTCCATCTCCTGCAGCATCTCTTGCGACATCTCTTGCGCGAGACCAGTAGTCGGTACGGAGATCCGCGCAGCTCAACCCCCTCTTTCGGCCGTGGTCGGAATGCCGACATCCCCTCTAGAGCCGCTTTTTGACAGTCCGGTTGAAGAAGAGAGAAGGGGAGCAGGGCGGAGACGAGCAGTGGGCGCAGGGGTGACGACCCCGTCTGGACAACGCCGGGCAGCTCCGTCGCTGCGCCGGACCCCCGGATGCCGCCGCCCATCAGTCGATGTTCAGGACGGTCGGGCGGTGCGGGGTCTGTTCACTGCGTAGGCGAGGGAGAGCTGGCCGACGGACGCGTAGCGCACGTCGTCGAGCAGGATCACAAGGCGGAACTCGCGAGTGGCCTGTCCCGCCGGCCGACCGCGTGAGTGTCGTTGCCGGCCAGGCGGGCGATGCCCTGGAGGATGATGCAGGCGGCGCCCGCCGAGTCCCACACGGCGGACAGCGGGGTGTTCCCGATGCCGGCCATGGACAGGATGAGCCTGAGGAACACCTGCTCCTCGTGGTGAGGCCGAGGGTGCAGACGTGCCCCATCAGCCTCTCCCAAATTTGGGATGCTCCACTGTCGGCTCTGTAACGAGGGTGACGGGTCGTCGGTTCGCGGGTGCCGACCTCGCCGTAGCGTTCCGCAGCTGCGTGAGGATCGCCGCACATGACCCTCAAGATCGTTCTTGCACAATTGTGCAAGAACGATCTTGAGAGGATCTGCTTCCAGTTGTGCTCTACCAGCGTCGCCGCTGGTTCCTTTGAGGCAGCACAAAGCCTCGCTCGTCCCCCTCGGGGTGCGGGCGAGCGGGATGTATCGGGTCAGCGCTGGTGTTGACGGTGCATGTTCCAGGCCAGGGCGGCAGCCTGCATCGGCTGCGCCCATTCGTCGGGGCTCTGGACGGCAATGGAGTCCCACAAGCGCTGTTGAGCGCCGGCGAGGACGTCGAGGCCGGCGGGCGGGGCGAGTTTCCATGCGGGGTGTGCGGACGCCACACCCTCGGCCTGCTCCGCAGTGTGGCCGTGGGCGATGAGCCACAGCAGCCAGAGCGCGGGGTCGATCCATGCTGCGCCGGTGGATGCCCATCCCCAGTCGACGAACAGGGCGCCGGCATCCGTGATGAGGATGTTCTGCGGGTTCCACTCCGTGTGAAGGAGGCTGTCCCCCTCGAACCACGTCAGGTCGGCGGGGTCGTCGACGTAGTCGCGGAGCCGGTGCGCCATCGCTTTCAGCTCGATGCGGGGGGCGGGGACCTCGGCGAGCTGCGTAATAGCTGCAGAGATGGCCGGCAGATCGGAAGAGTTGGCCGTGAAGTCGGCGTGCCGTCCCTCGACGTGCTGGAATCCGAGGAGGCTCCACCCGTCGGCCTCGACGAACCAGTGCAGTTCAGGGGCGACGCCGCGCACGTGCGGGGCGATGTCCGCCTCACGTTGCTGCGTCCAGACGCGCGGGTGATCGAGCGGCAGCCCCTTGACGAACAGGGTGCGGCTGCTGGTCCGCACGGTGACAGCGATGGAACTGTTGAGGCCTCCGTCGACGGTCCCGACGGTGGCAATCCGGCCGCTGGCCTTCTCGATCAGCGAGCGCACTTCGTCCGGCACCTCGGTGATACGCGGAGTGGGCATGAAGTCTCCAGAAGTACGGGCGTTGGAGCCGCGCGCGATGCGCGGCCCCAACTGAGCTGAACTAGTTGTACGGGTTGTCGTCGCCGCAGCCGGGCACCACGCTCGCGGTGAGTTCGCTGACGTCGGCGACCAGGACGACCGCCTCCGGGTCGACGGTGGCGGGGGCGGGCGTGATCTCGACCATGACAGCAGTCATGATTACCTCATTCCGTGTTGGCAGTAGTTCTTGAGTGGTGCCTTCGCTTCCTAGAAGACCCGTGCCATCGGTCGGCACACGCGGCAGGTGGCTGAGAGCTTGCAGCCGCAGCATCCACCAGTGCGAAGCATGAGGGCCTCGGCGATCTGCTTATCACCCTCGACCAGGTCGAGGTCCTGATGAAGCGGTGGGCTGCCAGCGGGGAAGCCCCCGCAGGCCGCTACTTCTGGTGCTCGGACGGGCTCATCGTCCGCGATCCCGGCATCAGCAACATGACCCAGGTCCTCACCGGTCTGATCGAGAACGGCGAGTTCACACAAGTCCTGCAACGGCTCGACTGATAGGCCAGCCTGTACGTCTCCTTCTCAAACGATCAGGCATGCAGGCACGCACCGCAGCGACTGGTCAACGGTGGTGCCCGCGCGCGATGCCGACGAGGGCGTGCGGGATCACGCAGAAGGCCCGACGTTGCAGGCGACGTGGCGATGAGAAGCCGTGGCCGTCAGACGCGGCAACGGGGGACGCGCCGGTAGCGGACCTTGAAAGCGGGTTGATCCGCCGGCCCCGGGAGTCTTCACCAGCTCGTCTTGCTGTACGCGTGCCAGTGCCCGCCGCTGTGCCCAGTGGGCAGCGTGCAGTGGACGTACGTCACGCTGTGCTCAGCCCAGCAGACGCCCCCGAGAGCGAACAGCGTGTGGTGAGGCAGGGTCTTCGTGCTCACCGGACACCTCCAACTCGTCGGGCCTGGACCGGCGGATACGCCTGCGAAACGCGGCCAGTCCAGGGGCTGTTGCCATGACACGAGCAACCGCACCGGATCGTCAGGAGCGCCGCCTCCCAGGCTGGCGCGCCCGGGCGCCGGACGTCGCCGGGACCGTCGCACCTCGCGTGCTCGGCGAGGCTGCACTCGGGTATGGTCTCGACCGTCTTCACGAAAGCTCCGACAGCGGGATCAGGCCACGCTGCTCGCGACACGGAGCACACGCGTAAAGAGCGATCGGCGGCGCACTGTTCCGCTCGATCGCGTCCACTAGAACCGCGGTCTCCGACGGGCCCCTGTGCCAGTGGCACCAGCGGTGGACCTGCGGGCTGTCGGTGGGGCCTGCGGCTTGCATAGGCTGCGGCATGTCGACTCCAACCAGTCGGCCATACCCGGGACCGTTCTCGCGGTCGCCGGGCTCTCCTCTGCCTCCCGACGCTAGAGACGCGATGTACGCCACAGCCAGCAATGTTCACCGATGTTCATAGCAATCTGCTCGCCCAGGTCAGTGGCGCATTCGCTCTCTTGACCCACTACCTCAGACGGCTGACCGTGGTGAACATCCGCGAACACCCAGAGCGCCGGAGGAAGCGATGACACTACGGTTCATCGGGATCGACCCCAACACGGGAACGGGCGAGAGCCCGACCGTCTGGGTCGACGACACCAAGAACGAGCTGGTCATCCAGGGATGGACGGCCGGTCCGGAACTCGCGGCAACATGCGCCGCGTTCGAGATGCCGGGTCATGCCGTGGGCATCCCCGAGCATGAGGCAGTAGTCCGCATCCCGGCCCGCATGGTGCCGATCCTGAGGAAGGCGTGCGATGACGCAGAGCGTGCCGAGCTTCGCTGATCTACTCGATAGCGCGGAGCGCACCGCCGTCCACCTGGAGATGCGTGACGCGTACGGAGTCGCGGGCGAGGCCGACGACCTCGAGCACTGGCGGCGCACGGGCGAGCGGGACACCGATCCGGCCTCGCCCTACTGGGGGCCCTGGGTGGAACTCATCCGACGGACCGTCGGCCGCGGAGTCGTGGTCCGCCGGGCCCGCATCGTGTCCGAGCCCGTCAACGACTACATCCGCTACGAGCACGCCGCCACCGACGTCAACGTCCAGGCCGGCGAACAAGTCCGCTGGCTGCCCCGCCGCCGAGCCTCGGACATTGCGCTGCCCGGCAACGACTTCTGGCTCATCGACGGACAGCTCATCCGGTGGAACCACTTCACCGGAGCCGGAGCATCGGGCGGCGGCGAGATGAGCAGTGATCCGGCCACGGCGAAGCTGTGCGCGGACGCATTCGAGACGGTGTGGGATCGGGCGATCCCGCACGAGCACTACGAGATCAGCTAGTACGAAAGGCACCCTGGCCAGCTCATGCCAATCTCCCCGTCATCCTCCGCCCAGGCTGCGCGCGAGCGGGTCGCAGCACGGCTGCGTGACCTTCGCGCCGACGCGGGCATCACAGGCACTGAGCTGGCCAAGCGCTGCGGGTGGACGCACCCGAAGACTTCGCGCATCGAGAATGCGCGCACCCCGCCCACGCCCGAGGACGTCCGCCGCTGGTGCCGTGCCTGCGATGCCGAGGGTGACGCCGCGGACATCATCGTGCAGTCACGCGAGGCCGAGTCGCAGTACGTTGAGTGGCAACGCAAGGTCCGTGCCGGGCTCGCTCGCCTCCAGGGCAGCTACGTGCAGCTGTACCAGTCGACCAGCCTGTTCCGGGTCTACTCGCCCACCCTCGTCCCCGGCTTGCTCCAGACCGAGGGCTACGCGCGGGCCCTGCTGTCCACGAACGCCCGGCTCCTCGACATTCCCGACGACGCCGAGCAGGCTGCAGCGGCCCGACTGGAACGGTCGAAGATCATCCATGAGCCCGGGCACCGGTTCGTCCTGCTGATCGAAGAGGGCGTACTTCGCTTCCAACTCGGCGACTCCGACGCGATGGCCGCCCAGCTCGGGCACTTGCTGACCGCTGGTGCGCTTCCGGCAGTGTCGCTGGGCATCATCCCGAGCGCGACCCAGGAGCGCCGGCTGTGGCCGCAGGAGCTGTTCCACATGTACGACGACACCCTCGTCTCGGTGGAGCTCCTCTCTGCTCAGGTCCGTGTCACCCAGCCCAGCGAGATCGCTCTGTACCTGGCCGCGTTCGAGGAGCTGCGCAGCATGGCCGTGTACGGGGCGGAGGCGCGAGCTCTGGTAGTGAAAGCCATCGAGGCGTTGCGCTGAGCAGATGGCTGCGGACCGCTCTTGTCGGCGCCACCGATCGCATCGACGCCCCGTTCGGCGTGACATCGAGCGGCCGGCCGCCACCCGCACACGGCACAACCCGACCGCCGTCAGGGCGTGTGGGTTGGTGCCCGCACGATGCAGGGGGAGCCTGTGACCGTATCCGTGACCGCGGCGGTGGAGATCAGCAGCGTCCAGTACGACTCCCCGGGCTGGGACAACCGCTCCCTGAACAGTGAGTGGGTGGAGATCACCAACTACTCCCGCCATGGCGTGAACCTGGATGGCTGGACCCTCGCGGATGAGGACGGCCGCACCTATACCTTCGACCACTACCGCCTCGCCGGCCGCGCCACCGTCCGCGTCCACCAAGCACGGCCCATGCACCACGGGCCCCCACGGGCGGAACGGGTAGTCCGGGTTGGGGCCGCCGTAGGAAGTGATGCTGTCCAGCTGCCAGCCCTGCTTCTCGACGACGTCGATTGCAGCGGACAGCAGCGGCTCGGCCGCCTGGATGGGGTAGGAGGGGTTGTTGAGCGGCACTGCCCTCGGCCGGGAGATCTCGCTATCTCTGCCGCTCCAGTGCTCTCGGGGGTAGGAATTTTGCGTGGTCGGCGGGGGTGCGGCCTGGTGATACACGCCATCTGCGGTGGGTTGGTTCTGGTTACCTTCGGTCATCACGGTGCTGTCGGTCTCTTTGGGCATGGCTGAATCAAGTCAGTCCGACGCTGCTGGGGTGCGCTGAACGCCTCTTCTGCCAGGTTCTGTTGGGGCTGTCGGTGCCGTGGTCTTTGAGGTCCCTCATTTGGTGCGCCTGGCTGAAATCATGCGGTGATGTCGTGGCGGTGAACACGGGGAGTGTTGCAAGGGACGTTTTTGATGATGTGCCACGCTTCGGATAGGGATGGACATTTGCGCTGCTCACAGCGTCGACGAGATCGCGAAAGGTGTCACAGGTCACATTGACGCTGGGAAGTGGCGCATCGTTAACTCGCCCAGTCTGTGAACGATCTGTGACTCTGGGGTGGGGACTGTGGGGCTGGGGTGGGGGACTTGTCGTGCCCGCATACGAAGAGGCGCTGTGCGTCGCACAGTTGGCGGCGTGTCCGCGGTCGCGGCGTTGGTGTCGCTTCTGCCGGCAGTGACCGTTGCTGCTGCCGGTGACGCCCGCGCTGCTGCGCCGGCGTCAGTGGTTACGGAGGAGTCCGCATCTCAGAAGGCGGCGGCGACGGGGGAGTCGGTCGAGGTCACTTCAGCACGGTCGGAGTACACAACCACGGTCGCGAACCCCGACGGCACCTTCACACTGACGCAGTCGACGGAGCCGCAGCGGGCCCGGGGTGCGGGCGGCGCATGGCGGGACATCGACGTCACACTGGAAAAGCGCGCGGACGGCACGGTCGGGCCGAAGTCGGCCGTAGTGGACATGTCTTTCTCCGGCGGGGGTAGCGGCTCCAGCCTGCTGCGACTCGGCCATGAGGACCAAGAGCTCAAGCTCGGCTGGCCCTCGTCGTTGCCCGCTCCGACACTGGACGGGGCGACGGCGACCTACGCCAACGTGCCCGTCACCGGCGCGGATCTGCAACTGACAGCCACCGCTGAGGGCTACCGCGAGGTCGTGGTGGTCAACACCGCCGAGGCCGCCGCCAGCGCCGAGCTGGAGAAGATCAAGCTCACCGCTACCGGGGACGGCCTGAGCGTCGCTCCGGGTGCAGGCGGCGGCGTGCGGGCCCTGGACGCGGACGGCAACGCCGTCTTCCGCGGACCGGCCGGCCAAATGTGGGACTCTGCCGGCACCGATGACAGCGGACCTCAGACTCAACTCCTCTCGACCGCGGTCCGGCAGTCTCAGCCCGAAGCGGAACAGGAAGACGCCCGTACTGACCCCGCTCAGCCAGACGAGGGCGACGCCACCGCGGAGCTCCCTGTCACCGTCGGCGCCGGCACGCTGTCCGTGAAGCCGGACCTGGACTTGCTCCGCGGACAGGACACTGTCTACCCCGTGTTCATCGACCCTCCCGTGGGCCTCGGCCGCTCGGAGTGGACCAAGCTCTCCTCGGACGGCGACAAATTCTGGAAGTTCAGCGAGCCCAAGGGCGTGGGCCGCTGCGGGATCGCCGACGGCTACGGCTGCGCCTCGAGCCCCTACACCGACCGCATGTACTTCGAGTTCGGCCCCGACGAACTGGCCGGCAAGCATGTCCTCGACGCCACGTTCCGCGCCTACGAGACCTGGTCGTTCAACTGCAACCCCTACTGGGTCGACCTGGAGCGCACCGACAACATCAACGAGGGCACCACCTGGCCCGGCCCTACACAGCTGGATCAGATGGGCGACAAGTACGTCTCGGCAGGCCGCGGCGACCTTTGTTCTCCCGAACAGCCCAACTCCTGGATTGAGTTCAACGACAACCCGACTGAACCAGACGAGAACCTCGCCTCCACGGTCAGGGCCTTCGCAGACGGCAAGTTCTCCCGCCTGACGTTCATGCTGCGGGCCAAGGACGAGACCGAACCGCGGGCATGGAAGCGCTTCGACAACAACGCCGAACTGAAGGTCTGGTACGTCCACACCCCCGGTGTGCCCACGTCGGTCGGGGCCATCCCGGGAACCGGGGACGTCGCAACCTGCAAGACCACTGCGTCCGACCCGCTGACAGCGACCGTGGACACACCGCGCGTCAGGGCCAGCGTCCAGACCAAGGTGGAACAGCACGAGGGCGACGAAGAGGGCTTTCTGCAGGCCGAGTTCCTCATGGAGAAGTCCAGCACGGGTACTAGCTCAGGCACCTGGTCACAAGCTTGGAAAGGCTACGCACCGGAACACGGGTGGGATCCCGACGGCACAGTGGAGACGATCCCAACCAGCAAACTGACCGACCAGGGTCTGTACCGGTTCCATGCCCGCACCCAGTCGAACTGGAACTACAACGGGGACGACGGGGACCTGTACTCGCCCTACTCGTCGTGGTGCTACCTCAGAATCGACTCCACAGCCCCGAAGCAGCCGTCCATCACCTCAGCCGGCCCCTACCAGGCGTGTCTGACCGATGATTGCGCACCCAACGGAGGGCCTGGCGTCGCGGGAACGTTCACTTTCAGCCCGAACGCAGCGGACAAGGATGTGAAGGCCTACCGCTGGCGATTCATGAACACCGGTGCCGCCGCGGCCAAAACGGTGAACGCGGCCACTACGAACGCCCCGGTGACCCGTACCGACATCAAGCCAAGCCTGCCCGGCCTGCAGACCCTGTCGGTTGAGGCCAGCGACCTGAAGTTCGACAAGAGCGGAAACATCAGGTGGGGCCCTCCCGCCTTCTTCTACACAAAGGTGGATCTGGCCGCCGATGCCAGCGGGCGCTGGCACTTCGGTGAACTTAAGCCCGGTTCCGGCACCATGACGGCGGCCGACACGGCCACCGTCGGTACCCGCCACACTGCGACACTGGTCGGCGAGGCTGGTACAGGCGGTTCCACCCGGGCACGCCGCGGCGCGGGAGACTACTCACTGCGCCTGAACGACGCCACCTCCACCGCGCCCGAGCAGATCGGATACGCGGCAACAGCCACCCCCGCCGTCAATACCCAGGGCTCCTTCACTGTCTCGGCATGGGTGTACCTCACGGACGCCTCCGAGAACCGGATGGTGCTGTCCGAACCGGGAACCAACAGCAGCGCCTTCGCCCTGTACTACTCGTCCACCTACAAGAAGTGGGTCTTCAACCGCACGGACAAGGACACGGCGAGCCCGGTGTTCATCCGCTCATTCGCCGATGCGGCGAACCCGCCACTCAAGGTGTGGACGCACCTGACAGGTGTCTTCGCCGTCAACAAGGAAACGACGACGAGCGACGATACGATCCAGCTGTTCGTCAACGGTCAGCCGCAGGGCGATCCCGTGGTCCTCGCCGACGCGGCCGCGTCGTATACGCCCTGGCCCGCGACCGGCGGCCTCCAGTTTGGCCGCTCGGTGAAGACCGGCACCGGCGGGGAGTACTTCTTCGGACTCCTTGACGAAGTAGCGGTGTGGCAGGACGCACGTCAGCCGGACCAAATCCGGCAGGAGTTCCGTCTCGACCCGGACGGCGTACCGGCCACCGAACTCGTCGCACACTGGGACGCCACCATCTCGCCCCCTTCCGGGAGCCAGGTCATCGAGAGTCCGGAAGACCCCGACAACCCGGTGAGTACCTCCTTCCCGTACAGCCGGGGCGGTCTGGCTCTGCACACAGGCGCCTCACTGGCCGGCGAGGACGCCACCGCTCTGGTCATGAACGGCACATCCGGCTACGCGTCCGCCACCGGCCCGGTGATCGATGAAACCGGCTCCTTCACGGTCTCAGCACGCGTCCGCCTGAACAAGACGCTGCTGGACGCCAAGCCCAACGGCTACCGCGGACTGGTGGCAGCCCAGGCCGCACCAGGCGGCAAGGAATCTTCCTGGGGTCTGTGGATCGAGAAGGTCAACGGCGCCTATCTGTGGACGTTCGGGCGCACGGCGGTCGACTCCACTGGCAAGGCCATCACCACCGCGACCGCTCCCGCCGAACTACCCGTCGGCGCCAAGGAATTTGACACATGGGTCGACGTCACGGGCGTCTTCGACGCGACGGCCGACTTCTCCGCCCCGAACGACGGTTCCCAGCATTTCGGAGTCGCCAACCTGTTCGTCGGCCCCTTCGCCCAGGCAAGCGATCAGGCTGCCGGACTCGCGGTGCCGCAACAGGGCAGCGGCGTCCTCTCGGCCGGCAGCGGACAGACAGCCGGGTCCGCAAACAACTACCTGCCAGGTGACCTGGCGGAACTGCGTGTGTGGACCGGCGCGATGACGCCGGGCCAGGTGAACGACCAGATCGCTCAGCCTTCGACGTAGCTGTCACCAGCCCCCTTCACCCGCTCACTTCCCCAGCAGACCTTGACGGCGTACGGCCGCCCCGCTTCCCGGGCGGCCGCACGCGAGGAGACATGTCATGAAGCAGTTGGCCTCCGGCCCGACCAGGAGAGGCACCAACACCCCTGCCCGTCCCTGGCTCCGACGGATCGCAGCGGCGGCGGGCCTCGCCCTGATCCCCGGCCTGTTGACCCCCGTGGCCTTCGCCGACGACGCGGAACCCCTCGGCGCCGGGCATGTCAAGAAGCCCGTCCCCGTCAAGGTCACTCCGTTCACGGCAAAGATCAACAAGAAGAACGCCGCGATAGTCAAGGAGTCGGCCGCAGCCGACCGTGCCGCTTCCCGGCGTGCCCGCACCGACCAGCGTCGCACCGTCACCTGGCCCGGCGCCGGCTCCGCCACTC
>NZ_JBEZHO010000054.1:0-61741 GCF_040650615.1 Streptomyces sp. NPDC048643
TCCAGGCGGAGGCGCCGGAGTCCCAGGCTTCGGCGAGGGGCACCATGTGGTCGATGTCCAGGCCACCGGGGGCTGTGACGGTGACGCCGTCGTAGAAGGAGAACCAGTGCCCGGCGGTCACCTTGCAGCCCGGCTCGATCGTCGGCTGCACGCGGGACTCGGCGATCAGGACCTCGGCCCGGGTGCTGCAGCCGTCGCGGTCGGCGTCGACCCAGTGCTTGAAGCTGGTGCCCTGGTAGCCGTCCCGTGACTCGGCCGCCGTTGGCAGCAGGTCGACGGCAGCCGCCATCGACAGCGGCCCAGACGGCAGTTGGTGCGCGGAGGCGGGCGTGATGGTGAGCGGCAGGGCGAGGAGGGCGGCAGCCAGGGCCGCGATCTTCGAGAACATGATCTCTTGCTAGCGGACGACGATCCCGACCCGCCCGAACCCACCCGGAACATCACCCGAGTGACACTGGGCGACATCTAGAGGAGGGTCGAGCCGACGGAGTTATGAAGCGCGCCGTGTCGAGTTCCGGCGAGGCCGGGCTCTCTGCCTGGCCTGCCGTCAGGGAATGCGGGCACAAGGCCAGCGAGATCCGAGCTACGGGGGCGACATTGAACTCACTCGCATGGCTGGCCGACGGCAACCGACCCGACGGACCGTCCTGGTCTCCCTACCTCGCCATCGGACTGACCGTCCTGTTCGGCTTCGGCGCGCTCATCCTCTATCTCCGGGACCGTCGACGCCGGTAGACGGACGGCGGGTGACGGCGAGGGCTGCGGGGTAGAGCAGGTTCTGCCCGTACCGCCTCCGGGCCCGGTCGGCGACGGCTTCGATCGCCAGGGGCTTGTCGTCGCTGCTGTCGAGGGTGAGCTGCCGGGTGGCCCCGTCGTCGGATCGCAGAGCGTCGGCGCGCAGCGTGATGCCGCGGACCCGGGCGCGCTGGAGGCCGAGGGAGTCGTAGAGGGTGTAGGCGGTACGGGCCAGGAGCACGGTGTGCTGGGTCGCCTCGGGCAGGGTGCGGCTGCGGCGGGTGGAACTCGCGTCGGCGTAGCGGACCGTCAGGGTCACGCCGGCAGCGATCTGGTCGGAGGCGCGGAGGCGCGCGCCGAGGTCATCGGCGAGGGCGAGCAGGACCCGTCGGTGCTGGGCCGGGTCGAGTTCGTCGCGATCGAAGCGGTGCTCGCTGCTCATGCTGGCCGGCGCCGGGGTCGGGTCAACCGTGGTGGTGTCATGTCCGTGGGCGCGTTCGTGGAGGGTGCGGCCCGGGCTGGCGCCGAGGAGGCGTTGCAGGGTGAGCTGGGGGACGTCGGCGACATCGCCGACGGTGTGGAGCCCGTAGTCGGAGAGCGTCGCGGCCGCGCGGGCGCCCACGCCGGGCAACTCCCGAACCGGCCGCGGCCGCAGGAAGGCGCGAACCGCCGCGGGGGAGTCCTCGATGATCAGACGGCGTCCGGGTCCGGTGAGCGCGCACGCCATTGCGGCGAGCATCCGGGACGGCGCCGCACCCGCAGCACTACTCACCCCGAAATAGGCCAGAACCCTGAGCTGAATCAGTTCCGTCAGGCCACGTGCGTCCTGATGGAAGTAGAGGAGCGCGCCGGTCAGGTCGAGGACGGCACCGTCCGGCTCGATCATCTGCACCCGCGGGGTGATGTGCTCCAGCAGGCGCCGCAGCTGCTCGGGCAGCTCGGCGTCGGAGCCGGGCGGCATCTCGAAGCGCAGCTGCAAGATGCTGCGGTGGCTGGTCACGGCGTTCACCCGGCCGAGCCCTGGTTCACCAGACGTCTCGGACTGTCTCACTGCCAGGTTGAGAGCCGTCTGGATGCGGCAGCCCCCGCTGGGAACGGGCCCTCCCGCCGGTGCACGCCGAACAGCTCGTGCGTTGAGCAGCGCCGAACAGCCCCTACCTCGAGAATCCTCTCGACACTTATCCAAATATCGCACATGATTTCGAATGTACCGGAAGGGCTGACGCCTGGCTGTGACGTCTGTCGTTGTCCTGTCGCATCGAACCTTGAGTGAATCTCACCGAAGCCTGACGGATTGCAGTTCGTCTCGTCGAAGAGTAAGCACGCAGGTCAGCGCCGTTTCGGAACGGCTGCGAGCCGTGCCTGCGGTCGGTTCACGGCCGTACAGTCCACCGACCAGCGACCGTAACCGCTCTGACCGGCGGTGTATCCCGTGCTCAAAGTTCGGTGAACTGCGCAAGGTTCGGTGCGACGAAGTCGAGGACCGCATCCCTGCTCGTGCCGTCTCGCCAGCTGGGGAGTGCGTCGTGGTGGGTCAATGCGGGGCCTCTTTAGTTGCGGCGTCGCTTTGCGGGGCGCGGCCGGGGCTGGCGGTCATCATCATCCGAGCGGCCCGTGCGCCGAGTGCTGGTCCTTTTCCTTGGATGCGACCTCGACGAGGGCGCCTCCTTCGAGCTTCATGGACGTCACGGTCAGGTTCTTGCCGAGGCGTCTGATCTCGCCCGGTTCAGCCGCCCGCGCCGGGCCGGCCAGGGCGTCGGGGAGGATGAACTCGTTGCGGAGCAGGAAGGGACCCTTATCCCAGACGAGCACGTCGCGTACCCAGCGGCCGTAGCCGCGCCGCCATTTCTTGCCCAGCCCAGGCACGTCACCGTCAACGACGCGGACGGCGCCCCTGAAGGCGCCGGGCCGGCGGCTGACCCAGCGCCGGCGCAGGAGCACGAGGGCGACAAAGACGACGATCACGATGAGGTCGACGCCCAGGACGGCCAGCAGTGCGATCAGCATGGTGCACGCTCCTCACGCGCCCGGGGCGCGGGCCGCCTTGTTGTTGCTTCCGTCACGGAGCGCCGCAGGACCTGGCGCGGACCGCAACGCGCGGCCCCCGCTCCTGTCCGCGTAAGGGCATCTCGTCACCGTTTGTGCAGATCGGATGCGGCCGCCGCCAGCGGCCATCCGGTACAGGCGGCCTGGGGGCGAGGCGGTCGGTTCCGACCGGAGCCGCGTGCCCGCCTCCAAGCTGACCTGCTGCAGCCGGGTGGCGTCCACGATCACCAGCGGACACGCGTACGTACGTCGTGTAGCGCGGCGGCCGCAGGCCGCTCGACAGTGTGCTCATGCGCGCTCCCTCGCGGGACGCCTGATGCCGCAGTCCCTGCCGGGGCTGGGCGCCGGTCCGTCCCGAGCCGATCTCGTTCCGATCCTGCGGGTCGGGGGGACTGCCGACCGTCACATCCCGACCATCAGACATTTTATGCAAATAAGGGGTATAACGCTTTTTTAATCGCTCGAGAAGTAAAACTCACAAAACGGCCGCTACTGAGCAACAGGCGCAGGTCAGGGCTGGCGAATGAGGGGGAGCGACGATGAGGGCTCGGGCCGGAAAGAGCCTGCTGCGGCGTAAGCCCCGCCTGCGCGCGGGACGCACGCAGCTGCTGCTCGCCCTGGCTGGTCTGGGGCTGGGGCTGGCAGTACCGGCCGTTCCCGGCGGCCCCCAGGTACCGGCCCGCCAAGTGGTCGACATGCTGCTGTCGCTGGGGGTGGGGCTGCTGGGAGTAAGCGCCGTCATCTTCTCCTTGCTGTTCCTGGTGGTGCAGTGGGTGCACACCTCCTTCTCGCCCCGAATGACACTCTTCAGGAGGGCGCCGATCGTCTGGCGCACCTTCGCCTTCGCCATCGGACTCGCCGTCTACTGCGTCACCGCGGCCCTCACCATCGGAACCGCCCAACGCGTCTCCCTGGCCGTGCCGGCCGTCGCCGGGATCCTGCTGACCCTGCTGGTGTGGCTCCTGCGCACGCTGCAGCTGCGCGCCTTCGCCGCCATCCAGCTCGCCCAGGTTCTCGACGCCATCACCGACCAAGGACGCGACCTCCTTCAGGCCATCGGCCCCACCCCTTCCCAACCCGAACCCGACTCAGCGCCGTGCGGGCTTCTGCCGCCCTGGCACTCCAGCGTCACCTGGCCGGAGCCGGTGGTCGTCGTACAGCAGATCGACGTGGACCGGCTGGTCAGGGCAGCGCGGGCAGCCGACGCCGTCATCGTGGTCCACGCCATTCCCGGCACCACGCTGCCTCACGGCGCCGTGGTGGCCGACCTCCATGGAACCGAGGTGCCTCCCTCCGCGGTTCTGGCTGCTCTGGTGACGGACGTTGAAGGCTCCTTCGATCAGGACCCGAAACTCGCCTTTCGCCTGCTCGCGGACATCGCGCTGCGAGCACTGTCCCCAGCGGTCAACGACCCCGCCACCGCCGTACAGGCCCTTGACAGCATGGAAGACCTCCTCCTCGACCCCGCCTCCGCGCGCTCCGGCCCCTTCCGGGCCACCGACACCACCGGCACGATCCGCGTCGTCACGCGACTGCCTGGCTGGAACGACTTTCTGCACATTGCCCTTGACGACGTCATCCCCGCCGCCGTCAGCTCACCCATGGTCCTTATCCGTCTGCGCGCCTTGCTCATGCGACTCCAGGCTGAAGAGCACCCAGAGCGAGAAGATCTCCTGCGCGGCAGGCTGGCCTGGGTCGAGCAGGAACTGGCGGACCGATTCCCTCTCGTGTGGCACGAGACCGTCCGTGACTCTCCCGAAGGCCGATGAGCCCAGTCCCCGTCGAAACGGGCAGGCTCGAGTCAGCCGCCCTCCCAGCGCAGCCGAAGGGCCGTTCACATCGCGGGCCCTGATCAAGCGTGTGCTGCGGCCCGCATACGTCACCACACTGGGCTGGTTGCTAGGCAAGGAGCGCGGCACCAGCCCAGCGAGGGCCACGACGCATACACTCGTTCGGCCGACATGCGAGAACGTCAGGCACGCCACAGCATGGACATCATGAGCGATCCCCACGGTGACACGCCTGCACCTGTCTTCACGCCTGACGCTGTCGAGAGCCGCCTGGGCACCTTGCACTTCCGCGACGGCGTCCCCGACACCGGCACCTGCGAGAAAGTGTTCGACCACCTCGATCTGACCCACGGGGTCGACACCTACCTCGCGGCACTCGGCGGTGTCTCCGTACGTGCCCTTCGCCAGGGCTTCCTGGACGCGGGGGTCGCCGACAACGACGTGTTGATCTACACCGGCCTGATGGACAGCGAGTCACTGTTCCTGACCGGCAACGCCGACACGGTGTACTTCCTCAGCTTCCTCGACCTCAGCGACGGGCCCATGGTCCTTGAGGTCCCACCCGACTGTCTGGGCACCGTCGACGACATGTGGTTCCACTGGCTAACCGACATCGGAACCCCCGGCCCCGACCGCGGAACCGGCGGAGCCTACGTGATCCTCCCTCCCGGCTACGACGGTCCCGAGCCCGAGGGCGGCGTCTTCCTCAGCCGCTCCGCCACCTTCCGAGCCATCGTCCTGGGCCGCGCCTTCTTGGAGAACGACGACCCCGCACCGACCGTCGCCAGGATCAAGGACAAGCTCCGCATCTACCCCTACAACCCCGGAGGTTACGGCTCCAGCATCGGCTCCTTCCTGCAGGGCAAAAGCCCACTGGCCCCGCTGAAGCCCGCCGAGCCGCCCACCTTCGTCGAGGGAACCGGCCTGGCGGCCAACACACTGCCCCCCAACGACTTCTCCTTCTACACCCTCCTCGACACCCTCATCCAGGAAGAGCCCGTCGACGCCCCCGACCCGGAGGCCGCCGGCGCGTTCCGGGCCATCGGCATCAGCAAGGGCCACACGTTCCGGCCCGACCAGCGGATGCGCACCCTCCTCGAGGAGGCGGTCGCCGTCGCCAACGCCACCGCCCGCACCCTCGCACTGCGAGCACGCCCCGAAGAAGGGTTCGCCTACTACGAGGACTCGGCCTGGTTCAACCCCCTGTTCGTCGGCGGCTACGACTGGTCCGTGCCCCCTCCGGAGATCACCGCCGACGGGGTGAAGCCCTACCCGCCCACCACGGGACTGGCCCTCAACTCACGCACCGCGTTCTTCTACGCCTACACCGGAATCTCCCCCGCCATGTGCATGCGCCTGAGCGGCGTGGGCTCCCAGTACCTGATCATCTCCCTCGACGCCAACGGGCAGCCCTTCGACGGAGACAGCACCTACGCCGTGACCCTGCCCGAAGGAATCCCCGCAGCCCGGTTCTGGTCGCTGACGCTCTACGACAACCAGACCCGCTCCATGCTCAAGACTCCCCAGCGCTACCCGCGAGCAGGCAGCCAGAACTACCCCACACCCGCAGCCACCGCCGACCATGACGGCTCCAGTACCGTGCACCTCGCCCCAACCCGCCCCGAAGGCGTCTCCGAGGGCAACTGGATCCAGACCACCCCCGGCAAGGGCTGGTTCGCCATCCTGCGCCTCTACAGCCCCACCGCCGCATTCTTCGACCGCACCTGGCGCCCCACCGAGATCGCACCGGGAACTGAGCTGCTGTGACCGCTGGACTCGATCAGGACCAGGGTCGATTCCCACGATCCGGCTCCTCCCGGGAGGCGCCTAGCTAGGCCAAGGCAGAGTTTCGCCGGTGTCCCTTCTCATTCGGGTGACGTTGCCTGCTACGTGCGGCTGCTGTCTGGCGGCGCAGGCAGGCTGACTCAAAGGCACCTTGAACCCGCGAGGCGCCGGTCACGGGGGAAACGGTGCAGCTCTTTTTCACAGACCGACACAAGGTCTGGAAGGTAGGAACTGTCCCTGGTGTTCCTGCCTCAGACCTGAGCGAGCTCTTTGAGCGCCGACGGCTCCCTGCGGGTACCCCGATTATCCTCGACGGGGAAATGCGTCCCGTCGAGCCCTTATCAAGCTGGTTCCGGCTGATTGGCCAGCAGGGTCTCGACCCCAAGACGATGAAGGCCTACGCCTACACCGTCATCATGCTGCTCAACTACCTCACCGCGCGGGGTCTGGATCTGCGGCAGGCAACCGAGAACGACGTGCTGGAGTTCCGGCGCTGGCGGCGCGAGGACGCCGAAGAGACCGTAGAAGAGACCACCTGGGACAGGGACGCAGCGGCCATCGGCGGTCTCTACACCTACCTGGACCAGATCGGGTACGTGACCGGGCGGCCATGGCGAGCCACGGGTCGCGGGGCCTCCCTGGGGAGCGGGACGAGCCAAGACTCACGGGTCCGACATATGGAGCTCGACCAGTACCTCTTCCTCCGGGATGTCGGATTTGGCGGGCTTCAGCCAGGTGGCGGGCTCGACCTTGGCTTCCGGGGCTGGCGGCCTCACCGCAACCGGGCAGCGCTGGAGCTGGCCCTGATGACGGGAATGCGGATCCAGGAGTGGTCGACCCTTCTGCTGCCCGAGCTCGGACTGACAGACAGCAAGCGGGCGCCATTCGCAGTGGTCGACCTGGCCGCCTGCGCGAAGTACGGACGGCCGCGGTCGGTGTACGCGCCCAGCGCTGCGATGGAACTCCTGAGTGCCTACCTGCTGCTGGAGCGGCCGGGGATCGTCGCGACAGCTCAGCGCACCCTGCGGCGTCAGGTGCGTGAACTGTTCGTGGTCCAGCGGATCGAGAGGGACGGCACTCAGGTCCGCGGCGTGCTGGAGGGTGCCACCATCACGCGGGTGATCAAGGACATGAAGCCGGACCTACGGCGGATCACCGTGTGGGAAACAGGCGGAGGCTTGGACCCGCTCGCGCTGTTCGTCGGCACCGGGGGCCGCATGCTGACGGGCTCGGGCTGGGACCGTATTCGCTGGCGGGCGTGGAAGCGGATGAAACGGTGGAGTGAGCACGGCGCGGCTCCGGTGTTGCCCCGTCGCTGCTGGGTCTTCCACGACACCCGGCACACGTTCGCCCTACGGCTGTTGATCTTTCTGACCCGCGAGGCTCTCAGAGACGTTAGTGCCGAACAGATGCCGATGGCGACGCTCCTGGACCACATGGTCGGCAACCCCTTGCTGGTTGTCCAGCGTCGCCTCGGCCACGCGCATCCCTCGACGACCTACCGCTACATCCAGTACCTGAAGGACCCGATGCGGGACGTCGAGGCAGCGTTCCGATCTTGGAGCGCGGCCGGCGGCGCCTCGTACGCGACGGTCGCTCGCCAGCTGATGCTTCGGGAGTCCGCCGATGCCGCGCAGGGGTGAGTACAAGGGCGGGTTTCCAGGGAGCAGGCCGCCTGGGCCGGCGGAGACTTCGCGTATCGGCCTGCGGCAGGTGACCGGTCTCGATCCGCGCGGTCGTCCGGTAACGGTCGCGTTCGACCCCGCGGTTCACATCTGCACTGAACTCGCCGCAGAGCTTGCGGACGAGTGGGTCGAGTTGGCGGCCGCAGCGGGCCTCCGGGAAAGCTCCTGCCTGACCTATCGCCGCGCCATCAACAGCTTTTGTACGCATGTCGATGCGACGGTCGGCGCGCCACAACACGCGTCGCTGGCCCGGGAGATACCCGAGCTGCACCTTGCGGTAACAGAGTGGATCAGGCTGCTGCCGGCCAGCTTCCCGGCGGGGTCGCGGCGCCCCTACGCGCTGGCGGGGCGGTTGAGGATGCTCATCGCGCGCCGGATCGCCCATCCGGGCCGGCCGGTCGCCGGGCACTTCGACGGCTGGGTGGCGGGTGCCGTCGGTATGCGGCGCGGCCGGGCCCAGGAGGTCGACGAGTTCAGCCGGGCCGACAAGAAGAAGCTGATCCAGGCCGCCTGGACGGACCGCCTCGCTACCGAGGCAAGGATCAGAGCCGGCTGGACTCGCGCGGCCGCTGGCAGCGATCCCGCCGACGACGGCTGGACAGAGCCCAACAACCTGCTGTGGGCTCTCGCAAACGGCGCGTGGACCTGCGAAGACCTGACCCGTCTACTGCCCCCGCTGCCACAGTGGCCGCCTGCACTGCGTGAGCTCGCCCCCGACGACGTGCTGCCGCATCTGGCCCGCGGATACCTACTGCGCCATCTGGTGAGGATGCTGTTCCCCACCGACATGGACCTGCACAGCTACCGGATCCTGCTGATGGCCGCGACCGGTCGAGCATCCGAGGAAGTGGTCGCACTCGACGAGGACGACCTCGAATACGGTGACCGCAGCGTACTGATCGACTTCACCAAACACCGTGCCCGCAGCAGGCAACGCCGCTCCTACAGTGCGCCCGACGAGGACCACCGCGACCTGCACCCGTCCGCGCCGCGCCTGGACGCCGTGGAGCTCACCCTCCAGATGCTGCAGATGGCCCGCCCGTTGGCGGAGCGGGCCGGCATGGCCCCGGTCCCGCTCTTCCTGCGCGCCTCCGTCGACCACAACGCGCTGACCATCAGGCGCTTCGTCGGCAAGGGCAGCCGCGCAGCACTGGCGGACTGGCTGAAGGCGAAGGAGGTGACGGTCCAGGGCCCGGCCGACATCCGCCGACTGCGCAAGTCAGGGAAAGTCGAGAAGGCAATCGCGTTCAAGGGTCGCATCAGCGACATCGCCGACGACCACACCGAGGAGACTTTCCGCACGCACTACGCCCACGGCACGACCCTGCGCGTCATCTCAGGTCACGTCATCACGTCCGCCCAGCGACACTGGCTCGACAAGGCCCTGAACGGCCCGCTCATACTCAGCGAAGACGCAGAAAAGGAACTTGCGGAACCCGGTGCCGCCGAGGCCCTCGGCCTGTCCGCCGCAGACGTCGAGCAACTGCGCTCCGGCGAAATGGACATGGGCGTCTCCAGTTGCAGGGACCCCTTCGCCTCGCCGTTCGGCCGGCCTGGCCAGCTGTGTCCAGTCGCTCCGACCCGCTGCCTGGAATGCCGCAACGCCTTCGTTCTGCCGTCCAACCTCCCCCAGCTGCTGCTGTTCGCCGCGCATCTTGAACAACTCCAGCACCGCCTGGCCCCGGGACACTTCCACGCCCTGTGGGGGCAGAGCCGCGCCAACGTCCTCGAGGCCCTCAGCCTGCGCACCAGCGACGAGATCACTCAAGCCCACGAGCGCATCGCCGCAGAAGGGCTGACCCTCAACCTTCCGCTGTCCACCCGCGTGGAGTTCGAATGACCAGCCGCCAGCGCCATCTCGCCCCGAAATCCAGCGTCTTCGCCGGCGACGAGCCCGTGCTGCAGTCCTTGCCGCTGCTTGCCGATGCGTCATCACCCGCCTTCGGCGAGAGCACCTGCTGGGACTTCAACGGCGTCCTGCGCCGCCCGGCAAGCCGCCTCGCCAGCCAGTGGCGACTGCCGTTCACCTCCCTCAGCCCAGGCCAGAACCTCCTCGCCCGCGAGCTGGCGATGATCGAGTTCAATCCCCGCCATCCCACGGTCCTCGCGGCGGGCATCCACCTACCGCCGACCCCACGCAAGGTCCCCACCCACCAGGCCCGCGGCCTGGTCCTACGCGCACTGGCTGCCTTCGGCTCCGCCGAGAACCTCCCCGACGACTTCGCGCAG
Organism: Streptomyces sp. NPDC048643; assembly: GCF_040650615.1. NCBI lineage: Bacteria > Bacillati > Actinomycetota > Actinomycetes > Kitasatosporales > Streptomycetaceae > Streptomyces > Streptomyces sp. NPDC048643. The sequence continues at coordinate 10,271 of NZ_JBEZHO010000054.1, forward strand.
TGGACGGTCGACGACTTCCACCGCTACATCGCCGGACGCCGCCGCACCACCGACGACACCGGCGTCCTCGCCCACATCAACACGGTCAAACTGCTCCACCGTCTCACTCCCGTACTCACCGCAGGCCTGCCGGCCGATCCCTGGCCCAACCAGACTGCCCCGAAGGTCCTCGGCCTCGTGCGCCAGTCAAGCCTGCGGACCCCGGTAGTTGAACCCACGACGTGGTTCCCGCTCGTCCGCGCAGCCTGGACGTACGTCAACACCTTCGGCCCCGATATTCTTCGCGCCCGCGCCCACTGGCAGAACCTCCAGAACTCCCGGCAGCACCACGGTGCCGCGCAGCAGCGGCGCCACCTCGACATCTGGCTTGCCGACCCAGAGAGCAGGGTCCCCGTCTGGCATCCCGACGACCCGCCGCGCACACCGGGCGGCGCTTCGCCAGTGAACTGGTCACTTCTGACCGCCATGCTCGGCCTCACGCAGTCCGCGCACCTCTTCGCCCCCCGGGAGCAGGCAGGCCGCAGATATCGCGCGCGTGTGATCGAGATGGTCGCCGCCGGCCGCGTCCAGCCCGGCCTTCTGCCCGACCTCACCATGGTCGAGCGTGCCGACGGCACTCGCGGCCCCTGGCGTCACTCGCTGCACCCACACGCCCTGTGGGTCGAGTACACCGCCCTGCGCAACGCGGCGTTCGTGCTGGTGGTGGGACTGTCCATGATGCGCAACAGCGAGGTCCGCGACATTCTCAAGGACTCGGTCGTCGAGTACTACGGCAGCCCCGCGGTGAAGGCGACCAAGCACAAACTGGACCCAGACCTGCCGATCCGCCACTGGTGGATCATCGAACCGGTGGCCAAGGCGATCGCCACTGCGTCGGAGTTGTCCATCGATGACGACTACGCCTTCGCATCCGTGCAGGCCAGGTCGCCCATCAACCACTTCGACAGCTCAGAAGCGCTCAACAGCTTCGTCACGCACGTCAACCGCAACCGGCACGTCACCGGGCTGCCCGAGATCTCCGAGCAAAAGCTGGCCTCACACATGTTCCGCCGCACCATGGCGATGCTCACCCGGGAGTTTCCCGGATCGGAAATCGCCGTCGGGATGCAGCTCAAGCACATCGCCACCCGAGCCCTGGCGAACACCACCACCCAGGGCTACATGGAACCCGCACCATCCTGGGCCCAGCACATGAGAACTGCCGTCACCGATCGCCGCTTCGAGCGGCTGTCGGAACTCTTCGCCACCGACAGCCGAGGAGAACCGATCGGCTACGGCCCAGGCGCCGACCGCCTGCGAGAAGCCTTCGCCGCCATCCGAGCCAGGGCCACCGAGATGAAAGCCACCAACCAAGCACAGCGCGGGGATCCTCGCGTCGAACTCGACCTCCTGCGTCGCACGCGGCTGTCCGTCCGCTTCGGCAAGCTCAACCACTGCACCATGGACGACGCCAACCCGGTCGGCGCCAAATGCCTGGAGGACGCGATCGTCCCCGAAGGCCACCAAGGCCCGCTCATCGACCGCTGCCAGCCCTCTCGCTGTGCAAACAGCGTCATCGCACCGGACCACCTGCCCATCTGGACCGCGGAACGCGCCTCGCTCATCAACCTGCTCAGTACCCGCAAGCTCCCGTCCAACCGCCGAGCGCTGCTCACCGAGCAGCTTCACGACGTCGACCGCGTGATCCGAAAGGCATCCGATGTCCCCTCCCATGGTGTCCGCCAAGACTGAGCAGGCACTTCGCGCGGCCATGGAGCGACTGCTCACCGGTCAACCCAGCCGCACCGACGGAAAGCTGACCAAGAACAACCTCTGGCGAGAGGCCGGCGTCAGCCGAGCCACGATGAACCGCGCGAGCCTAGTCCTCGCGGAATGGGACGACCGCATCGGTGGAAGTCCAGCCAGCCTGCACGGCCAACGTCAGCACGAAGAAATCAAGCAACTCCGCAGACAAACGAAAGCCAGCCGCGGAGAGCGCCAGCGGCTCCAACGGCAGGTTGACGCCGCAGCAACCGTCATCGCCACCCTCCTCGCCGAGAACGCTGCCCTCCGCGAGCAACTTACGCGGCGTTCCGGCACCGTCGTCCCGCTACCTCAAGCCCGGCGGCAATAGGCGGACTTCAGTGACGGGCCCGCGGGAACCCGCAACTCGCCGGGACGCACGCGACGATCAAAACCACACCGTTCGACCGACTGCCGTGTCTCGTGAGACACATCTCAGCCTGGAGAACCTTGGCTACGGTGGCCGAGCCGGCGCAGGTCGGCGGACCGGGTCCCGGCCGGCTGGAGGTCGGCGTACGGGTGGAGTTTCGCTCCGGCCGTGCCGTCCGTGAGGGTCCGCTGCGGCACCCTCGGCTGGGCCGGCTGGGCGGGTGTGGGCGCGGGGGAGGGGCGGCCGAGGAGGTCGAGGGCGGCCTGCGGTCCGTGGTCGCGGCGGGCGGCGGCCACCTCGTCCAGGTCCCACACCATCTGCCCGACCACCGTGCGCCGCGGCCCGCGGGCCTCGACGGTTCCCCGGACGAGCAGGAGCCCGCTGTGGAACACGGTGTGGGCGCATGCTTCGTGGGAGTCCTCGAAGAACGCGATGTCCACGAGTCCCGCACCGTCTTCCAGCGTCACGAAGATCACTCGCTTCCCGGACGGGATCGGCGGCGTCTGCGTGGACGCCCGCACACCGGCGACCAGCACGGTCTGCCCGGGCACCATGCCCTTCAGGTGGGCGGCGTCTGTGGCGCCGAGTTCGCGCAGCAGCCGGTGGTGGTGCTCCATCAGGTGGTGCGTGACGTCGATCGACAGCGTCTCCAGCTCGGCGCTGAGCCTGTCCCGGCCGGTCATCTCCGGCAGACCGCTCCGCTCCGCCGTCACGAGCTCCCCGCCCAGCGGCAACTGCCCCTCCCCGGCACGGCGGTTGCGGGACTGGCGGTGCAGCTCGGTCGCCTGCAGCAGCAGATCCCGCCGCGTCAGATCCCCGGCGAGCGGGCCGAGCGCGCCGATCCGGATCAGGCGCTGCGCGAGCGGCAGGGACGGGCGAGCCCGCTGCCACAGGTCCTGCAGACCGTTGTAGGGCTGCCCGGCGACCAACCGCGCGATCTCAGCCTCGCTGATCCCCTTCACCGTGGAGAACGCGAGACGCACCCCCCACCCCTGCTCGGTGTTCTCGACGCGGTGCTGGGCACCGGAGGCGTTCACGTCGACGGGCAGGACGGGCACGCCGTGGCGGCGGGCGTCGGAGACGATGACACGCATCGGCCACATGCCCGGGTCGTGTTCAAGGAGCCCGGCATACAGAAAGGCCGGGTAGTGGGCTTTGAGGTAGGCGGACTGCAGGGCCGGGACGGCGAAGGCAACGGCGTGCGCGCGGCAGAAGCCGTACGCCCCGAACTGGGAGATGATCTCCCACACTTCGTCGAGGACATCCTTGGCGTAGCCGCGCTCACCGGCCGTGCGGCGGAACCAGGACTCGACCTTTGGCAGCCGGTCCGGGTCGGCCAGCGCGCGGCGGGCGACGTCACCGGCGGCTCGGTCGCAGCCGGTCATCCGCGCCAGGATCGCGATGATCTGCTCGTGCCAGATGACCACGCCGTACGTGTCGTTCAGCACCGGCTCCAGGTCCGGGTGGGGGTAGTGCGGTGTCGCACCGTGTCGAGCAGCGATAAACAAGGCGGGCATACCACCCTTTACCGGACCAGGCCGGAAGAGTGAAATGTCAGCGACAACATCTTGCATGTGCCGAGGCTGGAGTCTGCCCACCAAATCTTGCTGACCTGGGCTTTCAAGCTGGAAGAGGCCGACGGTGTCGGACGCCTGGATGAGCTTGAACGCCAGCGGGTCATCCAGGTCGACGTGATCCGGGTTGTCCAGGTCGATCGCGCGGCCGGTGGCCCGATGAATCTCGGCGACCGCGTGGGCCATCGAGCTCTGCATCCGTACGCCCAGCACGTCGAGCTTGAGCAGGCCGAGGTCTTCGACGTCCTCCTTGTCGGCCTGCAGCATGGCGTAGCCGCCCGGGGTCGGCTGCACCGGAACACGGTCCAGCAGCGACGCATTCGAGATGATCACCCCGCAGGGGTGCATCGCGTACCCCCGCGGCAGGGCGTCCAGGCCCTCAGCGAGCTCCCACAGCGGCCCGAACTTCTGAGCTCGTCCGGCAAGTTCGCGCAGTTCCGGGAGTTCCGCGAGAGCGCCGCGGATGTCGCGGGCCCGGATGTGCGGGAAGCTCTTCGCGACCTCGCCGATCACCTGCGGCGGGATCCCCAGGGCAAGGCCGGTGTCGCGCAGGGCGTGCCGGGCCCGGTAGGTCTCGGGCATGCCGGTGACCGCAGTCCGCTCCCGCCTGAACCGCTCGATGATCGCGTCGTACACCTCCAGCCGCCGCTCCGACTCCACATCCAGGTCGATGTCGGGCAACGATGTCCGCCGCTCGGAGAGGAAGCGTTCGAAAAGCAGCCGGTGCTCCAGCGGGTTGGCTGTGGCGACGAACAGCGAGTGGTTGACCATCGAGCCGGCGCCCGAGCCGCGCGCGGCCACCCTGATCCCCAGCGCGCGGGTGTCGGCGACGACCTGCGCCACGGCGAGGAAGTAGCCCTCGAATCCGAGCCGTCCGATGACATCGAGTTCGTAGTCGATCTGACGGACGGCGGCCTCGTCGCGGTCCAGGCCGCGGGCGACCATCCCGGCGTCGCAGCGCTGGCGCAGCAGCCGCATCGCCGAACCCGCCTGCGGGCCCGCGCCGACGACGGACGGCTCCGGAAAGTGCGGGCGCCCGATGCCCAGATCGACGGGGGTGAGCGTGCAGGACTCGCCGGTCGCCTCGGTCTCCACCAGGAGACGGGTGGCCCGGGCCCGGTCGTCGCCCACGGCGCGGGCAATGCGCTCGGCGGCCGCGGCCATCTCCTGGGGTCCCTTGAGCCAGCGTTCGCCGCTGTCCAGGTGCCTGGGATCGATAGGCCGAAGCAGACGGGCCGCGTCGAGGACATCGGCGAGCCGATGCTGGCCAGGATCGGCGTAGCGAACCGCGCTGGACAGCACCGTGCGCACCCCAAGCTGATCACCCAGGCCGACCGTGCGCGCCGCCAGCCGTAGCGAGCCCGCCCCAGTGCCTTCGAGGCCCAGATGCACGGCCTCCAGGCGCAGCCGGTCGCCCGCGAGCTCGCGCCACGGCGCCAGCAGCTGCTCGGCGATGTCGGGGCGGCCGGCGGACAGCGCTCGCATCGGTTCAGCGGACGGGCCGAGGATGACGACCACGTCCTCGTCCGCGTACGCGTACAGCGTCGGCCACGACACGACCGGCAGCCCGTCCCCGGCCTCAGAGTGTGCGGCTGACACCAGGCGGCACAGCCGCGCCCACCCCGCGAGGTTCCGCGCGAGCAGCGTGATCCGCAGCGGTGGCTCGAGAACGTGCGCACCACCGCGCGCCGGCGTCCGCGGACGGCTGGCTGCGGGATTGGGTGCGGTGAGCGGGGCGACGGCCACGTCGACGCCGAAGACCGGGCGGACCCCGGCGGCCGCGGCGGCCTTGGCGAAGCGGACGCTGCCCGCGACGGTGTCCCGGTCGGTCAACGCCAGAGCTGTCATTCCGCGCTCGGCAGCCCGCTGGACAAGGTCGTGGGGGAGGGATGCGCCGTAGCGGGCCGAGTAGCCGGAGGCGACATGCAGATGAGTAAATCCACCGTCCAACACCTCCAGAACCTCGCTCGGCCCTCCCCTGACCTGTGACCTCTCCAGGTATCCACCATAACCGCTATTCGCACAAGCGTGCGAATGAGCGAATCTGCCCGTGCCCTCATCGAGCGCCACGCCCAGCAGCCACGTCCAACGCTGCCCCCCGGCGGGGATGTCGGCGACTCGAACTAAGCTCCGAGCCATGACCACCCCCGCCCCGAAGGACACCACCGCCCCGGCCGACGCCCCGTTCGACCCGCTCGCCTTCCCCCAGGACCTGCTCGACGCCCAGCTCCGGGAAGCCACGCTCTACGCCAAGCTCCACGCCCTGCAGGCGAAGCTCCCCTGGTCGCGCGAACCCCACGAGGGATGGCCGGACGACAAGGAACGCAAGCGGGCCGGGCGTCCGGCCACCGACGGCTGGTCGAAGGAAGAAGCCGCCGCGTACGACAAGCTCTGGGACGACCTCCGGGCCGCGACAGCGGACGTACAGGGCCACGCCTGGTGGGAACGATGCGAGAGCGAGGACATCAAGGGCGGAGCCCTGGCCGCGGCGCGCATGACGCTCAAGCACGCCGAGGGCGCAGTCCTGCCTGAGGCCTCGCTCCAGCAGGCGGACGTCGAAGCAGCCGCCTGAGAACGGTTCCCGCACGCCCTTGGGCCCGTCGTGGGCGCCGCCTAGGGTGGGTGCATGCCCCGCTGTCTATGGGTGCCGCCCGAGCCGTACGATCTGGCCCGCACACTGCGGGTGCTGCGCCGCGGCGCGGGCGACCCCACCTGCCGGCGGGAGACGGACGGCACGTGGTGGCGCACCTGCCGCACACCCCACGGCCCCGCCACCCTGAAGATCACCGAGCACGTCAGCCCAGCCGACGGAACCGTGATCGCCGGTGACGCCTGGGGGCCCGGATCCGACTGGACGATGGACGCCCTCCCCGCCCTGCTGGGTGCCGACGACGAACCTGCCGCGTTCGTTCCCCGGCACCAGGTCGTCGCCCGGGCGCACCGCAAGCACGCCGGCCTGCGCCTTGCGCCGACCGGGCTGGTCATGGAATCGCTCGTGCCGACCATGCTGGAGCAGCGCATCACCACCGGCTCCGCCCACTACGCCTGGCGCCGTCTCCTCACCCGCTACGGAGAACCGCCGCCCGGGCCCGCACCACAGGGGATGCGGGTCATGCCCCCGCCGCAGGTGTGGCGGATGATCCCGTCCTGGGAATGGCACCGCGCCGGCGTCGACCGCGCCCGAGCGACCACGATCCTGCGCGCCAGCCACCACGCCACGCGCCTGGAGGAAGCCGCCGCCATGACCCTGCCCGACGCCACGGCCCGCCTCCAGCTCATCCCCGGCATCGGCCCCTGGACCGCGGCAGAGACACTGCAACGCGCCCTCGGCGCACCGGACGCCCTCACCCTCGGAGACCTCCACCTGCCCGTGCAGATCGCCTACGCCCTCCCCGGCCGCCGCGACGGCACCGACGAGCTCATGCTCCAGCTCCTCGCCCCCTACCCGGGACAGCGCCACCGCGCGGCCCGCCTCATCCTGCTCGGCGGCCCCCTGCCCGACCGGCGCGCACACCGGGCCCCGCACAGTCGCATCGCGCGTCTTTGACGGTGCCTCAGGGCCTGCACCCGGTTGACTGCCCCGCATCGACGCGGAGCCGACCGACCCCCACCTCGCACTGGCATGACCGAAAGCCGCGCCTGCGGCGCGAGTTCGCAGCGCCTGTCACCGTCGGATGACGTCCGTCACCTCGACGGATTGCGCGCCGATCAAAGGGTACTGGGACTGCGTCGACGAGGGTCGGCGCCCGGAGCCGGCACGACTCCGCTCTTTGGGTCGACTTGAGGATGGAAGACGATGCAACTGTCGGGCACCGACCTGACTTACGTTCTCCTCGGCCTGGGTGCTTTGGGTGCTGCGGCGCTGCCCGCGCTTGTGGCCAAGCGCCCCCTCTCCGCTCCCATGGTCTTCCTCGCGCTGGGCTTCGGCGTCTTCCAGTTGCCGGTCGACCTGCTGCCCCAACTGCACCCTGTATCAGGAGGTCCTGCAGTTGAGCACTTCACGGAGGTCTGCATCGTGGTCGCCCTGATGGGCGCCGGGCTCGCCATCAACCGCCCCTTCGGATGGCGCTCCTGGCTCACCACGTGGCAGCTGCTGGGCATAGCCATGCCTCTCACGATCCTCGCCACCACCGCGGCGGGCTGGGCACTGGGCTGGGCCCCGGCCGTCGCCCTGCTGGTGGCCGCAACCCTCGCCCCCACAGACCCCGTGCTTGCCGGCGAGGTACGGGTCGGAGAGCCAACCGACGCCGAATTCGATGAGGACGAAGCGCGCTTCGCCCTCACCAGCGAGGCCGGCCTCAATGACGGACTCGCTTTCCCCTTTGTCCTGGCCGCTCTGGCTCTCTCCGCCACCACAGCCACCGGCTGGTCAGCCGCGTGGATCGGGCACTGGGCCTGGTACGACGTCCTGACCCGCATCGCCCTCGGCACCGGCATCGGTATCACCTTCGGCCGCCTCCTCGGCTGGCTCTTCTTCCGAGCCCGCAGCAAGGCGCTAAGGCTGTCCGAACACAGCGAGGGCTTCGTCGCACTCGCCGCCACCTTCGCCTCCTACGGCCTGGCCGAACTCGTCCACGGCTACGGCTTCCTCGCCGTATTTGCCACCGCGGTGACCATCCGCACCGCGGAGCGAGCCCACGGCTACCACCGCGTGATGCACTCCTTCATGGACCAGATCGAACGCCTGCTCACCGCAGCCATCCTGTTCCTCGTTGGCGGCTTCGTCGCCCAAGGCGGCCTGACGGCATTGACCTGGCAAGGCGCGACACTCGCCGTCCTCTTGCTACTGCTCATCCGCCCGCTCATCGGCTACCTCTCCCAGCACCCAACCGCCGGAGCGCGACGCGAGCGCATAGTCACCGCCTTCTTCGGCATCCGCGGCATCGGCTCCTTCTTCTACCTCTCCTACGCCCTCGAGCATGGCCACTTCGCCGCCCCCGCCGACGAACTATGGGCAACGGTGATCTTCACCGTGCTTCTGTCGGTGTTCCTCCACGGCACCTTGGCCACACCTGTCGTTGCCTACCTCGACCGACGCCACCGCCGTACTGGCCAGCCAGCAGGCGACACGCAAGACAAATCGCCAGCGTGATCGACCGTTCCGGCACAGGCCGTCCACTGCAGCTGAGCCGTGCCCTACGTCGGCAACGCTGACGGTGAGCGGCGTCCTCGACTGGAGCGATACGGCCGTCGTCGATCCGGCGTACGACTTCGGGCTGCTTCACCGCGACCTCGGTCCTGCCGCTGTTTGCGCCGCGATCAGCAGCTATCGAGCCGACGACAACGACCTGACCGCGCTCGGCGAGCGTGCCGTGTTCTATGCGAGGTGCACGGTTCTGGAGGATCTCGCGTACGGCATCACGGCGGGACAGAGCAGGTACGTCAACAAGAGCATTGCCGCGATGGAGCGGCTGTTCGGCGGCTCGCAGCCGTGATCAACATGCGTACACGCGGAACTCGGAGACCTGACCGGCGAGCCAGCCGGTGTTGCCGGTGAAGGCGAGGCGCAGGTGGCGTGTGGTCGTACCCGCGGGCACTCGCAAACGTTCCTGAACTCACCTGGCTACTGCCCGCGACGCATCAATGGTTGACGCAGGGCGGAACGAGCGAATCTGTTGGACCAGGGCGGCGACCGCCTAGTCGAGCCGTACGTCGACGAGTCGGGGGCGGCCGGGGGCCGCCTGCGGGTCCCGGGCATCGCCGTATCCCAGCAATGCGAGGGGCGCCCGCGCCGAGGGCCCGCAAGGCGTCGGCGAGTTCGGGAGCCCACGAACTGTCAGGCGCCCACGTCATGGTGACGACGGCGGTGCGCGCGTGCGCGGCGGCGTGCTGGGCGAAGACCCCGCCGGCGAGAAGGCTTTCGTCGTCGGGATGGGCGAACACGCCGAGCAGGGATGGCCAGGCGGAAGATGCCGCCTTCGGGGTCAGTTCGTCGGCGTCAGGCACGTTGTCCCCCTGCGGTCGGGAGGCTCAGTGCGTCGCCGGGGGTCCGGCCCCGCCACTGGAGGACAAGCCGTGCGCTGGGCTTGTCGAGTACGTCGCCAGGCGGCAGTTGGTTGTCGGGCGTTGCGGCCGGGTGGACGGTCATCGGCGGGTAGCCGCTCTCGCGTACCTCGCGGTCCCAGACGCGCACGCACTCCGCAAAGCGCTCCGCCACCTCTTCGGGTGCGGGGCCGTAGGCGTGGATGAAGAACTCCGTCATGCGGTCTGCCGGCTCGGGCGCGTCCTTGATTCTCCGGTAGGTCAGGTAGGCGAGCGAGCCGTTCGTCAGGATCGCGGCCGCGTCCTGCTGAGCCACGAGCGTCGATCCCTCCGGCGCGGACAGGCGGCAGAACCCCGCCAGCGTGGTCGCGGCATAGATCTGCAAGGTCTCGAAGTTGAAAGCTCCCTGCACGATGAGGCCCGTGGAGTGCTCGTGCCGGGGCCCGCGCAGCGCCTCCTCGAGACCAGTAGTGTCTCCGGGCGTCCCGTCCTCCCATCGCACCAAGACCTTGCCGTCGGCCAACCGCACGGCCGGGGCGGTGCGGGCGGCAGCGCCGCGGTCTCGTACGAACCCGCAGTACGTCCAGTGCTCGCAGTGCAGCACGTCGCCGCGCCGGACCAGGGTGAGGGAGCGGGTGTAGCCGCCCATCTCCAGCGGCACGACCAGCCGGGCCCCTTCGGCGAGCTGCTCTCGCCATGCGGGTGCGACGTCGGACGCGTTGTGCGTGATCACGATCCCGGCGAACCCGTCGGCCGGGACGTGGCCGGGCGCGCCGAGTCCGCCGTCGCCGAGGACGGCGGTGACCCGGCCGCTGCCGGCCTCCGCGCACAGCCGCCTCGTTCGGTGCACGACGTACGGGTCGACGTCCACGGTCACCACCCGGCCGCGCTCCCCGACGACGTGCGCCAGGAGTTCCGCGTTGTATCCGCCGGAGCCGACCTCCAGCACGGTCGTCCCCGGCTCCAGCCGTAGTTGCTCGATCATGTCGGCCTGCAGCCAGGCTGCGGAGACGGAGCTGAGTGCAGTCTGGGGTGACTCCCTTACTGTCACCACGGCGAGGTCGTCGTGGTAGGCCGTATCCAGCCGGGTCTCGGGCACGAACCGGTGCCGGGGTACCTCGCGCAACGCGGCCTGGACCCGCGGCGAGGGGGCCCAGCCCTTGCTGATCACGATGTCCGCCATTCGCTCGCGCAGCCGGACCGCCTCGGCCGGCTCGCCGGGCACCGGCGGGACCGCGGTGGAGCACGGGTAGGAGTGGACAGGCGGGAGGCCCGCCAGCACCCCGGGCCACACTGCGGTCAGGGCCTGTGCGCTGGGCGCGAAGATCTTCCCGAGGGTCGCCAGGGTGTTCAGGTCGTGGAACTCCCAGCGTACGAAGTGGTGTGGCTCGGGCAGAGCGAGTTCACCGTCCCAGCGGGAGACGCGGATTACGGCGGTGACGCGGCGTACGTCCAGGTGGTCATCGTGCAGCACGGTGATGACGTGGGCGTCTTCCACGCGTGCCGTCAGCCCGGTCTCCTCGTTCAGCTCCCGCACTCCCGCAGCTGGGGCTGTCTCGCCTGTCTCGATGCGGCCGCCGGGCAGCTCCCACATGCCCCGGGTGGAGCGGCCCAGCAGGACTCGGCCGAAGGTGTCGGTGACCACCACTGCGGCACCGAAGACGGCCTGCGGCTCGGGCCGCTCCTTCTCCTGCGCGCTGAACGATCCGGCCGGTCCGCGCAGGAGCAGCACCGCCAGGCCCTTTGCCTCGAACTGCGCGACGTGCTGGAACCCGTCGGTGAGCGCCGCGAGTTCGCTCTCGGCCAGGGCGATGTTGCGCCGCTCGTCCGGGGTGTTCTCCACGATCGGCGTGATGATGACGAGCGCCCCGCCCTCGCGCAGCCGCGCGGCCAGAGCGCGAAGGACGCGGGTGCGATCGCGGATGAATGCGATGGACAGCCGGAGGACGATCAGGTCGTAGCCGTCCTCGGCGAGGTCGGCCAGGTCGCCGTGCTCGACATCCAGGCTCAGCCAGCGCACCCCGTCAACCTCGGCGTGCTCCGCGCGGGCGCGCTCGAGCGCGCCTTCGGCGAAGTCGACGCCGTCGACGGTGTAGCCGAGGGCGGTGAGGTAGACGGACAACTCACCGGTCCCGCAACCGATATCGAGCGCTTGCCCGCCGTTCGGCGCGGCAGTGGCGTGCTCGGCAATCAGACGCCTTTCCTCCTCGCCGAGCCGCCGGAAGCCCCGCCCGCTGTTGTAGTGCTCGGACCACGCCGTCCGGGTGTATCTCACAGGTCGCTCCTCGTTCGTAAAGGCGGTGTCAGGGCAGTTCGACGGGCCCGTAGAGGGCGGCCGGCTGCTGCGTCTGCAGCGCCCAGTACCGGTCGCCGAACGACCAGTGCCACCACTCCGTGCCGTAGTTGATCAACCCGGCGGTGGACAGCGCGCTGCCCAGGGTGGCCCGGTTCGTGCGGGCCCGGGCGCTCAGGTTGGGGGCGTCGGTGTAGCAGGCACCGTCGGACTCCTCGGGGGAGGCGTTGACGCGGGTGCCCATGTCCAGTTCGCGGCCCTGGTGGTCGACGAGGGTGACATCGACGGCCGCGCCGGCGGAGTGCGGGGCGATCTCCGGCGGGGAGACGAACCTGCTGGCAGCCGTCCGGAGTTCGGCGGGTGGCCACAGCGGGTTCGCGCGGGCGAGCTTGGCGGAGTACGACTCGAAGTACTCCTTTTGCAGGGCTGGCGGACGAAACCCCTCAATGAACAGCAGCGCGACGCCGACGGGCAGCACCGACTGGGCGTGCAACAGCCGGGTGAGGACTCCTTGCCGAGCATGCGCCCACGCTCCAGCAGCGTCGTATTTGCGGTCGTCGACATGCAGACCGTGGGAACGGACGTCGACGAGGTCTTCACCGCAGTCCCGCACGGGCATCGCCGCCACCCGCCGATCGGACATCAACACAAGGCTGCTGCTCATTCGTTCCCCCAGTCCCAGGTGCCGAAGTAGGCCGCCAAGCCGGTGGTGCGGGCTTCCTCCACCGCGCTCAGGCGTGCGAAGTCACGGGCTGGCATCCTCGCTCTCCACTCGTCCAGGGGCAGGACGCGGACCTCGTCGTGTTCCCGCGGGTTGAGCGTGATGCCGCGGATCTGCTCAGCGGTGAGCCGGCCGCCGTCGAAGACCATCCCGATGGTGCTGTAGGGCCACTGGGCGCCGGGCAGCCCGTACACGGTGGCCAGCAGCCGGGGCGGCCCGGACACGGTCAGGCCGGTCTCCTCACGGCACTCGCGCACGGCCGTCTCGAAGGGCCGCTCCCCGTGGTCCATCGTCCCGCCGACCATCTGCCAGGGGTGGCCGGGGGAGTAGACGGAGTGCAGCTGGAGTGGCCGGCCGTCCTGATCGGTGAAGTGCAAACAGGCGAACGCGGTGGCTTTCAGCACCGTCTCGGCGTACTGCTCGGGCGGCATCCACACCGGACCGTTCTCCGGTGCTGATGTCGTTGCCGCCGGCAGACGCGTCATCCGCATCAGCGCCGGGCTGCCCGTGAAGCCCAGCTCCCGGTAGAGCGGCTGGGCCTCCACGCTGGCATGGAGCTCGAACAAGGTGACGTCCTCGGCGTCGGCGAGGTGGTCCAGCAGCGTGGTGACCACTGCGCGGGCGTAGCCGCGCCGCCTGAAGCCGGGATGGGTGGCCACGATGTGCACGCGGGCGGCCAGGCCCCGGGGGTAGGCCGGGGCCGACAGGACAGGGTGGATCAGTCCCAGGGCGCAGGCTGCCATCGAGCCGTCGGGGGCGTCGACGACGAATGCTCGCGCGTCGCCCGCTGGAGCCAGCCGGGGCGCCAGCTCGTCCGCGGACCGCCTGATCCACTCCTCGCCCAGGGGCGCGGACAGGACATGGTCGGAGCGCATCCGGATGATGCCTTCGGCGTCAGCAGATGTTGCCGCGCGCACCGGTACGCGCCCGGCAGCAGTCGGCGGGTGCGGGTTGGCTGTGGCGGTGGGTGCGGGGTCGGCGTTCACCAGGGTTCTCCTGTCGGTGAGGGTGAGTCGTGGTGCTCGGCGCCCAGTCGGGCCAGGGTCCGCCGGCCGCGCTCGACCAGTTCGGGATCAGCGTGGGCGGAGCCGTAGGCGATCGCGCTGACCGAGTCGAGGGCCGCGTCGATGACCAGCCGTGCCTGTTCGGCCGGGGTCAGGGGCCTGCCGTATCCGGCCAGGAACGCTGCGAGCAGGTCGGGGCGCCCGTGCCAGGCGTCGGACAGGCGGACCAGGTCGCGCACGGCCGGTCCTGGCTCGCTGCGTTCGAGGTCGATCACCGCCACAAACGGCCCGGAGTCCTCCACTTCGTCTTCGGCCGCGCGGGTGTCGGGGTCGTGGAGGAGGTTGCGGAGCTGGAAATCGCCGTGGGTCTCCACCCACTCCAGCGGTGGCAGGTTCTTGGCCTGCCGGACGAGGTCGCGGACGAACTCCTCGTCACCGGGGCGCAGATGAGACCGCGCTGCGGCCAGGTGCCGGTCGGCCTTGGCTACGGCCGGGCCGCTGTCGGCAGGAGCGGGCCGTGGGGGAGAGGCCTGGTGGATGCGGCGGGCCAGCGCGCCGATTCGGTGGAAAACCTTCCTCTCCCGCTCCGGGGCCAGGACCACGCCGTGCAGCGGACGGCCCGGCACCGCGGTGATCACTACGGCTCGCAGCGCCTCGTCGGCAGCCACCAGCCGGGGCGCCGCCGCACCAAGCGCCGGAGCCCAAGTCCGCAGGCCCCGCACCTCACGGCTGTGAAACCGCTTGCTCTGGTGCACCTTCACGTACCAGGTGTCGCCCTGGACGCCGTCGGCGCGCCAGACGCGGCTGTTCTCGCGTGCCCATGACGTATCCGTCCACTGCGCGATCCGGCCGACCGCCTGCTCCGCGAACTTCACGACCACCGCACCGGGAGCGTCGGGATCTTTTCCGCCGGTCACGTCCGGGACAAGGTGCAGCCGGTCGGCTGCGGGGTCGAAGGCGATGGCGTCGCCCGGCAGTTGGAAGTGCACGGCGAGGTGTGCGCCGGCGGTGTAGGCGTCGAGTCCGGCGCGGCAGTACGCCACCATGCCGGTGGGCAGGGCGTCCAGGGAGGCCCATTCCATCGCGTCGCACACGTCCGGCTCCGCGATCCGGGGCTCGCCCTGCCACCGGCGGACTTCGAAGAAGTGCCCGGTGCGACTGGCACCGCCGGGACTGCGGTGGTGCACGGTCGCAGCGGCCCGCACGTCGGCCGGGTCGATGACGACCCCGGTCTCCTCCCGCGCCTCGCGAACCAGCGCGGTGACGACGTCCTCGTGCGGGCCGTCCAGATGCCCCGACGGCAGATGCCACAGGCCCGCGGCGTACACCCGCCCGGCCCGCCGGGACAGCAGCACCTGCGGCCCGCCGACGGTCTCCCGGCGCAGGATCAGATGGACGTCCACCGGCTCGGTGTGCCGCTGCTGGCCGTTCATCGTGTACCTGCCGGACGCCGTGCGGTTCGGGAGGGGGGCGTCGGGATAGGGCATGGGGCAGATCTTTCGTCGAGCGGGTGGAGGGCGGGTAGAGGCCAGGACAGGCGGCCGCATGCCGAGGCGGCCCGCTGGCCGCCATCCGGATCAATGTGGAGGCGGTAGGAGTTGGGGCTTCCGGCCGCCCGCCACCGGGCAGCCAGGTCCTGAAGCTCCTTCCAGATGTCGCGCGGCCCCCGGGTGGTGACGTTCCAGCGCCTGTCGCTCACCGGCTCCACGCGCAGCCACGAGCCGCAGCCGGGCGCACCGATCACCAGGTGCTCGGTGCCGAAGTCCCGCACGAGGCCGCCAAGGAGATAGTCCGCGGCCAACCACAGACCCCGGTCACCATCGGCCGGCGGCGCCAGCATGCACCGTTGAGTCCAGGTGCCCGGCTCGGCGTCGATGCGTCGGCGGAACTCCTCGCTCAGCCAGATCCGCTCCATCCCGTGCCCCGCCCGGTGCGCGAACTCCACGGCTCGCAGCTCCGCCGCGATCCGCCCGTCAGAGGTGCGCTCCACGACGGCGAGGCCCGGCCACGACGGCGACGCGCTGGTGACGTGCACAAGGAGACGGCCGCCGGGGGCGAGCTGTTCGACGAGCGCCGTCGGCACGTGCTCCATCGCGTACGACACGAAGATGCGGTCGAACTCCGCCCCTGGCACACCCTGTTCGCCCGAGCCGCACACGACCTGCGGTCGGAATCCCAGGTCGGCCAGCCGGACCGCTGCCGCGTCGGTGAGATGCCGGTCCCGGTCGAGGGTGACCACCCCACGGTCGCCGCAGATCTCGCACGCGACCGCGGCGGTCACCCCCGCACCGGTGCCGACGTCCAGCACCCGCTGACCGGGGCGCAGTTCAAGCTCCTCCAGCAGGGAGGCGGTCAGGCCCATCACCGTCGACATCGAGGTGATCGATGCTCCTGAACGCGGCCCGCGCGCGCGGCCCAGCAGCGGCTCCCCATCGTGCTGGACGAGCACGCTGCCCCCGCCGTACAGCAGCCCGAGCAACTCGGGGCGGTCCTGTGGCTCCGACCAGTCCAGCAGGTCCCACCGCGGCGGGTCGTCGCCCGGCGCGGTGCGCCGCACGTACGCCTGCGGCATCAGCACCTCGCGCGGCAGCGCCAGCAGCGCCTCGCGCACCGCCCCGTCCCGCAGCCCGTGCCTCGCCTCCATTTCAGAGACCATCGCCGTGCGCGCGGCAGCCGGGTCCACCGCGACCGAAAGCGGCTCGGTGTCGGCCGGCCGTGCTGCCCGTCCGGGGGTTGCCGGGCTCGTGTCCAGGGCCGTCATCGCCGATCCCACCCCCTGGGTGAATACAGGCGCCCGGCAAGCACGCCTTCGATCGCCTGGCGGGTGTAGGGCACGACGGCGTCCGGGAGGTCCTTCGGGTTCCAGAACCGCCATTCCACGCACCGGTCGGGCTCCCGGACGGCCGGGGTTCCGGACCAGGTGCGGGCCCGGAAGATCAGGCCGATCCGGGGGCGGGTGGACGGCGAGGCCACGAGATGGACGAGGTGCACGAGTTCGACGTCGTCCGGCTCGATGACCAGCCCGGCCTCCTCCTCGGCCTTCCTGACCAGGCAGCTGACCGCCTCCTCGCGTTCGCAGCGCCCGGCCAGATGGGAGGGGCCTGCCGGTTCTGTGGCGGTGGTGGGGGATGCTGCGGTGCTGCGCTGCCCGGGAACACTGTCGGCTGATGCATCGGCGGGCTCGCTCATGCTGACCACCCCGTATCCGGGCGTGATGAGCGACGGAAGATGCTGAGACGATGCTTCATCCTGAGGACGGCCCGGTTCCCAGCTCCGGAGGACTGATGATCGGGGGTGGGGAAGGGAGTCATGGCGTAGCTCCATCTGGGCGGGGGGAAGGAAAGCACGCTAGGGACGCCAACTGGACGAGGCCGTGGGTGCGTTGCCGGTTGCGATGGTGCCGGGATTAACGAGCAGCCGGAGCGGATCGAACACACGTGTTTGAGACGAAGCCTGTTCCGTGCAACGACGCGGGGCGATCCTCGTGCAGAGTGCATGCACCCTTGAGGCGTGCAGGTCTCGCTCTCTCAGGCAGCTGGCCGAAACGCCGTGGTTGATACACATGTGACGGATGGGTTTACCGTCGGCCTTTTAGCGCTTCCGGTCGACTGTCCGCCATGAAGGCAGCCCCGGGGCGGTGGCTACGGTGGGAGATGACCCCGCGGTTCCGAGAACTGCCGTAGCTGCATGACCGTTGGGGCTTGGCGCATGGGGCGTTGCGCCTCGCCCCGGCCACCTCAGTGGAGACAAGCGGGGCCGATCGTGGGGCCTACCAGGTGTAGGTGTGGCCGTCCGGCGTGACCGTGAGCGTGAACTCCTCCAGCGGGGGGCTGCCCGCAGCATGCCAGCGGCCGAGGGCCTCCTCCGCAGCATCCCAAAGGGCGACCGAGCCGCCCTGCCTAACGGTCCACCGATTGCCCTCGTCGTAGACGGCGGCCCACGAGCCGGTGTCGACGTCGACGAGGACGTGCTCCTGGCGCCCGTCCTGCTGCAGCGTCAGGCGCTGGGCGTACGGCACGGCGTCCTGGACGACGAACCGGCCCGCCCAGTCGTCGAGGACGTCCGCCCCGAGGATCGCTTCACGCTCCTTGCCGCCGCTGAGGTCCGGCAACAGCCCGAGCGGTGGCGCCGAGTGAGGCCGGGCGAGCATGAAACTGACGTGACCGCTCAGCAGCGGACCGCTCGCGGTCCCGTCGTCGTGCACCGTCAGCCGGGCCAGGCTCGACGACGCCAGCCATCCGCCGACGGTGGCCAGGATCAGACCACCGGGTCGCGTCTGCTCAATCCAGCTCTGCGGAACGGTGCGGACCCCACAGGTCGCGATCACCCGGTCGTACGGGGCCTGCGCACCGTGGCCCAGGAGCCCATCACCCGTGACGAGCGCGGGGTACTGGCCGACTCGACCGAGGGCCGCTCGTGCACGGGCAGCCACATCCTCGTCGTACTCGATCGACGTGACACAGTTCTCGCCGAGGCGCTGGCAGAGCACGCCGGTCGAGTAACCGGTCCCCGTGCCGATCTCCAGGACGCGCATGCCGTCCTCGACCTGGAGCTCTTCGAGCATCCGGAGCACGAGGGAGGGCAGCGTGCTGGAGCTGGTCGGCTCGCGCAGGATCTCGCCGCAGATGTCTGCCGGCACGATGGTGCCGGCGATCTGGGTGACCAGCGACTCGTCTTCGTAGCAGGCGTCGAGCCATCGTGGGTCGTCCGCCAGGACCGGCGTCCAGGACGTTGCCGAGCCCCTGGCTCGGCGGAAGAATCCGTCCCGGAGGAACTCGTGCCGCGGGACCGCTGCGGCGGCCTGCTTCCATGGCGCGGTGCGCAGACTACCGCTCGCGGTCAGTGTGCTGACGAGCTGCTCAAGCCGTGCCTGGTCGCTCACGTCGTCCTCTCCAAAAGGTCTGCGACGGCTGCGCGCATCGGCAGGCCCGTCTCGGACTCCAGCCAGTACCACTGACCGGACGGGTTGCACTCCAGGAACCACCATCGCTGGTCGTGGTCCAGGGCGAAGTCGAAAGCGCCGAAGACGAGCCCGAAGTGGCGCATGTACCGGTGCAGCGCCTCCTCGATCCCGGGCGGCGGCTGGACGACGCTGTAGGTGAGCTTGCTGTAGTCGGTGCGCCAGTCCAGCAGGTCGGAGTCGATCCGTACGCAGAAGACGCGTTCACCGATCACGGTCACCCGGATGTCGCCGGTCTTGGGCACACGCTGCTGAAACAGGTGAGCTGTCCCGGCCACGTCGTCGTCGACCTCGGCGGCCGAGACGTCGGCGACCTTCACGACGGCGGACGCCCCGTCGATGAGGTACACCGGGTTGTGGAGCGGCTTGTAGATGACGGGCGCGTGCCGCTTGATGAAGGCCCGGGCCGCGTCGGGGCTCGACGTGATGAGCGTGGGCGGCACGTCGAACCCGGCCGCGGCGGCCGCGGCCAGACCGGCGGGCTTGAACTCCGCGTCGCCGATCCGGTGCGGGTGGTTGACGTACAGGCAGCCGGGCAGCGAGGCCAGCACTCCACCGAGCCCGTACCGCGCCTGGGTGACGGCGAACTGGGCGTCCTGCTCGTTGAAGTGCGGGAAGGCGAACCCGGACGGGCGCCGGTAGTAGAGGGACCGGATGCCTGCGAGGTCGGCGGTCCGGGACGGGGTGCTGATGCGCCCCCGGACGCCGTGCGAGGTGATCTCAGCCTCCACCGACAGTGACCCGGGGAAGTCCCCGGAGTCGAGCCGCACGACCGGGACACCCCGGTCGTGCAGCTCGGTGATCACCACATCGGCGGTGGGGTCGTACAGCGCGGTGACGACCAGCACCGGACGCGAATAGTTCACTGGTCGGAGTCACTCCCGGTGTCGCTGTCCTGCGTTGAGCCGTTGCCGTCGGGGCTGGTGCCCGTCGACGGGGTCGTACCCGTGCTGGTGCCGTGACCGGGCATCTCCATGGCCTGTCCGAGACCGTCGAAGAACCGGGCCGTCTGCGTGGCGGGGTCGAGGTGGGCGTGCGCGTAGGCCGGCGCCATCGCCGGGTACGGGGCCATGCGCTGTACGCCCCACGGTGTCGGGGTGATGGTGCCGGACGGAACCGGCGACGAGGCCGGGAGGCGGTCGGAGTGAACGAACACTGTTGCTCCTCTGTCTGAAGCGAGTTGATGGCGAGACCCGGCCCGCCAGCGTCTTCCGGGACGCCGGCAGACCGGGCGCTTGTGGGTGCGGCCCTGACCCGAAACGGCCGCCACAGGCCCCTCAACCGGGGCGGGGTGCGCGCGTCAGGTACGAGGTGCGCGGTTGGCGCAGGCGACGTGGATATGGCTCGTGACGACGCCGCCCGAATTGCTCACCCGGCCGTACGGCACGCTCTCGTTGCGGCGGTGGATCGCCCGATCGCATGCGAGGCAGATCGGCATGCCGGTGAGCGTCTCGTAGTGGTCGCAGAGGGCTGCCAGTGAGCGGGCGAGCTTCCGGGCGAAGACCAGGGCCGCGTATGCGCCCTGCCCGGCCCTGGAGCGGAGCTTGTCCCTGGCCTCCCCGACGCAGGCGAGCGCGCAGTAGCGGGGGATGTCCTCTTTGTGCAGGGCGAGCGCGTTGGTCTCGACCTCCGGGACGATCAGCTCCATGTGACCGCGGAGTGCCTCCGTGAGGGCGTCCATGTCGAGGCCCGGAGGCAGCTCCTCCCGGGCGGGGAGGACCAGTGCAATGGTCTGCCGCATCACGAGCACGTCCACGGCGTAGGTTGCCGTCGCTTCGCAATGGCTGTCAGACGTGACGGTGTTCACGATCCTCACGGTCCGGCCACCTTCGCCTTGACGGCATGAACGGTGCATTGGCAGTCCGGCCAGTGATGGTCGCCGAACAATGCCAGGGGGCGGCTGGGCTGCGCGACGACCCTCCCACGCTTCTGAGTGATCACGCCGTCGCGTGTGACGCTGTAGACCCGCATTTGCCCTGGGAATCCCGGGCTCTCGCCCCGGGCGGTACCGTTCCCCATGTCGACGCTCCCTCGCTGGTTCGAGCGTTGGCCACGCCCCCGGGGCCGTTCGCGCGGTCGCCGGGGTGCGCTGTTTCCATGCATCGAGGGTCGTCTTTTGCGTGCAACCGCGCGATGACCGGCGGGGGTTACCGAGGCGGTAATACACTCGTTGCCGCTTCGCAAGGTCTTGATGCAGCACATACGATCACTCGGGAAGCTGGCCCATGGACACCTCTACCGGCCCGCTCGCTCCGGACGTCCTTGACCGGGAGGACCTCAGGCGGGCTCTGGCCGAACACGACTTCGCAGCAGCCTTCGCCCTGATCAAGAAGTGGGGAGGTCTCTCACAGAATCGGATCGCTGTCGCCTGCCAGCTCACCCCCGGCAAGGTCTCCAGGATCATCAGCGGGCAGCAGCAAGTCACCAGCTTCGACGTCATCTGCCGGATCGCCGATGGCTTACGCATTCCCGGGCGCATGGTCGGGTTGGCCGACCGCCCATGGGAGACCCGACCTCAAGCAGGACCACCAGACCCGCCCAGACCCGCGGCCTCCCACGCGCCCGACAGCGCACCCTGGCGCTCCTCAGCAACCGTTGGTCTGGCCGCTGACCTGACCAGGAGTGACCTCGTGATGGATCGTCGCACGGCAGCGCGCACCGTCGCAGGTGCCGCCGTCTTCGGCGCCCACCTTCTCGATTCGCTGGAGGCATGGCTCCAGCCCCCGCCGACCGCCGAGCCTGCCGCACGGCGCGGGCGGATCGGCTCGCGCGAAGTCCAGGAACTCGCTGCCACAGCTCAAGCCTTCCGCGCCTGGGACCATAGATACGGTGGCGGCCTGCGCCGCAAAGCCGTCGTCGGCCAGCTCAACGAAGTGGCCAGTCACCTCGACGAGCAGCAATCCCCTACCGTCGAACAGGCCCTGTTCGGCGTGATGGCGCAGCTTGGCGGCGTCGCGGCCACCATGGCCTGGGACAGTGGACTGCACAAGCAAGCCCAGAACTACTACCTGCTCGCCCTACGTGCCGCTCACGCCG
The DNA here is from genome assembly GCF_040650615.1 of Streptomyces sp. NPDC048643. Classification (NCBI taxonomy): domain Bacteria; kingdom Bacillati; phylum Actinomycetota; class Actinomycetes; order Kitasatosporales; family Streptomycetaceae; genus Streptomyces; species Streptomyces sp. NPDC048643. The sequence goes on from NZ_JBEZHO010000054.1 coordinate 31,993, forward strand.
GCCGAGATAGCTCCTTCGGCGCCAACGTACTCGCCGGTATGGCCCGCCAAATGCTTTACACGGACCGGCCGAACGACGCTCTGGAACTGGTGCACCTGGCACAAAAGGGCGCGCGCGGTTCGGCAGGCTCCCGCCTTCGGGCCATGCTGCACACCCGGGAAGCCTGGGCGTACGCGGCCATGGGCCGCACCGCTGCCTTTGAGCGGGCCACGCGAGAGGCAGGCGATGTCCTCGCGGAGTCACCAGCCGGCGAAGAGCCCTACTGGATTGCCTACTTCGACGAGTCCGAGCTCGCCGGAGTCACGGGCGGACGCCTCCTCGACATGGCCCGCAACGACCCTCATCAACATGCGGAGGGGGCCGCCGCGAGCATCCGCCGCGCGCTTACGACGCGTGGAGCGGAGGCAGGGCGCAGTCACGCATTGGACCTCATCGGGCTCGCGGAATGCCACTTCCTCCTGGGCGATACGAGCGAAGCTGTCGAACAGACCCATCGGGCCGTCGATGCGGCCTCGCACACTCAGTCGGGCCGGGTCCGTACACAACTCGGCCAGCTCTACCCGTACACGGTGGGCCGTTCCGCCTCACGTACGGTCAGCGAAGCGCGGGCGAGGATCCGCGACGCCCTGTCGACCTGAAGAGGAGCAACGTGCCCACGATCGCCGTGACCGGACACATGGATCTCACCGAGGCGAGCGTCCCGCTCGTGCGCGACGCGCTGCGAGAGACACTCAAGCCGCACGCGGCCGCGGGTGATCTGACCGGACTGTCGTGTATTGCGAAGGGCAGCGACTCCATCTTCGCCGAGGTCGTCCTCGAGCTCGGCGGCAGCCTGATCACAGTCATCCCGTCCAAGGACTACCGACAGACCAAGGTGAAGCCGGACCACAAGGACACGTTCGATCGTCTCGCCGCAGCTGCCAGCACTCTCGTTGTCCTCGACCACGAGACCGCCAACAGGGCGGCGTACGAGGATGCCAACAACACGCTCCTCGAACGGGCGGATCGTCTGGTCGCCGTGTGGAATGGCGAGCCGCCGAGCGGCAAAGGTGGCGGCACGGCGGACACGGTCCTCGACGCACGGTCTGCTGGAATGCCGGTGGACGTCGTCTGGCCGAACGGGGCAGCACGGAAGGGCTGATGCGGCGGGGCCGCCCGCTACCCTGCCTGTGGCGGGCGGCCCGTGTCTGGGTGTCCAGAGTTCAAGGTGGTCGGCGGCGACAAGGCGTCCTTGTCCTGGTTCGTCTGCTGCCGCCGTCTCCACCGGCGCTACGAGCGCAAGGCCGAACACAGGCGCGGGGACCACGACACGATGGTCCTCGACCGGCAGGCCGCCCCTGGACCACCCGCGCGGGCGTGGGGACCACCCGCGCACGTTGCGCCGGCGCACCCTGGACCGGGGACCATCCCCGCAGGCGCGGGCCGTAGAGGATGAACAAGATGCCCTGTAGGCAGAGCGGTCCGACACCGGCCGTGGTCCCGGGTGTCTGCACGCAGTCCACCGGCGCCCACCTCGCCACCCTGGTTCGCGCGGGCGCCAAGTACGAGAACGGCGGCGTCCTGGTCGAGCGGCAGGAGCAGGCTGAATGAACCACCGCGACACAGCGCAGGAGGAGCCGGCTGAGCACCACCGCTTCATGGCCTACTTGAGCGCCCTGGAGCAGGTCACCGACGCTGAGGAGGCCGACATGCTCGGCAAATTCCTCACCGACCCGGACCAGACGATGGCTCAGTCCGCCGTCCTACGGCACCTGGACCGCCGAGCTGCCGAACTCCACCCCGGCCCTGCCTACGAATCTTGGGCCGAGATGGTGACCCGGGCCACGACACGCCATCCGCTCCTGGCCCAGCGACTACGCGAGTGGTCACTCTTCCGAGCCGTCGCACTGGGGCAGCCGTGGGAGCCGGACGCCTTGCTCGGCGCATCCAACTGGCTCCAACTCAAAACGGCCGCCGCCTCGGACGCCCCCGCCCTCGAGTTGCTCGCCGATGGCGGTCGCACCAAGCGGGTCCGCAACACCGCCAGGACCAACATCCAGCAGGACAGATCGCCCTGAATCGCAGATCAAATCATCCACAAGTCTTGACCATTGCTCCCCGGAGGCGTGGGTCTGTTTCGAGTTGCTCCGCGCATGCGGAGGTGAACCTAGGGCGGAGGCCGAGCAGGGCGACCACCTGAAGTCCGCTCCGCGCAGGCGGAGGTGACCCGGCCACCAAATGCCGAGCCGTTCCTCCAGCTCCAGTAGCACTTCGTAGACCGGACCGAATACGGGGCTTGGCCGGGCTCCGGTCACTGCGACTCAGTCCCACGCTCGGCGGCCGCGATGCCCGAACACGGCGGTTCCTGGCCGTCAATGGGCCAGATGCCACGGCGGCCGGGCAGCGCTGCGCAACCTCTCGTCCGGTGCAGTGCCGGAATCATGGTCAGTCCTCTTCCTTCTGGTCGACGGGAAGGATGCACGCATTGAACAACGAGACCGGTGGCAAGAGGAGGCTGTCCGCTTGAGTGCCCTTCCCCGCCGAGGTCGAAGAGGGCGATGGAACGGTCGTGGCGACAGCCGATCTGTCCGCCGCAGACCTCTTCTGGGATGCTGAAGGCCAGGCTAGACAGGGGGCAGACGGTGTATACGGAACCTATGGCGCGAGCCGTTGTGGAACCAGCAGTGCTCAATCTGGTACGGCAATACCCGCGTGGCAGTGTGTTCTCCACTACCGTCACATACGGCGGGGACGACTTCAGCATGTGCGCCCACATACGGGCGCAGTGGGCGGGACCCGGGCAGGTGAAGGTCGCACTGGCCTGTTGGGTCGTCAACATGGACACGGCGCGCTATTTCGGTGACAACCCGCCGGCCAGCGAGGAGATGCGCCTGCCACCGGAAGGCACAGCGGAGTGGGACGAGGAACTGACCAGCCGGGTGATCGGCCACCTCGCAGGCCGTATGAACGCTCTTGCAACCGCCCTGCCGACCGCCGACGAACACCTCACCATCACCGTGCCTCTCGTCCTGACGTAGTCCGGCACGACGGCCATCCCGGCAGGGCAGACACGAACCATGGGTGAGCCGTGGCTTCTGCACACCCATCTCCCCACACCGGCTCTGGAGATCTGGGGGAGGCTTCGCGGGGCACCGCTCCACGGCTGGCGCTCGCTCCTTCGGCGAACGCCAATTGATCTGCAGGGCCGACCCCTTCGGGCTTACGGTCGGGGGATGTTCGACGTACGTCTGCGGACCCTGCTCGGCAGCCCGGCCGGGAATGCCACATACGCCCAGTTCCTGACCGGGCTGCGCAACCCGAGCGCCGCGGAGAGCGGAGACAAGGACCACAAAGGCGAGCAGTACGGCAACGGCACTGAGGGGGCCGGTGAACTGGCAAAGGACGTCGGGGCGCTGGCCAACGCCGGCGGCGGAACCGTGATCCTGGGTCTGCGCGAAGACCGGGCCACGTCGATCCCGCAGCACGCCAACCCGGAGCCGCTGACCGACGAAGGCGGCCGCCCCCGTCGTGGCGCGCCAGCAAGAGGGTGGACGGTGCGCGAACCCCCGCCAAGTCGTTGGTGACGGCGTGCTGTTTGCTCTGACTGTGGTCGGCGACTCCATGATCGACGCGTCGATCTGCGACGGCGAGGTGCTGGGCCGGCAGGTCGGTCCGGTGTGGCTGATGCCCTGCAACCCCGCTTGTCAGCCGATCCCCGGCGACCAGGCGCAAGGCGGTCGGCGTCCTGCGGCTTCTCTGAGCAGTAATGCCTTGGAGAAGGGCTGTTCGGTCATGTCATGCTGACTCCTGACGAAGGGGCGTAGCTCAGTTGGCCAGAGCGCCGGTCTCCAAAACCGGATGCCGCAGGTTCGAGTCCTGCCGCCCCTGCCAGACGAAGTCGGAGAGGAGCCAGCGGGTTTCACCTCGCAGGCGTCACACCGATCCCGACAGAGCTGATGATCTGTAGGCGGCTCTCCCAAAGTTGTGGACCGCACCCTCGGACAAACCGCAGACCGCGGGAATGAGAGCAACGCCCCCCCTCGGCATCGAGCCGCCCATCCCCATCTCATAAGCGGCGTGAACGGGGAGGAACACACCATCACCCTGGGGTTGGGGCTCGTGGTCTGGAAGACTGCGGAGGCTGAGTACCTGCTGCATAGGATCTACGTGCACCTCGGTGAAGCGGAGAAGGCCTACAGCGAACTGGCAGTTGCCACCGGCGGCAAGCTCGTACAGCAATGCCGAAAGGAGCTGGAAGCGGTCACTCTTTCCGCCTCGTTCAAGACGTCACTCACCGAAGCCCTGGACGCTGCGGAGGAAGGATTCCGCCTACGCAACCGCTACCTGCACGGCTACTGGATCTACGACAACGAGTCCTACCAGTGGCTCACCTTGAAGGGAGCCCACCGCAGTGACCGTCCCGAGATCACTTTCATCAACAGCAGCGAAGTGTGGGAATTGGCCGAGCGCTTCCAGAAGCTCTGCTCGAGCCTGCTTCACTGGGACACCGCCCACTTCGGCGAGCCAGCCGACGACGAGGACGGCCACCAGGGCCTGGGCTCGCGCAAGCAGATCTGACGCTCGGCACGAATTGGCTGGACGATCAGTTCGTGAGGCGGGCGTTCGGACTGCTGGATGGCGTCTCTGCGTTTGGTACGTCTGGACGACATCGATGACGCCTGGGCAGCAGCCCGCTATCAGCCTTCAGCGGCACACGCTCACGGAGCTCCCCACTCCGCACCCTGCTCGTGCAAGAGTGGCGGTATGTGTGGTCGATACGCATCCACTCGCAGCCCGCAGGCACTGGCGCCGCTCTTCCAGGTGCCCGACGTCCCTCCGGAGGAGACGCTCGCGCCGAACTGGAACGTCGCCCCGACCAACGACGTGTGGGCCATCCTCGAGCGCACACCCCGCGACGAAGAGGATTCCGGCAATGTGCGGCGGGAACTGCGGCCGCTGCGCTGGGGTCTGGTCCCGTCGTGGGCGAAGGACGTGAAGATCGGCGCCCGGATGATCAACGCGCGGGTCGAGACGGTGCACGAGAAGCCCGCTTTCCGCCGCGCGTTCATCCGCCGCCGCTGTCTGCTGCCCGCCGACGGCTTCTACGAGTGGCAGCAGGCCAAGGACCCCGACACCGGCAAGGTCCGCAAGCAGCCTTACTTCATCCGACCCGAGGACGACCAGGTGATGGCACTCGCCGGTCTCTACGAGTACTGGCGCGACCCGGCCGTGAAGCAGGACGACGACCCGGCCGCCTGGCTGATGACCTGCACCATCATCACCACCGAAGCCACCGACACGGCCGGTCGTGTCCACCCCCGCATGCCGCTCGCCCTCACCCCCGAGCACTACGACGCCTGGCTCGACCCCACCCACCAAGACCCCGACGAGCTGCGGACCCTGCTCGACCAGCCGGCCGGTGGACACCTGGACGCCCGCCCGGTCTCCACCGCGGTCAACAACGTCCGCAACAACGGCCCCCAACTCCTGGACAAACTCACCGCGTGAGGTGCTCAGGTAACTCCTGTGGAGGCGACTTCTGCTCAGGAGCGAGCACTGACACTCAGGTGCGGCACCGCAGAGCCAGGCTGGCGCCGTCGCATCCCCCCGAAACGACGGAGCCAGCCTCACTACATCCCGGACATCCTGGACTCCGCCGCCTCCACGGGCCCGGAGGCGAGGTGGGCTTGTTTCCCACTTCAGGTTCGAGAAATCTGGATGGCTGATTCGGAGTGATGGGGTCCGCGACACCTTCGATGTGGGTCCGACTTGCTGCTTCGAAGCTCCTTACCAAGGTCTCATGTCCCTGTCTGGTGCCGAGGCAACCAGGGCTGGGCCGCGATGTCAGCCGTCGAAGTGGGTCCACTCGACCGCGGCGTCGGCCAGTGGGGCGAGAGCGCGGCGGTGGGTGGCGCCGGCCCAGGTGCTGAAGCTGTCGTCACCTTCATCCGTGATGTGCAGGACAAGCCCCGGGGCGACATAGAAGCGCGTGGGAGCGCCCGGACAGTAGGGGCGCAGGGGGACGGGGTGAAGTCTCTCGGTGAGCAGCTCCACTTGCTGTGCGGTGAGCAGAGCGGACAGCGCCATGTAGTCAGCGCCCATGGCAGCCTCGAAGAGAGAGAACTGGATGAGGAAGCCGCTGAGCGGTTCCTGTTCGGCGATCGGAGGTTCGTCGTACTCGCAGAACCAGACCGGCGGATCGGTTTCGGGTCCGTCGAGCGTCCACGGCAGCGACCAGACGAACCCTCCCTGGTTCTCTTCGGCGAACACGAGCATCTCGCCGTTGGGATCGGTCCCGCACTTGGAGGAGGGATGGATCCGGTTCTGCACTCCCAGAGAGCAGGGGCGGTGCTGCGCCAGTCGGTAGAAGAGCCGCAGCCCGTTCGGCAGGCCGAAGGCATGCGCCCGTTCTGAGGGTGGCTCAGGAGATTCGGACGTCGCGGGATACCAGCCGGTGATGAACTGTTCGAGCGCGGTCGCTCGGTCGCCGTTCACATGTCGGAGCCACTCCAGGCTCGGGAGATTGGGCTGTGGAAGCGGCGGGCGGACGCGGTCGAGGTCGGACTCACTCAGGGGAGTATCGAGCCGGAGAGTGCAGCGGGTGAGAACGCGCTCGACGTGGCCCGGAGATACTGTGGTTTGGGCCTGAGCCACGGTTCCGGTGCCGAGATAGACGAGGCCCTCCGGGACTCGGGCCATCAGGTGGAGAGGTACCTTCGTGTCGTCCGCCGCCCACATCCAAGGTGCAAGTCTCTCCTTGACCGGCGTGGGTGCGGGACCGATGAGACGGACCTCCTTGGCGTTCCACACACTGCTTCTGTCGAGTGCGTCCCCCGCTTCGACGATGATCACTGTCCCGGTGTCTCCGATGACAACGGTGGCACTGCCGAACGTGAGGCTCTCTGCGGCTGTCGTGTCACCGGAGAGCGCGTACGCCTGCACGTCGTTCACGAGGGACATCAGAGATATTGCGGGAGAGTGATCAGCCATGTGCACATCTTCCTCGACGGCCGGATATCGGCTTCCGACAACGCTCGCCCATCGACTGTTCTGCCGGATGAGTTAGCCGTTGTTGGGACGGGGCGGTTGACGGGTGGTGGCGCTACGCCAACGCGCAGTGCGAACCTCTGACGTGACTCTGAGCCTGGCCATCTCTTTCGGCCCCTGAACGAGCCGGCACGCCCCGGTGTCCTGATCGACGAGGATGGGCCAGTTCCCTCCGATGCGGATCTGGCGCCCTTGTTGGTCTTTCGCCGTGGGATACCAGGTGAAGCCATAGATGCCCGTGACGGCCGGGGTCGCCCACAGGCCGACCTCGAAGGCCCACTCGTCCCAGCGGTCGGTCAGAGTCCGGCCGAACTCTTCCGCACGTCTCCGTGCCTCCTTCTCTTCCAAGGGATTCCCTTCACTGCTCTCCCACTCTTGAGAGGGAAGACGCTACGGGACTGAGCCAGGCCACGGAATGAGAGCCACCCCCCGTGCACATTCTTCTGTACTCGGCAGCGCACGGAGAGAAATACGCGGACAGTTCGGCAGCCAAGGCCCTTCGCCCACACCAGGCATCGTGAAATCATCAAGCGATGACCGAACCGAGCGCTGACGACGGCCGCACCTTCCGGCGCGAGACCGAGCTGGTCGTCAACGAGATCGCCCAGGGGCTCCGCACGTTGGACTCGGGTGTTGGCTGGTTCTCCGGCCTCGCGCCGACAAAGCAGCAGGAGGTCCTGCAGGAAGTCACCGGCTATGCGATGCAGGCGCACATTACATCTGCTGACGGCCGTGCGGGGGTGGCGCGGTCCGGGGTGAAGCCCACAGCCAACCCTTCGGTCATGATCTGCATGGACCCGCCCCGCTACGGGTTTGCTGGCCTCCCTGCCGCCGAACACGTCACGGCATTCCGTGTCCTCGTTTCCGTGTTCGCCGTTGCCGATACTCGCCGCCGCGACACGTACTGCAAAGGCACCTGCGGACATGCGTGGCACAACCTGCCGGCGACAACCGAGTAGCCGTTCCATCGGCGATTGCGCCTCTGGCTTGTCTGTCGGTGGCCGGACCCTGGTGCTGCTACTGCACCACAGGCGTGTGAGGATACGTCCCAGTCCGAGAAGCGACTTCATGTGGAATGACACCGGATCGGAATTGGCGGCCCCCTCGATGCGTAGGGGCACTGCGCGTTGTCGCATCCGAACCATGCTGGAAGATGAGGGCGTGCTGCCCTACGTCTATCGCGTCACCAAGTACGACCCCGCCGACCGTGACGACCACGGCCACTACACGGGCACCGAGGACACCATCAGCGACCACGGCCAGGTCGAGGGTGCCTACCTTCAAGCAATCGAAGCGTTCGCCGCGGACACCGGTATCGACCGCCTGGCGGTCCGCGAGCCGCACCTCCCAGTGCCATTCGTGAACTTCGGGCTGGAGGCACCGATGGACGGCTTCGGACTGGCCAGTGCCTTCCCGACCGGGCCGGACGGTTTCCACGATGGCGCGGAGGTCTCGGTCGGCACCGCGATGGATCTTGTACGGGCCATGCTGCGCGACGGCGGCGCATGGTGTCGGCTGGAAGTGGAGGACACCTTCGCCGTGCACGTGGGCTGGGACCAGTACATGTACATCGGCAGCAGTCGGCCCTGCGCAACAGCGGTGGCCCGGACCCGCGCGCTCGGATTGTTCCCGGAGCGGATCGACGCCTCGCCGTACGAGTTCGCAGCCGAGGACGAAGGTCCCCAGCGGCCGGCCGACGACGAATTCTGGGCTCAGTTGCGCTGGTCGATGGAGGGGACCAACGCCAGGGTTCTGGAAGAGCAGTCCGCCTACAACTTCGGGCGATGGCACCGCCTCACCACCGACAACATCGACACGATCCGCGCCGGGCTCGCTCCCCGAGCTCGGCTGGCTATCTGGCCGGACCTGTCCTCCGACATCGACGCGGTACTCGCCACGCTCCCCGCCGAGGGCCACGTCGAGTGTGTCTGGCAGGGCAGAGATGGACGGATGCACAGCGCCACCGCCGACGAAGACGAGTTCCCGGAGCTGACCGCCCGCCTTTCCAGCGCTTCCGCCGCGATGATCCTGTCCATGTACGCCGACGACCGGGTCCCGCTGCTCGCCGCCGTCATGCCCGACAGCGACGGAGTGGTACGCGCCCGCTGGGAGATCGACCCCACCCCGAGCACCCGGAAATGGGCCTTCCTCAAGACTTTTCAACAAGGTGAGATCGTCTCCGGCCGGGTGACCCTGATCGACGATTTCTTAGTCACTTTCGTGGACATCGGCGGCTTCGAAGCGATGATCAATGTCCCCGAGCTGTCATGGCGCCCCTTCAATCATCCCTCCGAGGTCGTCGCCGTCGGCCAGGAGATCAGCGCCAAAATTCTCGAGGTAGATCCGATCCGTGAACGCGTGTTGCTGTCGCTCAGGGCCCTGCACAAAGATCCGATGCAACTGCTGGCCGGGCAGGTCGGCCAGACCGTCGTCGGTCGTGTCGCCAAGCTCGTGCCGTTCGGGGTGTTCGTACGCATCGAAGAGAAGGAGAACGGCTTCGAGGGGCTGGTGCACAACACCGAACTGGGCGACGGGCACCCGGGCCATCCGTAGTTGGCCGTCCATGTCGGCGACGCACTCCCCGTGAAGATCCTGGACATCGACCCGACTCAGCGCCGCATCACGCTCTCGCACCGGCAGGCGATTTCTGCCCGCCGGGACGAACCCGGCACCTGATCAATCTAGGTCTTCCGATTCCGGAGACCACTACCCTCGATCGTCTTGGACTGCCGCCTGGTCGTCGTCCTTGGACACGACTCGTGCGGGGCAGTGGCCGCGGCACGCGCCGCCGTCGCGGGCGAACCACCCACGCCCGGCTACGTCCGGGACATCGTCGAGCGCGTCACTCCGAGTGACCTGGCTGCCCAAGCAGCCGGCTTGCACAACGACAGCGACATGATCGACACGCACATACGGCACACCGTCGACCTACTCCTGGACCGCTCCCTCGGCCTTGCCGAACAGGTGACACAAAACCACGTCGGCGTCGTCGGACTCGTCTATCATCTGGCGGAGGGCAAAGCCCGCCTCGTCATCAGCCATGCCATCCCCGCAGCGACCGCTGCCGACACTCCGACAGACACCGCAAACTGACCGGGTCGTAGTTCCTCCGGCCCCAGGGGATCGTGTCTGTCGGACGTGAAGATCGTTAGACGGGCGCCGCGCACAGGATCCGGTTGCACCCCTCGGATGCGTGCGGCCGGAGGGCTCCGTCCGCGGGTGTGCGAGGACATACTGGCGGGCATTGCAGCGGCCGTTCTCGGCGAAGCCTCCGCCCGGTTCGCTATCGGGTGTGACAGATCATCGGGGAGCGGGGAGGATCGGGCGTCATGAGCACAGCGGAGATATCTGAGCACCCGCCCATCTACGACCGGCTTGTCAAGGAGCGCGGCGACGTGCTGGCCGAAACTAGGAAGGTCGCCAAGCAGACGCAGGCCCAGGCGCGGCAGGCGCTGGACTGGAGCGCAGTGCGGCGTTCCCAACGCACCTTCTCGGCTTTCGGCTGAGCAGCGCGGAGAGCCGGGCGTTGTCCAGCCTTAAGAAAGCATGTCCGACCACGGCTGGTCCTGGGGCGAAAGACCCAGCCCAAGCCTGAACTGACCGCTCACTAAGCGCTCCTCGCAGGCACGGGCCCGCCCGGCACGTGTCCGGTCACTTCGGCTGTCGTCGCAGAGGACGTCGCGCATCCGCACCACGTCTCCCACGCCAGGGTGCGCGACAGCTGAGAGCTCGACACTGTGCTGCCCGGGTTAGGGTTTTCGGCCGTGGCCCGGTCCCGGCCGCGCTCTGGACGGGGCCGGGCTACCTGCCGCGCTGGCGATTGCCCAAGAGCGCCTGGCGCAGGGCCGGATACGTGCTGCGAAGGTCGCTGCGGCAGGTCGGGCAGTGCCGGCCGTCCTCAGGCAGAGTGAACTCCGCGGCGTCCTGCCTGTACGGGCCGCCGGTGATCGGCCTCCCGCACCGCTCACACGGCGCCACCTCGGGCACGGGTTCCGGCTCGGGCGGCTTCGTGGCCCACCGCTCCTTCTCGGCAACCCGCTCGAGCTTGCGCTGTGCCAGCTCCTCGTCGTAGCGGGGGGGCCTCTATGTTCTTCGTCAAGCGTGTGGTCAGGTTTGGCCCGAGGTTCGATCTTCTCCGTGGGGCATGAGACTGTCTGGTCGTGCCAGAGATGATGGGTGGGTTGGAGTCGGCCTTGGCTGAGGCGTCGTCTCCTTGGTGGAGGCAACGTGCTCGCGCTGGGCGTGACCTTGGTTCCTTCGCTGATGTTCCTGAAGTTGCGGAAGTGCTGGTGGGGCTGCTGCTGGATGCCGAGGACACTGCGGTGATGCGACAGACGGCAGAGGCCCTGGCCCGTGTGGGGACGGCGGCCGCGGTGAGGCTCATCGCTCTCGCGGTTGTCGAGGCTGACGGCAGCCAGGCTGACTGGCTGCAGACCGGGGTTCATGACGCGCTCGTGGGGCCGGACGGTGCGCCGGACGTCGCTGCGGCCTGCGGGAAGCTCGCCCGGGACCAGGAAGAAACTGTCCGGCGGGGTGCCGCGGAGATCTCGGCGTGGATAGACGGCACAAGCTGTTGACCTGAACCGATGTGCCCGTGGGCTGGTTCATGCAGCCGCCGCTTGGGGGAGGCGGGGTTCGTAGAACGTGCCGTCGCGGAGCATGGCGAACAGCACGCTGATGCGTTGGCGAGCGAGCCGGAGAAGCGCCTGGGTGTGGGCTTTACCGCGGGCGCGTTGGCGGTCGTAGTAGGTGCGTGAGGCGGGGTCGGCCTTCATGCAGGCGAAGGCGGAGAGGAGCATGGCCCGTTTGAGCTGTCGGTTTCCGCCTCGGGGTGCGTGTTCGCCGTGGATCGAGGTGCCTGACGACTTGGTGGTGGGGGCGAGGCCGGCGTATGAGGCCAGGTGGGCGGCGCTGGGGAAGCCGCTGCCGTCGCCGACGGTGACCAGCAGGACGGCGGCGGTCCTGACGCCGACTCCGGGTATCGAGGTCAGGACCGGTGAAGAGGGTGGGCCTCCAGCAGGGTGCTGATCTGGACTTCGAGTGCCCTGCGTTGGTCGTGGACCGCTGCGAGCGAGGCGGCCAGGGCCGGGATCACAATGTCGAGGGTGCCCGTGCCGGGAACGACGACGGTCTGCTCATCGAGTGCGGTGAAGACATCGTCGATCAGCCTCTGTGCCATCCGCGGGGCCTTGGGCCGGATGAGTTCGACGAGTCTGCGGCGGCCGGCCTTCCTCAAGGCGGCCGGGGATCCGAATCGCTCGAGGGCCAGGTGACGGCCCGGTGGTCCAGTCGCGGGCCAAGGACACGCTCGAGGCCGGGGTGGAACTGGGTGAACAGACCGCGTATCCGGTTGCTGGTGCGGGTTGCCTCGGCGGCGAGGTCGGGGTCGAAGCCCCTCAGGACAGTGAGCTCGGCGGTGATCTCGTCGGTCAGTTCCAGCGAGCGCAAGGTGTGAGGCATCGTCCGGGCGGCGTCCGCGATGACCGCGGCGTCCTTCGCGTCGGTCTTCGCCTCGCCGGGGTACAGATCAGCGATCCGTCGCATCGCGAGTCCGGGCAGGTAGGCGACCTGGCAGCCGGCGTCCCGGGCGACGGTCAGGGGCAGGGCGCCGATCGATGCGGGCTGGTCGACGATCACCAGCACAGTGCCGAACTTCTCAGTGAGTTTGTCGAAGACGGCCCGCAGTTTCGGTTCGCTGTTGGGAAGCGGCTTGTCGAAGACCTTCTTGCCCGCCGGTGTCAGCCCGTGGCCGTGGTGAGCTGTCTTGCCGACGTCCAAACCGAGGAACACACCCACTTCTCCGGTGTCTAACATCGCGCCCTTTCCACGGTGGTTGACCGGCGGTGGCACCGTGCTCGCGCATCCACGTTATGCAGACCTGCCGCCCGCGAACTGTCCGGCATTGCGCCGGGCCAGGCGGTGGCCGGACCTCTCATCAGCGTCTCCGACGGCACCTTCCGGACCCGGCGACACCACCCCCCAGGTCATCGCTTCGACAGAGGGGACACAGTCATACCGGGCCCGGAGGCCAGCGGCCCCGTTGCAGGACCGCGAAAAAGATAACGGGGCTCATTCAGCGGAGGGTGCCGCCAACCCGGTGAACCGATCCGGCCACAGCTCTAACCATCGCGGTTCCTCGAACCGTCGTCGCCCGGGTCTTCCTCCCGGTCGCGCGTGTGACCTCTGTCGGGCGAATGATTGCCAGGGTCAACCGCGTTCAGCGCGGGGCGTCCTGCGCCAGCGGCGCCGAAGTCCGCGGAGCCCATGAGGCTTCCGCTTCTGAGTCGACGATGCAGGGAGGCCCGTTGAGCGTCGAACCAGCCGCGGCCTTCGGCTGCCACGGACTCAAGGATACGAAGGGCGGTGGAAACGCCTGACGAGTCAAGAGCCAGCTGATACAGGTACTGAGGGTCTTCTTTGATGCGCCCGAGGAAGTCATGGAAATTCTCGACAACGATGTGGATCGTCTCAGAATTGAGGAGGGACAGGCGCAGTGCTTGGCTGAGGATGACCTCGTCCTGCGGACGCACACCTGACGTGACGGTGTCCGTGTCGAGAGGGACGACCCTTCGGCGGTCCCCGAGGCCGCGGATGCCGACCTGTGTGACCGCGACGGAGCCGATCGCGTCGTAGCGGAAGGTCGTCCGGTCTTCTTTGCTGTGCTGTGCGGTTCCGAAGTCCATTGTCCATTCATGCTGACGGACGCCGCCTTCTGTGAGCAGGAAGAGACGAATGATGTAGGACGAATAGCGTGGCGGGCCGCAGCGCGCCCGTGCGCGGATACATCCGGGGGCCGCCTCGGTGACGAAGAGGTACGTGCGAACGTCGTAGTGGGTGAGGCCGTAGTGCTCGAGGGATTCCCGGCGCAAGGCGCGGAGGTCGTAGTCGAGCCACTGAGCCATTTCATTGTCCGTGGGACGGTCGGAGAGAAAATCACGCCACTGGCGCCAGACTTGTAGCTCCGTCGCGTACCTGCTGCCGAACGAGCGGAGGTCCGCAGCATGGGTGCGGCGTTTGGCGAACACCGCGTAGCCGGCCTTGAACGTCAGGACTCCGGCGCCCGCAAGCAGAAGTGCCGCACCCAGTCCGGCGCCGGCATCGATCATGAGAAGATCCACCGCGCCGGTGAGAGCTCCGATACCGAAACAGATGATGCCTGCCCAAAAGGCGAGGGAGATGTGCACCGGCACACGCAGTCGCCGCCGGTAGTCGAAAAGTGTGCCGTTACGCCAGGCGTACACGGCCTCCTGAGCATGCATCAGGACGAGCCATTCCAGGCCGACCGTGTTGTGAGTGCCGCCGTAAGCGATGGTCAGTTCGTTGGCGAGGGTCATCCGGACGCCCGCCGAGTGCTGATTCCAGGCTGACGGGTCCTCACCCGAGTACGGTTGGAGGGCGAACACCGTAGAAATGATCTTCGTGACGTCCGTGTGAAATTTCTCGAACTGCTGATGCGGCCAGGCGATGCGATAGGCCCCGGGCACAACCGCCACGTTGAAGGGAACCGCGCCGTACTGCGCGAGCTGACCCCACTGCTGCGGCCCCGACCCGGCCGGAAAATGTCGGCCGTCCTCCTCTGTCAGACGGTCACTGAGCCAGCGCCGCTCCATGCCGTACCACACAGCAAGAGCCCCGCCTCCGCAACAGGAGAACGTGACGAAGAGGGCTGTTGCTACGCGTCCCTGGAACAGTACGGAGAGAGCGAGGACGTAGCCGAGGACGCCCAGAACTGCCGCGGCCGCCAACGCGACCTGATCCGTCGTGGTCAGGCCGGCGGGAACGGCTATGCGCTGCTTCGGTTCGACAGGGTCCGGGAGAAAGAACTTGGGCGCCCGGGTTTCTCGAGCGTTGGCGCGGCGCTTCTCCCGCACGAGAGCCGCGTCTGCCGCATCCAGACGGTCTCGGATCGCGCCGCTCATGATCATTTGAAGGTGCCGCATGAACTCGGAACGCCGCGCTTCGGGGAGTGCCTCGACCGCGGCACGGAACGAGAAGACGCCTTCACCTTCCTCCGACGCGCCGGATCCCTTGCTTACCAGGACCAGGAGCTGAAGGATGACGTGAATCGCGGTCCCGTAGTGTTCCGGAGATTCCTGGCTCTGGGACCGGCCGCCGTCGGTGGCAAATGCCGCCGCCTGGTGAAGGCGCTCCATGTCCTTTGGTCCGAGAAGTTCGTAGGGCTGATCGCTCAGCACGGCCAGCATCAGGTAATAGGCGCGCTCCGAGGTACGTCCCGCGCTGAAGGCTTTGTCGAGCAGCCGTAGGGCGCTGAGCCGATTGTGGCTGGTGAGGTCGCGAACACCTGCCTCGAAGTTTTCCTGCGGGGTGGCGTGCGGACCTGGAATGAACACGTCTCCGTGGACGACCCCGAACTGCCAGGAGTTTCCCCAGGCATTGAAGTTGAAGTTCGAACCGCCCGGCGGCTGGTTCACCGCTGCCCCGTGACCACGGCGATCAGACCGGCCACGGCGCCGGCCAGCCCGCTGACGTTCTCCACCAAGCCCCGGACCTTGCGCAGGGCACGAACTAAGGCGTTCCGCTGCTCCTCGTCGTCAGGTTCGGCGAACTGGGCCGCCTCGTCCAGAGCCTGGCGAGCGTCCGCATACGTGGCCGCGTCGACCTCGTCCTGTTCCCGGGCCGCGTCCAAGGCGCGGCGCAATGCCGTCACACCGTCGGCGAGAGAGGGCTGCGCCCCGTGACTCGCCCCGATGTTCACGTCGCCTGCCACATGCCCGATTTGCTTGCTGTCATTGCCATAACTGTGGAACGTGAAATTTTCCGACACTCAATCCCCCCGATGGCACAGATCCCCCTATGCCTAGCTTTCCCATCTCATATGAAAGCACGCGACCAGGCAGGTGTCAGGCAAACCATTGACACAGCGTCGGCGGGGACCGGTACACAGAGTCCACCGCTTGCTTGCGGGCGCGGCTGGTACGACCCCAGCCGCATGCGCCGCCGCATCTACCCCGACGCAGGGATTTGACCGTGACGGCCCTCGGTGACCCGGTGGAGGCACGGCCGTGGCGCGACGGCGACGGCCCGAAGCCGACCGTGTGGAGGTGGCCGCTCACCGATCCGCCCGCCCTGTGGGTACGCCAGAAGGGCAGCTGGAGGTGGGCACCCGTGACCGCCCGCCAGAACTGGCCTGACGGCCGGGTCGCTTACCAGGTGCTGATGGACACCGACGGGACGACGTCAAAGTCGCACCGCACCTACTGGTGGCCCCACCACGACGGACTCCGGATCGCCCACCGCAGCGCCGCCGAACCCACCACGGAAGCGGGCCGCGGCGGAGACCTGCCCCGACCACCACGACGCGTGAAGTTCACCTGACCACAGGCACGACAACGAACAGCCCCGACCGGGATCCGGTCGGGGCTGTTCGTACGAGCTGTGGCCGTGAAGGGCGGTCGCCTACGCGGCGAAAGGCTCCATGAGCTTCGGCCGAACGATCTTCTTGGAGGCGGTGCGGACTCGCTCCAGGTGTCCGTTCATGCGGCGCTCGCCACGCCCGGCTGGACGCAGACCGCGCGGCGCGACCCGACCACCGGGAACTCGATGCCCGTCGGCGGGCCTGGGACCGACGCGGCGCGCGCCGCCGGCGCGGCACCCCTTCACCGAGGAGATCCGGGTTACCGGTCCGAACTTGATCGCGACGGAGACGGAGTGGCGTGTGAGCCGTACCCCGGGTGACCCCCACGGGCCGGCCGGGCCAGTGCTGCCTTAGATGTGCGAACGCCCACCCCCAGATGTGGGGCGGGCGTTGGGTGAAGCGGGATGCTACTTCCCGATGGTGATCTTGTCGTTGTCGAGGAGCGCCGTATGCGTCGCCGCCCCGATGATCAGCAGCACCAGCAGGAACCCCGGCACAGGGCTCGTGTCATCCGGCTTGGGGCTGATCGCGAACGCGGTCGAGTACAGGACGATCTCGACAGCAGCCCACGTGATGGCGAGCCAGGGCTTCACGACGCCTTTCACCGCGGCGACGACGAACGGCACAGCCGCAGCCAGACCGGCGGTGACGATCGGGACGAGGACCCAGATCACCTTCGCGAAGGTGCTGTTGAACATGCGAGGGCGCGCCGGGGTGAGGGGCTGGGTGAGGTAAGGGTTGGCCATATGCGGGTCTCCCGAGGTTGGTGCCGTAGGGGGCAGTCTGCTGGTGGGTGGCCTAGCGTGCGGGCGGTTTAGGGGAATTGCTGCTCGCGGGTGACGTGGTGCCGCACGACGTTGCCAGTTGAGAATCAGCCATCGTCAATCGTGTCGAGGATCGTCTGGGCAGAGGCTCGGTCCTCAACGCTGAAGCAGTCGGGGTTCTGCAGGATCACATTGGCGCAGTTCCCCGACGACGGCCGCGTCGGCGGGCATCTCGTCCTCCTCCGCGGCTACGAGCTGGCTTCGACCCGACGATCCACTTTCGGGATCCGTCGACACGATCGAGGCCGCAGGTGGCCGGTGCATCGCCGTACTCGGAGAGATGCTGGAACTGGGCGACGCTGCCGTCGAAGCCCACCGCGAGGTCGGGCGCATGACAGCCGAGAGCGGGCGTCGACCTCGGCGTGGCGGTCGGCGGGGACAAGGCCAGGCAACTCGCCCTCGCGGCAGGCGCGGCAGGGGTGCCGGACATCGCGCTGGTCGGCGACAACGTCACCGCCGCCGCCTATCAACTCCCTCCTCCGCCCCGAAGACGTCGTGCTCGTCAACGCGTCCCGTGGCGGCCGGCTCTGGCAGATCGCCCACGTACTGGCGAGGCAGCCCGTCACCGGCCTGTGAGCAGCCGCCTGCCCGCTGTCATCTCCAGCTATCGGTCGTTGAGCTCGGAGCGGCGCGCTCCGCTCGCTGCGCGACGACGGCGTGCGGATCACCCTTCACCCGTGCGACCGGCTTCAGCGCGCGGACCGTCGGGCTTGCCACCGGCGAGAACTGGTAGCCGAGTTCGGCGCGCCGTCAGCGGCTGAGCCCGGGCATGCGCGGACAGGGCGCTTTCGGATTCGGCACCGTCTCGCTGTCAGCGCTGACGGTCGAGATCGTCGAGAATGCGTTGCAGAGCCTGGCCTCGGGCGTCCTCTCGAAGCTTGTCGTCCTGGAGGAGGGCACGGGCTTGTGCCATTGCCTCCGCAGTCTCCTGGCCCTCAGGGTGTTGCCTTCTCACATTCAGGTACTCCGTCAGAAGTTGGGCCTGAACGTGTGCGCGGCCCGGGAAGTCGGGTTCGTTCGCCAGGATCTCGACGGCGGTTCGGGTGGCCTGCTGTGCCTCGTCGTTGTGGCCGATGAGGTGGGCGTAGCGGCCGCCGGCCGCTGGACGCAGGAGACGAACACCTCCATCCACTCCGGCGACTCCCCAGCGCGGACCGTCATCCCGGTCCACTCCTCGACGCGCGGGTGGTCGAGGACGTCGGCAAGGGCGTCGGCGTCGAGTGCCTGCCCGGACGGGGCCTGGAGGCGCACGGCACCGTCCGCACAGAGCGGGACGGTGCGCCGGTCGTCGTCGGCGATGCCCCTGCGCAGCGGCATGAATGTGTTCATCTCCGAGCCGATCGACAGCCACCGTCCGTCGTGCTTCTCGTAGATGATGGAGCGGGAGACGCTGCCCTTGAGCCGCTGCGGGGTGACGAGCCGTCCGCCGTCGGTGAGTTGGTCGAGCCAGGCGTGAGGGATGCCGTGCGCGCCGACGGTGGCGATGATCCGGTCGTAGGGGGCGCCGTCGGCGTGGCCGAGGGCGCCGTCGCGCGTCAGAGCCTCCACGTTGGTGGCACCGGCGGCGGCGAGGTGGACGCGGGTGCCTTCGACCAGGTCGTCGTCGACGTCGATGGTGGTGACGTGTCCGGTAGGGCTGACGAGGTGGCCGAGCAGGGCGGCGTTGTAGCCGGTGCCGGCGCCGACTTCGAGGATGCGTTCGCCCGGCTGGGCTTCGAGCTGGTCCAGCATGAGTGCGACGATGCCCGGCTGGGAGGCGCAGGAGATCGACGTACCCATGGGGTCGTACTTCACGTTGACCGGTCTGTCGGCGTAGGCGTCGGCTAGGGAGGTACCGGGGACGAACAGGTGCCGGGGCACGGTGCGCAGGGCTGCTTCGATCGCGGGGGTGCGGGCGTGGCCGTCGGCCTGGATCTGATCCACCAGGAGTTGCGGAGCTGTTCGGCGTCGGCCTCGGGGGCGGTGAGTGTATGAGTGTTCACCGCGGTGACGCTAGGGGCCGTGGAGCCTGATGCTGGTGTGAGTCGGTGTTTTCACTCGATCTCATGACTGCCTCGCGATGACGGCGCGCAGGCCGCGGGTCAGGTCAGCGTGGGTGGAGAGGTGGGCGAGCGTGGTCCCGGTGGGTTCGAAGGCGGAGATCCACTCGGTGTGGCCGTTGAGCGTGCCCTGGCCGCGGCTCTGGTCGGTGAGCGCGCGGGCGGCGGTTGGCTTGTTCGTGATGGTGTTGCTGGGCGCCGTCGGGTAGGAGCGCGTTGTGGCGTCGAGCGGCTACGGCTTGTGGGGGGCGATCTGGTCGTGGTGCCGTTCGTTGATCGGCGTCACGCGGGCAGGGCAGCGTGGCGGGAGGTCGCGGAATGCCGAGCGGTCAGCGTTCGGCAAGGAGTAGCGCTAGCGGGCCGGCGGGGAGGAGGAACCGCCCCTGGTGGATGGCCTGGAGCGCATCGGTCATGGGCCACCACATCAGCTTGAAGTCCTGCTCTGTTTCTGTGAGTTCTTGGGCGCCGAGTGTCAGGCGGCGGGCTTCGAACAGGTGGACGCGTGCTGTGGATGCGAGGGTAATGACGTGGGAGCCCAGCGGGCGCCATTCCTCTGCTGTCACGCCGGCTTCCTCGCGCAGTTCGCGGCGGGCGCAGTCCAGTGCCGTTTCGCCGTCTTCGTGGCGGCCGCCGGGGAGGAAAAGGTACTCGCCTCCGTGGTTTGGGAAGTCTGCGCTCAGCAGTGCCACCAGGCCGTCTGCGTCGCGTGCCACGGTCACGGAGGCGTCGCGCATTGATCCGTCGTTCATAGGGAGGGAGCGTAGCGGTCAGCCGTGTATCCAGGCGGCGAAGGGAACGTTCCACACGGAGGGGTGGGCGATGCCGCGGCCGTGGAAGCCGTCGTCGCCGTAGGCGTCTCCGTGGTCGGCGCACATGATGACGAGCCATTGCCCGCGTGCGGAAAGCCCGTCGAGGAGACGTCCCAGGTGAGTGTCGGCGTAGGCGAGGGCTGCGGTCTGAGAGGCGGTGCTGTCGGTGCTGTTGCCTATGTAGTGGGCGTGGGGGACGTGGGTGGCGGAGACGTTGACGAACAGGAACAGCGGCTGCAGACCGGAGTAGCGGTCGGCGATGTCGAGCGCCTGGTCTGTCTGGTGTCGGGTGGACTCGATTTCCGGGGAGCCGAACTCAGGTCGCCAGTGGGCCTCATGGAACATGGCGGGCAGTACTGATCCGAGGGGCGTCTCCGCGGAGAAGTAGGTGACTCCGCCGACACATGCGGTGCGGTAGCCGTGAGTGGCGAGACCGTTGAGAAGGTTTGGTGCGTCGAATACGAACGTCTCCGGCGGAGTTTCCTTGAAGGCCGGTGGGCGGCATTCCCAGAGGCGTGTCGGCTGCGCAGGCTGAGGCAGTTTCGGCAGGAAGCCGGAGAAGAACGCCATGTGCGCGGGCAGGGTGAACGTGCCGGGAGTCTGCCGGCGTTCCCACTGTCCTCCCGGCAGGACCTCGGCGAGGTGGGGCGTACGGCCCTCCGCGAGGGCCATGCTGGCGACGTCGTGGCGCAGCGAGTCGAGTGTAACGAAAAGGATGTTGGTGCCGGACTCGATGATCTGGGCTGCATCGATCACGGGCAGGACCCTTCAGGCGACGCGGCAGGCCAGGGCACGATTTTGCCCTGGGCCTGGGTGTTGACGGGGATGGGGACGCGGTCCCGGTCGATGAGGTCACGGATGTTCGCGAGCCCGTTGGTCTCGTCCAGGAGGACACCGTGCGCGGTGTAGAGGCGGATGTGGACGGTGTCGCCGGGCGCAGAGGGCTGCGTTGACACCCACGCTGCGGGCGCCTCGTAGGCTTTCGCCTCCGCGAGGAGTTCCTCGGCGGGCCGCTGGTGCAGGTAGCGGACGGTGCAGGCGTAGTGCTGTGCGTGGGTGGCGCCCTGGCACAGGCGGTCGGCGAATTCGATGCTGACCGGGTGCCCGTCGTGTGCCACGGCGAGACGGGATGCCTTGGCTGTGACGACCAGGCAGGAACCCATCCACCAGCCGACGGCTCCGTGGATCTGGTCGGGGTAGCGGCCAACGGCGCCCCCGTCTCGGATGACGGCGCCGGTGTCGATGGGGTTAAGCACGGGCGTTCTCCAGATCGGTGAGGACCCAGTCGGCGAGCTCTTGCGGGGTCTTGTCGTCG
Source organism: Streptomyces sp. NPDC048643 (assembly GCF_040650615.1). Lineage (NCBI taxonomy): Bacteria > Bacillati > Actinomycetota > Actinomycetes > Kitasatosporales > Streptomycetaceae > Streptomyces > Streptomyces sp. NPDC048643. Next base: position 53,382 of record NZ_JBEZHO010000054.1, read on the forward strand.
GTGTCGAGCCAGACTGCGGTGTCGTCGTCTTCCGCTACCTGGGTGAAGTTGTCGAGGAGCCGATGGAGCCGGTCGGGGATGGTGAGGAGATCGGTGTCGTCGCTTTTCAGGTCTGATTTGGTGGTCATCCGCGCGCGCAGGGCTTCTTCCGAGCAGCGTAGGTAGTAGGTGCGCGTGGCCGGTGCCAGGTAGGACTGGAAGGGTTTCAGGAGCGTGTTCACGACGTCGACGGGGACGCGGTGCACGGCGGCGTGGCAGGCGATGACGGAGGACATGTATCGGTCCGCCACTACCGGCCCGTGCGCTTGGGCTTCCCGTATGCGGTCGGATGCGTGGAGCAGCCCTGAGAGGTAAAACCCCAGTTGGGGGAGTGGCCGCAGTCGCCGGTTGACGGTCGAGGACAGTCCGGTGTGCGGATCGGGCAGCGTGTGCAGGCGGGTTGCGCTCAGCCGCATGGCGAGTATCTCGGCCAGGGTGGACTTGCCGATGCCGGAGACGCCCTCGAGGACGACGACCGGGTTCGGAGCGCTCTCGTAGTAGTACGGCTGGTAGGGCGGTGGAAAAGTTGTCATAGCGTCCCCTCGGTGAAGGATGTGATGTGTCCGGCGACGGCTGACACCAGGCGGTCCGGGTCGTTGAGGAGTTCGTTCACGTTCAGGCGCAGGTCATCGCGCAGGAGGCAGGGTTGGATGCCCCCGTTGTGGTCCACCCGCAGAGCCCAGAAGCCTTCGACGCATTGCGGCCGCAGGGGGCAGGTGCCGCACTGGCCGACGTGGTGCCGGCCAAGATTGCGGTGGATCACATCGATCTCTATGCCGTCGATGCGGAAGACCCGTCGGCCCTGACCGACCCCGACAACTTCGACGGATTCGTCGGTGGTGAGGGTGCGCAGGTAGTTCAAGATTGCGTCGGCCGAAACGGCCGAGCCCGCGCGGGCTTCGTTGAAGTCTGTCCCCACCAGTTCGATGAACTGCACGGGCAGGCGACGTTCCAGGGCGAAGTCAAGGATCTGCTCTACTTCGTGAGCGTTCTCCTTCTGGAGCAGCGTGTTCAGCTCGACCCGAGGGAACATCTCCCGAGCCGCCTCGACACCGTCCAGGACGGTGTCGATTCCGATACGGGTCCCGGCAATGGCCCGCAGGCTCGCATCGGAGAAGTAGTGCAGCGACACTTTCACCTTGTCCAAAGAAACCCGGGAGAGCCATGAGCGGTGCGTGCGGACGCGGGTCCCGTTGGTGATGAGCGTGTACGAGGCGTCCGGGCCGCGCTCGGGAAGGCCTTCGAGAATCGGCCTGGCCATGGGAGACGTCAGCGGCTCGCCACCGGTGAAGTAGACGCGCTTCAGGCCAGCGTTCATCAGGTAGTCCAGCAACTTTAGGTAGCCGTCCGGGGTCAGGGCGCGCTCCCTCGGCTGCTGTGAGCGATCCACCTTGGTCAGCGGCGGCGGAACGTCGCCCTCGTTGTGGCAGAACCAGCATGCGATGTTGCACCGCGGGGTGAAGGAGACGCGAAGCTGTCCGCGTAGGGCAGCGAAGTTCTTCAGGGCTGTGAAGTCGACGGCGTCGGCTCCAACGGGGCTGGTCAGCTTTTGCATGCGTGCTGGCCTCCAGAGCATTGATGGGGACCCTGGGCCGCCTCGTCGGGGGAGGCGAGACGGCCCAGGGAGTGGGCCCGGCATGGCGCGGTCAGCCGTGAGGGAGCACGGTCGCAGCGTCATGCCGGGAGTCAGCGGGAACCTGTCAGGCGTCATCGGCGCTGGGCAGGAACGCCAGGAACACGCCGCGGTGGCGTAGGAAGTCGAGGAGCTCTTCGTAGACGGCGTTGTCCGTCGTGATGGCCTGCCGGCTAATGGCGACGATGCCGTGGGCGAAGCCCTGCGTCGCGTACCGGCAGGCCTCGTTGAAGCCGCATCGGTCGGTTACCGGTGGGGCTTGCCCGAGGTCGGCGAAACTGGTCAGCGCAACCTGCCAGCCCTTTTTAAGCACGTGGGCCTCGATCAGTTCCAGGTCCACGCGACGCTCGGCAACGGATGAAGCCAGCACGTACGGCGCGACGCGCAGGGTGCGCGAGGCTCCATCGGTGACCTCCTGCTCGTACCGGCTGCGGAGGCCTTCAAGACGTCCATCGGCGAGAGATTGGGAAAGGGAAGACTGTGCGCTGTCCGTGGTCACGTCGTTGTCCCTCACAGTCGGGCCCCTGCCACTGAGGGGAGCCAGGCCAGATGTCTCGGGGCCGGGGAGTGGAACCGCGCGCGGCGAAGGGTCCGAGGTGGCAGCACCTTCGCCGAGCGCGGAGATCAGGAGATGGAGCTCACGAACCGGCCCAGCAGTTCCTCATGGGGGATCGGGCCGGGCTGGAAGCGGTCCAGGAAGTCACGCAGCGGGTGGTGGGGTACCAGGCGGTCTCCACGGCACGGACGCAGCCAGTAAGGGCCTGGGGGCTCTGTCTGGGTCATGGCTGGAAGGGCGAGTTCATACGGGGCGCCTAGACACGTGCCGTACCGGTGCGGTTCCCAGACCGCGTGCGTACCCGGAGGGACCAGCCAGATCAGCCATCCCCGCTCGTGATCCTCGATCACCGGTCCGCACGAAGGGACGTCGGAGCGCCGGCCGGGAACGTGCTGCACCTCGTCCAGGAGACTCATGACCGCGTAGGCTTCGGGGCCGTTCGCGGTGACGACGATGTCGAAGAAGCGTCCTCCTAACGGCAACTTAAGTGGGGCACCGCGGTGGAGGTCCATCAGGTTCCGCACGCGGGCGGCGAGGTCGTGCATGTCTGTTGCGATGTCCTCGGGCGCGATGACCTCGGACCGACTTGTGAACTCGGCTCGCGCGGCCGGTGCTCTGCCGTTCCACGATGCTGGGCGATGAGGGAGTGGGGTGCGCGTCATTCGGAACCGTCCCAGGTAGCGGGGATAATGGCCTGAACCGTCTTGCCGACGACTCGGCCGTCGTTGTCTTTCGTCACGTCCCAGGACAGGCGTCCGCGGTAGTGCGCCACCCACCACAACCCGGTGGGTTTGCCTCGAACCTCGCCGCTCTGCTCGGCGAATGCCTCGAACCCAGGGAAGTCCGGCAGCGCGTCCTCAACCTCGATGGCCAGATCGTTGGCGTCGGAGAGACCGAACACCCGCAAGAACACGAGGTTGCCGGGCTGAAGGGGCGTGCCATGCCTGGCGGCGTTCTCGACGAGATGACTGGCAACACGTGTCGCCTGGTCGACATTGCCTATCCAGCGCACGACGGTGAGCCACGTGCGCAGGTGGATCCGGGTCATAGGAGCCGCACTGTCGTTGGCTTTGAGCGGCCAAGTCTGGCGGAAGCGGGGCTGTTCCTCCGTGAGCGGCAGCAGCGTGGCTTTGTTCGTGTGCGGTCGTGGAGCCGTTGGTTCTATGGCACCAGTGGAGCGCTGCGTTGGCGTGTTCACGGGGGGCTCCCATGGGATCTGTGCTCGGTCGGGCGCCGCGACGAGTGCGGCTTGGGCTCGTGGTAGCCACCTGGGTAGCGGCTGGCCGGTAACCAGGTAACGCCGTTGCGCAGCAGCCTGGTTAGGGCGATGGGAGTGGAGTTTCGCAGGATCCCCTAGGGTGATTTGACTACTGCATTACCTGACGGGCGGGCAGTGAATCGCTACGGTGTGTGTATGAATGCCACGCGCAATAAGGCTCTTGTGGCGTGGATGGACGAGCACGGCCACAGCTCCAACAGCCTGGCTGAAGCGGTGAACAGGGCACTTGAGCAGCTCACTGGGCGGACGGGCGGACTGGACGGCTCCTCTGTCCGGGACTGGAAGGCGGGCAGGGTCCAATGGCCTAAATCGGCCACCCGCAGGGCCCTCGAGACTGTTAGCGGCTTACCTGCAACTGCCTTAGGGTTCGTTCCACGACGCCGGGCATCGTCCACCCAAGCCACACTGCAGGAGGACCTCGATATGAAGCGCCGCAATGTCGTCGGCGGTCTCGTCGCCGCCGCTGCAGCCGCCGCCCCCGGCAACGCAGGGCGTCGACGTATTGGCATGAACGATGTCAACCGCCTACAGCAACGCTTCGCCGAAGTCGTTGCGAGCGACCATCGCTACGGCGGCCAACGAGGTATCGAACAGCACGCCGCCGCACTAGCGGATGAAGCACTGAACCTTCAGAGTGCTGGCAGCGCGACGCAGCGCGTGCGAAACAACCTCTACGGGTGCGCAGCTTCGTTCCGTTCTTCCGCCATGTGGGCGGCGATCGACGGCCGCCGCTATGCGGACGCGAGGGCGCATATGCGTGAGGCCCAGGCGCTCGCTGAGATGTCTGGCGACCAGGCGATCAAGTTCCGTATCTGGAGCCACGCTGGCGCCATGTACAGGCACATAGGGCGCCCAGGCGAGGCTTTCGCGGCGAATGATGTCGCCCGCAGCCTCCACATCACACGCCGGGATCCCATGTTCGCCTCGCTCGGTCTGGCCCGACAAGCCGCCATCCACGGCGCAGCGCACGATCGCACGGGTACTTGCCGTGCGCTCGACCAGGCGCAGGATGCCCTCCAGCGCATGGACTCTGATGCCCACCGGCCGGTGTGGTTGCTCGCCTTCTACGACCAAGCGGAGCTGAACTCTCTCGCGCTCTCTGCTTTCCTTGCGCTGGGTGACTACCCGACCGCCGAATCCCACGCCCATCGCTGCCTTGCCACCCTGCGGCCGCACATGCGGCGATCTCACGCGATCACCACAACGAGACTCGCACACGCCCAACTTGCTCAAGGCGACCTTGAGTCCGCAGCGACCACAGCGATGTACGTGCCCGCCGACGCCGCCACCGAGCACGCGCGCGTTTCTCGCATGCTGCAAGAATTTGGCGCCGCGCTCCGTGCGCGGGCGCCACGCAGCTCCATCGCGCAGACCTGGACCGAGCACACTCGCGACGCCTGGAAGGCTTCCACATGACCTCGGCACCCACCACGGAGCTCCGGATGTTCACCACGTTGGACTCGATCCGCGGTGACGTGGTCGACGTATACGCTGAGGTGAGAGCGCCCCTGCTGCACTTGCCGAACTACGCCGTCACCGCATTTGGTGAGCGGCTGGACCGTCACGGGGCGGAGCCAGGGTTCACAGTGGTCTTGGCCTACGTCGGCGGTTTCCCGGTCGGCTACGCCTATGGCAACCGCATCGAGCACGGCGACCGTTACTGGCAGCGCACGTCCCCGGAGCCGGCGGAGGAGTACACCCGGCGTCCTGTCGTGGCCTTGAAGGAGATCGGCGTGCGGGACGCCTGGCGCGGGACGGGGACAGCCCGACGTATCCATGACGCCTTCATTGCCGCCCGGGACGAGTCGTACGTCACGCTCATGGTGAACCGGGCGGCCGGTGACGGAAAGGTTCATGGGCTCTACCACGCCTGGGGCTACGAAGACATCGGCCAGAGTCAGCCGTCGGCGGCATCGCCAACGCTCACAGTGATGATCCGCTCCGCCGACTGAGGCGGGCGAAGGTTATTCGGGCCGTTTCCGGCGCGCGTGTGCAGGACGCGGTCTTGCTAAATGGTCGCGTGGAACGGCTTTGAGACGGAGGAGTCCGCAGGCGCGCAAGTCTTCGGTATGGACGGGACATTGTCTTCTCGGCCTCGGCTATGGGGCTACCGTGCCGCTTACCAATGAGCGTAGCTGGCTGGCCTCGCTCTACCGGCCGCGGTCCACTATGCGGTCGGGGCGGTCGAAGAGTTCATTGATCAGCTGTTCGGTTTCCAACTCCAGCGAGAAGTCGAGGGCTCGGGCTACAAACTCCTCGCCCAACAACACCGCATCGGACGCTTCCGCCGCTCCTACGACCCCGACTCCTGGGACACCCAAGACCCCGTCAACCTGGCACTGTCCGCCGCCAACACCTGCCTCTACGGCATCGTCCACGCCGCCATCGTCGCCCTCGGCTGCTCCCCGGCCCTCGGGTTCGTCCACAGCGGCAACCACAAGCCTTTGTCTACGACATCGCCGACCTCTACAAAGCGGAACTCACCATCCCCCTTGCCTTCTCCCTGAACGCCTCCACCCACCCCGAAGGCGAAGCCCGCCGCTCCTTCCGTAACGGACTGCGCCTCTTCCGCCTCATGCCCCGCATCGTCCGCGACCGCCAGACCCTCCTCGCCCCCAACGACGCGCATACCGCCCCCGACGAAGACCTCGATGAACAACTCGTCGACCTCTGGGACCCCATCACCGGCCCCCTACCCGGCGGCACCAACCACGCGCCCAACCACACCACCTGAACCACACAAGGAGCGTCCCGACCGGTGCCCGCCGTGACCGTCATCTCCGCCACCGCCGTTCCCGACCACCTCCGCGGCGCTCTCACCCGATGGCTCCTCGAAGTCACCCCCACCCTCTACATCGGCACCATCTCCGCCCGCGTCCGCACAGAACTCTGGAAGAACCTCACCTCCTGCCTCACAGACGGCAATGCCGTCCTGGCCTACCCTGCCGCCAACGAACAGGGCTTCACCCTCCACACGGCCGGCCCTCAACGCCGCGATCCGCAGGACTTCGACGGCCTCACACTCATCGCGTTTCAACGAGCGAACGAGAGTCAAGGAGTTGCAAAGCTGGCGTAGAGCTGCAGGTCGCGAAGGGTCCGCTCCGCGCAGGCGGAGGTGAACCGCCGCAGGCGCCGCCGAGGGGGCGCAGCGATGAGTCCGCTCCGCGCAGGCGGAGGTGAACCGCCGCCGTGGCAGTCGGACTCGGTCTCGCCGCTGTCCGCTCCGCGCAGGCGGAGGTGAACCGTCCTACGGACGTACCCAGCGCTCGGCGCTGAAGTCCGCTCCGCGCAGGCGAACCGCAACGGTTTGGCACCTAAAGGGGTGTTGCACAAGCCTGTTTTCGGGCAGGTCGGGGTGGTGAGGTGGTCTTCTGGTCATGATGCGAGGGAGAGGTTGTGCATGTGGGCGACGGCGTGGTGGAGGCCGTCGCCGTGCTGCCGGCAGTCGCGGAGGATCTTGTAGATCTTCATCCGGCCGATGAATTGTTCCACCCGAGCCCGCACAGTTCAAGGATCAAGTTAGCTTGGGGTGCATCGCCAGGTGCGTGAAGTCGTATTCCCAGCTGCCGGAAAGCACGGCGCCCTGATCGGCGATCGGGACGGCGGTCAGGTGAGTCTCATGGTCTGCCAGCGGCGTTCGAAGTCATCTGAGTGTCTTGCGATGTCTTCGTGCGTGACGGGCCTGTTGTATTGGGCGGTGATTCCCTGACGCGCGCAGTCTTGGGCCACGCTCTTGAGCGAGGGCTCTCGCATACGCGCACGGTGGTCTGCCCAGATGTGGTAGATGCGGAAGTGAAGGAAGTAGCGGCGTAGGGTTGACGGGCTGACAGGCGCGCCGTTGCGCCCCGTCACCCCGCTGCTGGCGAGGCTTGTGGAGAGTTGTTTGTCCGTAGGTTCCTGGCCACGCTCGTGCTGGTATTGCCTCCAGGCAAGGTAGTACCGATCGACTATGGTCAGGCGGCGGTCGTCGCGAACGGCTGTCTGCTGATCGTTGGTGGATAGGCTCACTTTCGGCCCGGCTATGTCTTCCGCGGCGTCTGCTCTCGTGTGAGCTTGCTGTGTCACGTCGGATGGGAATTCCGGAGCGCTCTTCGTTTCGTATGGGCCTGTTGGTGTCGGGCTGACCGGCAGTGCTTTGTGAGCGAAGCCGCGCTGCTGGAAGGCCTGGACGAAGACGTGGAGATCCTCCGCGATGAGGGGTTCACCGGCTGCAGTCGTGATGCCGTCACGCTCGAAAACGTACCGGGCCAGGACGGACGCTTCCGGGTAGCTGCCGTACTCATGCGCGTAGTCCAGCCAGGCGCGGTAGAAGAACTCCTCCCAAGCCAGGTCCTCACTGGCCGCGTTCCTGCCGGGTTCGGCATCAGGAGCTATCGAGTGCGATTCGTAGCGGTGCCGCAACTGGCTGACGATGGGGGAAAGCTGTTCATTGGAAAGTGGATTGCCTGCCGCTGTTGTGATGGCGAACCGGTCACGTAGGAAGAGGGCGAACTGGCTTGGTGTGGGCGCTACGACGAACTGGGCAATCCATGACTGGTAGGCGTCTGCGAACAGACCGCCGTCACTGGCGTCCTGGAAGGTTGGCTCCCGCCGCTGTGCCGTTTTCGCGGCCTCTGCTTGTGTCTCGATCTGCTCCGGGGCGTGCCCGCTGTTTCCGGCGCCCGGTTGGGTCGCCTCCACTGTCAGTTCCGGGTGCTCGAGTACCGTGGGGGTCGACGGTGTTTCGAGGTCAGCCTCGGCCACCTCCAGCTGCGGCGGGGGCGGCAGCAGCACCGGCTCGATGCCCGCCGCGGCGAGACCCGAGGGAGCCGTCTCCGCGAGGGGGACGCCGTAGCGCGCCAGGCGCAGCGGCA
>NZ_JBEZHO010000055.1:0-61715 GCF_040650615.1 Streptomyces sp. NPDC048643
TCTCCTGCTCGCGCTCGATCGCCTCGAAGAGGGCCTTGAAGTTGCCCTTGCCGAAGCCCATCGAGCCGTGCCGCTCGATCATCTCGAAGACCGCGGAGAGATCCGCGGGGCGCCGCCGTCGGTGATGCGCTCGTCCGCCCGGCCGGGCGTCCGGTCAGGCCTTGCGTGCCCGCGTGGTCTTCTTCGCGGGTGCCGCCTTCTTGGCCGCCGTCGACGTGGCGGCGGTCTTCTTGGCGGTGGCCTTGGTGGCCGTGCCGGTGACGGCCTTCGTGGCTGCCTTCTTGGCCGGCGTCTTGGCCGCGACCGCCCTCTTGGCGGCCGCCTTGCGCGGCGCCTTCACCGGAGCGGCGTCGCTGATCCGGTCGGCGTCGAGGACCTCGCGCAGGAACTTGCCGGTGTGGCTGGCCGGGACGCCGGCGACCTCCTCGGGCGTGCCCTCGGCGATCACCAGTCCACCGCCGTTGCCCCCTTCGGGGCCCATGTCGACGACCCAGTCCGCGGTCTTGATGACGTCCAGGTTGTGCTCGATGACGATGACCGTGTTGCCCTTGTCGACCAGGCCGGACAGCACCGTGATGAGCTTGCTGATGTCCTCGAAGTGCAGACCGGTGGTCGGCTCGTCGAGCACGTACACGGTGCGGCCGGTGGAGCGCTTCTGGAGCTCGCTGGCGAGCTTGACGCGCTGTGCCTCGCCGCCGGACAGGGTCGGCGCGGACTGGCCGAGCCTGACGTACCCGAGGCCGACGTCGTTCAGCGTCCTCAGGTGGCGGGCGATCGCCGGGACCGCCTCGAAGAAGTCGAGCCCCTCCTCGATCGGCATGTCCAGCACCTCGGCGATGGACTTGCCCTTGTAGTGGACGTCCAGGGTCTCCCGGTTGTAGCGCGCCCCGTGGCAGACCTCGCAGGGGACGTACACGTCCGGCAGGAAGTTCATCTCGATCTTGATGGTGCCGTCGCCGGAGCAGTTCTCGCAGCGGCCGCCCTTGACGTTGAAGGAGAAGCGGCCGGGCAGGTAGCCCCGCACCTTCGCCTCGGTCGTCTCTGCGAACAGCCTGCGGACGTGGTCGAAGACTCCGGTGTACGTCGCCGGGTTCGAGCGCGGGGTGCGACCGATCGGCGACTGGTCGACGTGCACGACCTTGTCGACGAGGTCGTCGCCCGCCACGCGCGTGTGGCGGCCCGGCACGTTCCTCGCGCCGTTCAGCTCGCGGGCCAGGTGCGTGTACAGGATGTCGTTGACCAGGGTCGACTTGCCGGAGCCCGACACGCCGGTGACGGCCGTGAGGACGCCCAGCGGGAACGACACGTCGATGTCCCGGAGGTTGTTCTCCCGGGCGCCGTGCACCGTGAGCCTGCGGCTCGGGTCGGTGGGGCGGCGCACGTCCGGGGTCGGGATCTCCCGCTTCCGCGACAGGTACTGCCCGGTGATCGACTCGGGGTTGGCGAGCAGCTCCTTCAAGGGACCGCTGTGCACGACCTTGCCGCCGTGCTCACCCGCGCCGGGGCCGATGTCGACGACCCAGTCGGCGACCTTGATGGTGTCCTCGTCGTGCTCGACGACGATGAGCGTGTTGCCCATGTCGCGGAGGCGGACGAGGGTCTCGATCAGCCGGTGGTTGTCCCGCTGGTGCAGACCGATGGACGGCTCGTCGAGGACGTAGAGCACACCGACGAGTCCGGAGCCGATCTGGGTGGCCAGCCGGATGCGCTGGGCCTCACCGCCGGAGAGGGTGCCCGCCGCGCGGTTCAGCGACAGGTAGTCGAGGCCGACGTCGACCAGGAAGCGCAGTCTTTCGTTGACCTCCTTCAGGACACGCTCGGCGATCCTCTTGTCGCGGGCGTTGAGCTTCATCCGGCCCAGGAAGTCCGCGCAGTCGCTGATCGACATGGCGGCGACCTCGGCGATCGACTTCTCCATGACGGTCACCGCGAGGACGAGCGGCTTCAGGCGCGTGCCCTGGCAGGTGGGGCAGGGCACCTCGCGCATGTAGCCCTCGAAGCGCTCGCGGCTGGCGTCGCTCTCGGACTCGCTGTGGCGCCGCTTGACGAAGGGCACGGCCCCTTCGAAGGGCGTGGTGTACACGCGCTCGCGGCCGTACCGGTTGCGGTAGCGGACCTCGATCTGCGTCTTGTGGCCGTAGAGCAGGGCCTTCTTCGCGCGCTGCGGCAGGCCCGCGAAGGGGATGTCGGTGCGGAATCCCAGCGCGTCCGCGAGGGCGCCGATCAGCCGGCCGAAGTAGTCCTTGGTGTGCCCGTGCGACCAGGCGTGGATGGCGCCCTCGTCGAGGGACTTCTCCTCGTCCGGGACGATCAGCTCGGGGTCGACCTCCATCCGCGTGCCGATGCCGGTGCAGTCCGGGCAGGCGCCGAAGGGCGAGTTGAAGGAGAAGGAGCGGGGCTCCAGCTCCTCGAAGGACAGGTCGTCGTACGGGCAGTACAGGTGCTCCGAGTACATGCGCTCGCGCTCGGGGTCGTCCTCGGGGAGGTCGACGAAGTCGAGCACGACCATGCCGCCGGACAGGCCGAGGGCGGTCTCCACGGAGTCGGTGAGCCGGCGCTTGGCGGAGTCCTTCACCGTGAGGCGGTCGATGACCACCTCGATGGTGTGCTTCTCCTGCTTCTTCAGCGTGGGCGGCTCGGTCAGCTGGATGGTCTCGCCGTCGACCCGGGCACGGCTGTACCCCTTGGTCTGGAGATCGGCGAAGAGGTCGACGAACTCGCCCTTGCGCTCGCGGACCAGCGGTGACAGCACCTGGAAGCGGCTGCCCTCGGGCAGCTCCAGCACCTTGTCGACGATGGCCTGCGGGGACTGCCGGGAGATGGGGCGGCCGCACTCGGGACAGTGCGGCTTGCCGATGCGGGCGAAGAGCAGCCGCAGGTAGTCGTAGACCTCGGTGATGGTGCCGACCGTCGAGCGCGGGTTGCGCGAGGTCGACTTCTGGTCGATGGAGACCGCCGGGGAGAGGCCTTCGATGAAGTCCACGTCCGGCTTGTCCATCTGGCCGAGGAACTGCCGTGCGTACGAGGAGAGGGACTCCACGTAGCGCCGCTGGCCCTCGGCGAAGATCGTGTCGAAGGCGAGGGAGGACTTGCCCGACCCCGACAGGCCCGTGAAGACGATGAGCGAGTCGCGCGGGAGGTCGAGCGAGACATTCTTCAGATTGTGCTCGCGCGCTCCACGGACGATGAGACGGTCGGCCACGCCGGTCCGCACCTTTCTTGAGAGTGGTGACAGGGGCCGCAGGCCCCCGTCTTTCCCAGACTAGGGGGAGCCACTGACAGCGCCGGTTGCTTTCCCTGGTTCACAACAATCCCGGACCGTCCAGCATGCCCGACGCCGCCCACGAGCGTATAGCACGTGCATTCGATTTACGGGGGCGGCCGACCACCTTCACCCGAACGTGTGGCGGGGCTAGGGTCGGCCCCATGATGGATCATGTGCGCGACCTGGCATCTGTACGTGCCGCGACGGATCGGCTGCTCAGCGCAGCCGCCGGACTGGACAACGCCGCTGTGACGGAACCGTCACGGCTTCCCGGCTGGAGCCGTGGGCACGTGCTCGCCCACGTCGCCCGCAACGCGGACGCCCTCGTGAACGTCCTGGAGGGCCGCCCCATGTACGCCTCCGCGACCGCACGGGACGCCGACATCGAGCGGGACGCTCCGCGGACCCTCGACGCACAGCTCGCCGACGTCCGCGAGAGCGCGGCCCGCTTCCAGGACGCGGGGGCCGCGCCCGCCGACTGGTCGCGCACGGTCGAACTGCGCAACGGCGTCACCGACGCCGCGGCCCGGGTGCCGTTCCGGAGGTGGGCCGAGGCCGAGCTCCACCACGTGGACCTCGGGGTCGGGTACGAGCTGGAGGACCTGCCGGAGGAGTTCACGGACCGGGAGATCGACTTCCTCGTGGAGCGGTTCGCCGGCCACCCGGACGTGCCCTCGACGGAGCTGGCCTCCGACACCGGCCGCGCCTGGACCACCGGCGGCGGCGCCACGGGCGGGCCCGTCACGGTGCGGGGCACGGCGGCCGACCTGCTCGGCTGGCTCTGCGGACGCCGCGACGGCTCGGCGCTGACCGTCGACGGCGGTCCCCTGCCGGCCCTGCCCCCGCTATAGGCTGGCCGCCATGACGTACAGCGGAGCGGTGAAGGTCGGCGGCCCTGCCGACGTGCACGAGCTGCAGAACCTGATGATCTCCAAGGTCGCGGTCGGCCCGATGAACAACAACGCCTATCTGCTGCGCTGCCGGGCCACCGACGAACAGCTCCTGATCGACGCGGCGAACGACGCCTCGACCCTGCTCACCCTGATCGGCGACGACGGCATCACCTCCGTCGTGACCACCCATCAGCACGGCGACCACTGGCAGGCCCTCGCGGACGTCGTCGCGGCCACACGCGCGCGTACGTACGCCGGCCGTGAGGACGCCGACGGCATCCCCGTCCCGACCGACGTCCTCCTGGAGGACGGCGACACCGTCCTCGTGGGGAACGTGCGCCTCACCGCGCGCCACCTGGTCGGCCACACGCCGGGCTCGGTCGCCCTCGTCTACGACGACCCGCACGGTCACCCCCATGTCTTCACGGGCGACTGCCTCTTCCCCGGCGGGGTGGGCAACACCCACAAGGACCCGAAGGCGTTCGCGAGTCTCCTGCACGACGTCGAGACCAGGATCTTCGACGTGCTGCCGGACGAGACCTGGGTCTACCCGGGCCACGGCAACGACACCACGCTGGGCGCCGAGCGCCCCCACCTGTCGGAGTGGCGCGCGCGGGGCTGGTGAACCCGGGCGCGTACCCCGTCCCCGCCCTGGTGCGGGGGCGGCCACGCCCGAAGTGTTCACAGGATTGCAACACCCGTTCCCACCATGCGGACATTTACCGCCGTGACCTCGACAGACGGCACGGTTCGCTGTCACTCTCCCGCCATGCATCTCGCTCAACGCGCCCTGGCCCGCGCCGCGTCCGCCGGCACCGTCGTCCTGCTCGCCCTCGCCGTGGGCTGCGCCCCGCAGCCGGAGGAGAAGGCGTCCGGCAAGGCCTCCGGAAGCAGCGCCGAGGCCTGCGCCAAGGGCTCGTTGGGGACGCGGACGGCCGGCAAGCTCACCATCGCGACCGACGAACCCGCGTACGAACCGTGGTTCAAGGACGACAAGCCCGCGAACGGCAAGGGTTTCGAGTCGGCGGTGGCGTACGCCGTGGCCCAGCAGCTCGGCTACGCGGACGGCGATGTCGTCTGGCAGAGCGTGCCCTTCAACAAGGCGTTCGCGCCCGGCCGGAAGACCTTCGACTTCGACATCAACCAGGTGTCGATCAGCGACGAGCGCAAGAAGGCCGTGGACTTCTCGTCCGGCTACTACGACGTGCGGCAGGCCGTCATCGCGCTGAAGGGCTCCAAGGCCGCGAAGGCGACGGGGCTCGCGGACCTCAAGGGCCTCAAGCTCGGCGCGCAGGTCGGCACCACGAGCCTGGACTACATCGACGACGTGGTGAAGCCCACCAGGTCTCCCGCGGCGTACGCGAAGAACGACCAGGCCAAGTCCGCGCTGAAGAACGGCCAGGTCGACGCCATCGTCACCGACCTGCCGACCGCCTTCTACATCACGGCAGCAGAGGTGACCGACGCGAAGATCGTCGGTCAGTTCGAGAACCAGGGAGGGACGCCCGAGCAGTTCGGGCTCGTCCTCGACAAGGGCAGCGCGCTGACCTCCTGCGTGACGAAGGCCGTGGACGCCCTGCGTGCCGACGGCACGCTCGCGAAGATCGAGAAGCAGTGGCTGTCCGAGGCCGTCGACGCCCCGGTGCTCAAGTGACGGCAGTGAAGGAGGAGTCGGGAGGGGATGCCGCCGAGGGTGACATGCCAGGCGGCGCCGACCCGTACGTCCCGTCGCCGCGGCGGATCGAGCGCGAGCGGCACCGGCGCACCCGGGCCCGCCGTTCGGCCGCCGTCGCCGCGCTGTCCACGCTGGTCGTCGCCGTGGTGCTGTACGTGGTCGTCGTCGGCGCGCCCGGCTGGCCGCGCACCAAGGAGACGTTCTTCGACCCGTCGTTCGCGCGGGAGGCCTTCCCGAAGGTCCTCGAAGGCCTGTGGCTGAACCTGCGGCTGTTCGTCGTGTGCGGCGCCCTGGTGCTGGTGCTGGGCACCCTCATAGCCGTGGCACGCACCCTGCGGGGCCCGATGTACTGGCCGCTGCGCGCCCTCGCCACGGCCTACACCGACTTCTTCCGCGGCCTGCCGCTGATCATCTGTCTGTCGATCGTCGTGTTCGGCGTCCCCGCCCTGCAGTTGCAGGGCGTCACCGACGACCCGGTCCTGCTCGGCGGCGCGGGCCTCGTACTCACCTACGCGGCGTACGTCGCCGAGGTCGTCCGCGCCGGCATCGAGTCCGTGCACCCCTCCCAGCGGGCCGCGGCACGCTCCCTGGGTCTGACGAACCGGCAGACCCTGCGCCATGTGGTGCTGCCGCAGGCCGTACGCCGCCAGGTCCCGCCGCTCCTCAACGACATGGTGTCCCTGCAGAAGGACACCAGCCTCGTCTCCATCGGCGGCGCGGTCGAGGCGATGCGCTCGGCGGACATCATCGTGGGCCGGAGCCTCAACTACACGGCGTACATCGTCGCCGCGCTCCTCTTCGTGGCCCTGACCATCCCCATGACGCGCTTCACCGACTGGGTCACCGCCCGTATGGACCGGCGCCGCAGCCAGGGAGGCATCGTATGAGCACGGCACCCGCCCCCGGCGGCCCGATGCTGCGCATGGAGTCCGTCCGCAAGACGTTCGGCGACGCGGTCGTCCTGCGGGACGTCGACCTGGAGGTCGCCCCGCACACCGTGACCACGCTGATCGGCGCGTCCGGGTCCGGCAAGTCCACGCTGCTGCGCTGCGCCAACCTCCTGGAGGAGGTCGACGACGGGGCGATCTGGCTGGACGGCGAGGAGATCACCGACCCGCGCGCCGACCAGGACGCCGTGCGCCGGCGGATCGGCGTGGTCTTCCAGGCGTACAACCTCTTTCCGCACATGACCGTCCTGGAGAACATCACCCTCGCCCCGCGCCGGGTGCACGGCACCGGGCGCGCGGAGGCCGAGGCACACGCGCGTGAGCTGCTCGAACGGCTCGGCCTCGGCGCCAAGGCGGGCGAGTACCCGGACCGGCTGAGCGGCGGCCAGCAGCAACGGGCCGCGATCGTCCGCGCGTTGGCCGTACGCCCCAAGCTGTTGCTCCTCGACGAGATCACCGCCGCCCTCGACCCCGAACTCGTCGGCGAGGTCCTGGGCGTCGTCCGCGACGTCAGGGAGGACGGCATGACCATGGTCCTCGCCACGCACGAGATGGGCTTCGCCCGTGAGGTCGCGGACCAGGTGTGCTTCCTGGACGGCGGGGTGATCCTCGAACGCGGCACGCCCGAGGAGGTCTTCGGCGACCCTCGTGAGGAGCGCACCCGGCGCTTCCTCAAGCGGATCGTGGACGCCGGGCGGCTGTGACGCTCAGGTGGCGGCCAGCCCGGCACCGGCCAGTGCCGCCACCCGCTCCACGGCGAACGCGTACCCCTGCACGCCGCAGCCCGCGATGACCCCGTCGGCCCGCAGCGACACGTACGAGTGGTGCCGGAACTCCTCGCGCTGGTGGATGTTGGAGATGTGGACCTCGACGACGGGCAGCCCGTCGCAGGTGTTGAGCGCGTCGAGGATGGCGACGGAGGTGTGCGAGTAGGCGGCCGGGTTGATCACGATCCCCGCGTGGTTCAGACGGGCCTCGTGGATCCAGTCCACCAGCTCGCCCTCGTGGTTGGACTGCCGGAAGTCCACCGTGCCCCCGTGCGCCGACGCCGCCTTGGCACACAGCGCCTCGACGTCCGCGAGCGTGTCACGGCCGTAGATCTCCGGCTGACGCTGTCCGAGCAGGTTCAGGTTGGGCCCGTTGAGAATCATGATCGGGGCGTTGGCGAGGGTGCGGGGCACGGTTCCTCCGGTCCTTCGGGTCGGCCGGCCCGTCGAGGACCGCTGCTCGCACCCGGTTTATCACGGTGCACCGGACGGGTGACCGCTCGTATCCTCTCGCCATGATCACGCCCGTGTACCCGCCCAAGCCCGTGCACGGCGACCGGATCGCCGTACTCTCCCCGTCCAGCGGGCTGCCGGGGTTGCTCCCCCTGCCGTACGAACGGGGCCTGGAGCGGCTGCGCAATACGTTCGGCCTGGAACCGGTCGAGTACCCGACGACCCGGAAGATGGGCTCATCGGCGCGGGAACGGGCCGACGACCTGCACGCGGCGTTCGCCGACCCGACGATCCGGGCGGTCGTCGCGTCGATCGGCGGTGACGACCAGATCACCGTGCTGCCGCTGCTGGACCGGGAGTTGATCCGGGCGAACCCGAAGCCGTTCTTCGGCTACAGCGACAACACCAACTTCCTCGCCTACCTGTGGAACGCGGGGATCGTCGGCTACCACGGGGCCACGGTGATGTGCGAGTTCGGCCGCCCCGGCACTATGGACCCGTTGACCGCCGAGTCCGTGCGGGCCGCCCTGTTCACGTCCGGGCCCTACGAACTGCGGCCCGCGGAGCGGTTCCGCGAGGTCGACCTGCCCTGGGACGACCCGGAGGGTTTCGCCCGCGAGCCGCGGACGGAGCCGGGGGCGGGCTGGACGTGGGTGCGCCCGGACCGGGTGGTCGAGGGCCGCTCCTGGGGCGGCAACCTGGAGATCCTGTCGTGGCTGCTGATGGCCGACCGCGAGATCTCCCGCGACCTCTCCGAGTACGACGGACGCGTGCTGTTCCTGGAGACCTCGGAGGACATGCCCCGCGCCGACGACGTGTACTGGATCCTGCGCGGCATGGGCGAGCGAGGCCTGCTGGGACGCTTCCCTGCGCTCCTCATGGGCCGCCCGAAGGCCTGGTCGTTCGACCGGCCACTCGCCCCCGCGGACCGGGCCCGGTACGTGCGCGACCAGCGGGAAGCGGTCCGCCGCGCGGTCGACCGCTACGCCCCGGACACGATGGTCGTGTTCGACGTGGACCTCGGACACACCGATCCGCAGGTCGTCGTCCCGTACGGCGGGACGGTCCGGGTCGACGGCCCGGCCCGGCGCATCACCGTCACCTACTGACCCGCGCCGCACTCCCGCACGCCCCCGTAACCCGCCGTCACTGTGGGTAGTTGACGCGGCATGCACGACGTACGCTCCGTAAGGGCCCCCTCCATGCTGCGCCTCGCGGCCGCCTCGCTCGCCGGGACGGCCATCGAGTTCTACGACTTCTTCGTCTACGGGACCGCCGCAGCCCTGGTGCTCGGGCCGCTGTTCTTCCCGACCTTCTCGCCCCTGGCGGGGACGCTGGCGGCCTTCGGGACGTTCGCCGTCGGGTTCGTCTCCCGGCCGCTGGGCTCGATGATCTTCGGGCACATCGGGGACCGGCGCGGGCGACGGCCCGTACTGGTCGCCTCCTTGCTGCTGACCGGTGCCGCGACCGTGGCGGTCGGTTGTGTCCCGGCGTACGACCGGATCGGGGTCGCGGCCCCGGTTCTGCTCCTGGTGCTGCGGTTCGTCCAGGGACTCGGGCTCGGTGGTGAGTGGGGCGGGGCCGTGCTGCTGACGGCCGAGCACGCGTCCGCGGAGCGGCGCGGACTGTGGTCGAGCTTCCCGCAGATCGGTCCGTCCGTCGGGTTCCTGCTCGCCAACGGCGTGATGCTGCTGTTGTCCGCGACGCTGTCCGACGCGCAGTTCGCGGCCTGGGGCTGGCGGGTGCCGTTCTGGGCCGCCGGGCTCCTCGCCCTGGCGGGACTGTGGCTGCGCTCCTCGCTCACGGAGAGCCCGCGGTTCCTGGAGGTGGGGGACCACGCGCGCGTGCCGCTCGTCGAGGTGGTGCGCGACCACTGGCGGCTCGTCCTGCTGACGGCCGGTGGGCTCGCCGTCGGGTACGCCGTGTTCTACACCGTGACGACCTGGGCGCTCGCGTACGGCGTCGACCGGCTCGGGGTGAGCCGGACGGTGATGCTGACCTGCGTCATGGCCGCCGTGGTGGTGCAGGGATCCCTGACACCGCTGGTGGCCCTGCTGAGCGACCGCTACGGGCGACGGCCGCTGTGTCTGGCGGGCTGCGCGGGTGCCGCACTGTGGATGTTCCCGATGATCGGGCTGCTGTCGACCGGCGAGCCCCTGCTGATGTTCGTCGGATTCCTGGTGGCGCTCATGGCGTTCGTCGCGGTGTTCGCGGTGATCGCCGCGTACCTGCCGGAACTGTACGAGCCCCGGGTGCGGTGCACGGGCGCGGCCGTCGGCTACAACCTGGGCGGCGTCCTCGGGGGCGCGCTCACCCCGGTCGTGGCGACGGCGGTGGCGAGCGGGGAGCGCGTGCCGTGGGGGGTGGCCGGCTATCTGACGGCGGTCGCGCTGCTGAGTTTCGGCTGTTTCGCCCTGCTGCCGGAGACCCGGCCGGTGCCTCGCCTGAGAATCGTGCGCGCGACCGAGTGAGAACCGGTCAGGGGTGTCAGGGGTTGATGGCGAGTTCCAGATAGGCGGCGAAGATCACCAGATGGACCCCTCCCTGGAGGGGGGTGGCCCGTCCGGGAACGACGGTCAGGGAACTCACCACCACGGTCAGCGTCAGCAACACCATCTCCGTGGGGCCCAGTCCGAGGACGAGCGGCCCCGAGAGCCAGACCGACGCGAGGGCGACGGCAGGGATGGTCAGGCCGATGCTGGCCATGGCCGAGCCGAGGGCGAGGTTCAGACTCGTCTGCACCCGGTCCCGACGGGCGGCTCTCAGGGCGGCGATCGTCTCGGGGAGCAGCACGAGCAGCGCGATGATCACACCGACCACGGAGTGCGGCATGCCGGCCGCCTCGACTCCGGACTCGATGGTGGGCGACACGCCCTTGGCGAGTCCGACCACGCCGACGAGGGCGAGTCCGAGCAGCCCCAGGCTGATGCGGGTCATACGGAGGGACGGGGCGTCGGCGTGGTCGTCCGCGTCGATGACCTGGCCCTGCCGGGTGATCGGCAGGAAGTAGTCGCGGTGCCGGACGGTCTGGGTCGCCACGAAGAGGCCGTAGAGGACCAGGGACGCGACCGCGGCGAAGGTGAGTTGTGCGGTGGAGAACTCGGGCCCGGGCTTGCTGGTGGTGAAGGTCGGGAAGACCAGGCTGAGCGTGGCCAGCGTGGCGACGGTCGCGAGGGCGGCTCCGGTGCCTTCGGCGTTGAACACGGCCAGTCCGTGCCGGAGTGAGGCGACGAGCAGGCACACGCCGACGATGCCGTTGCAGGTGATCATCACGGCGGCGAACACCGTGTCGCGGGCCAGTGTCGAGCTCTTGTCGCCGCCGTCCGCCATCAGGGTCACGATGAGGGCGACTTCGATGATCGTGACCGCGACGGCGAGGACGAGCGATCCGAAGGGTTCACCCACCCGGTGCGCGACCACCTCGGCGTGGTGCACCGCGGCGAGCACGGCGCCGGCGAGGACGAGCGTCACCAGCGCCACGACCGCGGCGGGCAGGTCGCGCCCCCAGGTGAGGGCCAGCAGCACCACCGCGACGACGGGCACCGCGGCGGTCCACTGCGTGAGAAGTGACCGGAGCCGAACGATCATGCCGTGATCGTCCCAGTCGGGAGCGTGCCCCGCACTCCGACGGTGTGCCGCTCAGGCCCGGTCCGGCGGGACCCACCGCCCGGGCCCGGCACCTCCGGGAAGGAGGCGCTCGGTATCCGGGCGGCGGACGCCGGGGACGATGGACGGCAGTTCACGGTGTACCGCTCCCGATCTGGTGGTTCCTGCGGTCGGTCGGGCCAGGTCAGACGTCGATGCTGTCCTTCTTCGTCTGCTCGGCCTCCACGCGCGCCTGCTTCTTGGTGGCGATCAGGCTGGTGATCGTGGTGACCACGAGGACCGCGCAGATCACGCCGAGGGAGACCGGGATGGAGATCTCGGGGACATGGACGCCGGACTCGTGCAGCGCGTGCAGGACCAGCTTGATGCCGATGAATCCGAGGATGACCGACAGGCCGTAGCTCAGGTGGACCAGCTTCTTGAGCAGGCCGCCGATCAGGAAGTACAGCTGTCGCAGACCCATCAGCGCGAACGCGTTGGCCGTGAAGACGATGTACGGGTCCTGGGTCAGGCCGAAGATCGCGGGGATCGAGTCGAGTGCGAAGAGGACGTCGGTGGTGCCGATCGCCAGCATGACGACCAGCATCGGCGTCATGACGCGCTTGCCGTTCTCCCGGATCCACAGCTTGGTGCCGTGGTAGCGGTCGGCGACGCCGAAGCGGCGCTCGGCCGCCTTGAGCAGCTTGTTCTCCTCGAACTCCTCGTCATCCTCGTCCGCCCTCGCCTCCTGGATCAGCTTCCAGGCGGTGTAGATGAGGAACGCGCCGAAGATGTAGAAGACCCACGCGAAGTTGGCGATGATCGCGGCGCCCGCGGCGATGAAGATCGTGCGCAGGACCAGGGCTATGAGGACGCCGACGAGGAGCACTCGCTGCTGGTACTTCGAGGGCACGGCGAACTTGGCCATGATCAGGACGAAGACGAAGAGGTTGTCGACGCTCAGCGACTTCTCGGTGATGAAGCCGGCGAAGAACTCTCCGGCTGGCTGGCCGCCGGAGAAGAGGAGCAGGCCGAGTCCGAACAGCCCGGCGAGGGCGATCCAGACGACCGTCCAGATTCCGGCTTCCTTGATCGATACGTCGTGGGGCTTTCGACCGATGAAGAAGTCGACCGCGATGAGTGCGGCAAGCCCGACGATGGTCAGGACCCACAGGGTCAGGGAAACATTCACTGCGCCTCCGGCAGTACGTAACGGCAGATTTCAGCGTCGTCGCTACCGGAGGTCTCTTCCACCCGAGGCCGCCGGGGCGCTGGGTGCGCCCGGAGCCTGCGGGCCGACGCCCCGGGATCTGGCCTGATCCGTATTGACGGGTACGCCGCAGCAGGTAGGGAGTACTCCCCTCCGTATGGAAAGACAGTACCCGAATCACCAAGGAAAGGTAAAGGGCTAAGTAAAATAAAGACCAAGTGTGCAGGTCAGAGACCTTTACTGATGCTTGGTAAAGCTTCCTGAACCGTGATTGCGGGTCAGCGGTCCCAGGGGCGGCGGGCCGCCGCCACCTGCGCGAGGACGCGCTCCAGCACCTGGCTGCCGGCGGGCATCAGGGAGGGCTCGAAGGTCCACGCGTGCCCGACCCAGGGGTCGGCGAGATGATCGTCCGGCACCGGTGTGACTCGCAGCAGAGCCCGCCACAGCGGGTCGAGCAGCGGCCCGTAGGCGGCCGCGTCCTCCCGGTCGGCCACCATCATCAGATGGACGCCGACGGACGGGCCCTCGTCCGCCAGGTAGCGGAGCTGGGTCACGGCGCGGTCGTCGAAACCGTGTGGGAAGTCGTTGACGATCAGCAGTTGCTCGGCGGTGTCGAGGCCGGGCGGCAGAGAGTCGGCCGCTCCCCCGCGCAACGCCATCTGCACCAGGTCGACGCGCTGGGTGAGCCGGGCCAGCACGTCCGTGACGCCGGCGGCACCGACCGCCGGTGGACCCGCGAGCACCCCGGACCGTACGAGCGGGGCGAGCGAGGGGGCTCCGGCGCCGGCCGCGTCGATGACATGGACGGTGAACTCGCCCGCGGGATAGACCGCGAGCAGCCGGGCGGCATGCGCCACGGCCGTGTCCATGGCGAGGCGGCGCAGTTGGTCGGAGTCGGCGAGCGTACCGTCGAGCGCGGCGCGACCGCTGTCGATCCACAGGCCCCGCTCCAGCGGCAGCCGCATCAGCATCGGAATGCTCAGCGTGCCGCTCTCGGGGAGGGAGAGGTCACCGAGGCGGACCGCCATCGGGATCTCCATGGGCGGCCGGTAGCCGTGCCAGACAGGGTTGTCCCAGCTCGCGTAGGCCGTGGGCAACGCGGGCTCCACCACCTCCGCCTCCGCGGTCAGCTGGGCGAGATCCCGGTCCAGGGCCGCTCTGGCCTGGTCGACGAGATCCGCGTGCTTGGCGCGGGCGGCCTCGCGGGCTGCGTCGCCCTGGCCGCCGATCCGGCTGCGCGGGTCGGAGAGGGCGTGGTCGAGCTCCTTCTCCATGCGGGAGTCGGCGAAGTCGACGGCGCTGCGGTACGCGGCGACGCTCCGGGCCAGGTCCTCGAACATGCCCCACACCTGGTTGTACAGCCGCTCGTCCATGGACCAGCCGGTCGCGTCCCCCGCGACGGGCCGGGCCGGCTGACCCGGCTCGGCCGGTGGCGCGGTCGGCGGGGGCGGTGGCGGCGCGGTGGTCTGGCGGCCGGGGTGGCTGTAGTCGATGGGCCCCCCGGCCGATGAGGACGGCTGGGCGACGGCTGAGGGGTCGGGCTGCGCGGAGCCGCCCGGACGGCCGGTCGGGGCGGGGGTGACACTCCCCGGTCCGGGCAGGTCGTACGGGGACTGGGGCGGTGTCGTGCCGCCCGGGGCGCCCTGCGGTCCCGACCCCGTGCGGGGCTGGTCGGGGCCCTGCGCGGAGGTGGCGGCCTGCCGGGAACGGTCGCCGTCCGGTGTCCGCGGCGGGGGTGCCGCGACCGAACGGGCGAGGCCCTGGACCACCGCTTCGTTGATGGTCCCGGCGAGCTGTCGGGCCTCGGGAAGGCCCTGGTCGCCGAGGAGTTCGGCGAGGCCGCCCGCGTAGCCCTGGCCGACCGCCCGGACCTTCCAGGCGTCCTGCCTGCGATAGAGCTCCAGGGCCACGACGGCGGATTCGGCGTCGAGGCCTGTGAGGGTGTAGGTGGCGATCTCGGCACCCTCGAGACCGGTGACCGCGACGAAGGGGGCGGCGACGGCCCCGAACCGGACAGGGCCGCCGGTCCCGGTGGGCAGCGCGAGCAGCACGCTGACCCGGTGCACGGCGGGCGGCAGGGCGTCCAGGTCGAAGGCGAGACGGTGGTCGGCCGCCGCCTGTTGGGAGACCTCGAGCCCGGGCAGGGTGGGCGCGCCCGGGTGGGCCACCCACTCGACGCCGCGGACCCTGCCCTGCTCGTCGCTGAGCGTGGCCCCCGCCACGACCGGTTTCCCGGCCGAGACCCGGACCTCGAGTCGGACCTGGGAGAGCGGATGGTTCTGCCCCCGGACCAGCTCGGCCGTCATCGCCTGTCCCCCTATGTCGCTTCGTGCGTGGCGCGCCGACCGGCCTACAGGTGCGGCAGTATCGCGGGCATCAGGTCCTGGAACGTGCGGCCGTTGGCCGGCGTGCCGAGGGCCGTCATCTGCCAGCCGGTGCCCGCGCGGTGCACCTTCGCCATGATCTGCGCCGTGTACTGGCCGCCGCCCGCGAGGGTGTAGCGGGCGAGCTCCTGGCCGTTGGTCTCGTCGACGAGACGGCAGAACGCGTTCTGCACTTCCTGGAAGGTCTGGCCCGTGAAGGAGTTCACGGTGAAGATGATCTGGTCGATGTGGACCGGGATGCGCTGCAGGTCGACGAGGATCGCCTCGTCGTCGCCGCCCTGGCCGACGCCGCCGACCAGGTTGTCACCGGTGTGCCGCACCGAGCCGTCGTCGCTGACGAGGTGCCGGAAGAACACCACGTCGACGGGCTGCTTGTCCGCGAACAGCACGGCGGAGGCGTCCAGGTCGATCTCCCGGGTGCGCGAGCCGAACAGGCCGCGCCGGGGAGCCGCCTGCCAGCCGAGACCCATGCGGACCGCGGTCAGCGTGCCCCCGTCGTTCTTCTGCAGACTGATGGCCTGACCCTTGGTCATGTTGACCGTCACGCGCTGTTCCCCTCTCGAACTGTCCCCTGTTGCCGCGGACTCCGCGGATGAGCAGAACCCTACGCAGCGGCGGTGACGGCGCCGAAGCCCGGGACGTACTTTGTGTCGGTCTTGCAACACAGAGCGCATCCGCCGAGGTCCGGCGCCGTCGGCGTGGCCGTCAGGCCATGCCCGCCTCCCTCATCTGTCGCAGCTCCTTCTTCATCTCGGAGACCTCGTCGCGCAGACGGGCCGCGATCTCGAAGTGCAGGTCGGCGGCGGCCGCGCGCATGCGCTCCGTCAGCTCCTCGATCTGCCCTGCCAGTTCGGCCGCCGGGCGGTCGGTCGGCACGGCGTCCGCGTTCTTCGCGGACTTGGCGGTCTTGCCGGACTTCGCGGCCTTGCCGCCGAGCGCGGGCACGGGGGCCTTGGCACCCTTGCCGTCCTTCGACTTGCGGTACCCGGAGCCGAGCAGCTGCTCGGTGTCGACGTCCTCGCGGGCGATCTGCGCCACGATGTCGTTGATCTTCTTGCGGAGGGGCTGCGGGTCGATGCCCCTCTCCTTGTTGTACGCGGTCTGCTTCTCGCGGCGCCGGTTGGTCTCGTCGATGGCCTTCGCCATCGCCGGGGTGATCTTGTCCGCGTACATGTGGACCTGGCCGGAGACATTGCGCGCCGCGCGGCCGATGGTCTGGATGAGGGAGGTGCCGGAGCGCAGGAAGCCCTCCTTGTCGGCGTCGAGGATCGCCACCAGGGAGACCTCGGGAAGGTCGAGGCCCTCACGCAGGAGGTTGATGCCGACCAGGACGTCGAACTCGCCCGCGCGCAGCTCCCGCAGCAGCTCGACGCGGCGCAGGGTGTCGACGTCGCTGTGCAGATAGCGGACCTGGATGCCCAGCTCCAGGAAGTAGTCGGTGAGGTCCTCGGCCATCTTCTTGGTGAGCGTCGTGACCAGGACGCGCTCGTCCTTCTCGGTGCGCTTGCGGATCTCGTGCACCAGGTCGTCGATCTGGCCCTCGGTGGACTTCACGACGACCTCGGGGTCGATGAGGCCGGTGGGGCGGATGATCTGCTCGACATGGCCGTCCGAGCGCGACAGCTCGTACTGTCCGGGGGTCGCCGAGAGGTAGACGGTCTGGCCGATGCGCTTCTGGAACTCCTCCCACTTCAGCGGGCGGTTGTCCAGGGCGGAGGGCAGGCGGAAGCCGTGGTCGACGAGGGTGCGCTTGCGGGAGGCGTCCCCCTCGTACATCGCGCCGATCTGCGGGACCGTGACGTGCGACTCGTCGATGACGAGCAGGAAGTCGTCCGGGAAGTAGTCGATGAGGGTGTTCGGCGGGGAGCCGGGCTCACGGCCGTCGAAGTGCATCGAGTAGTTCTCCACGCCGGAGCAGGAGCCGATCTGGCGGAGCATCTCGATGTCGTACGTCGTCCGCATGCGCAGGCGCTGGGCCTCCAGGAGCTTGCCCTGCTTGTCCAGCTCGGCGAGGCGCTGCTCGAGCTCCTTCTCGATGTCGTTCACCGCGCGCTCCATGCGCTCGGGACCGGCCACGTAGTGCGAGGCGGGGAAGACGTAGACCTGCTCGTCGTCGCTGATGACCTCGCCGGTGAGCGGGTGGAGCGTGGAGAGTGCCTCGATCTCGTCGCCGAACATCTCGATGCGGACGGCGAGCTCCTCGTAGACCGGGAAGATCTCGATGGTGTCGCCGCGGACGCGGAAGGTGCCGCGGGCGAAGGCCACGTCGTTGCGCGTGTACTGGATGTCGACGAAGCGGCGCAGCAGGTCGTCGCGGTCGATCTCGTCGCCCACCTTGAGGTTGACCATGCGGTCCACGTACTCCTGCGGCGTGCCGAGGCCGTAGATGCACGAGACCGAGGCGACCACGACGACGTCGCGGCGGGTCAGCAGCGAGTTCGTCGCGGAGTGGCGCAGCCGCTCCACCTCCTCGTTGATCGAGGAGTCCTTCTCGATGTAGGTGTCCGACTGCGGGACGTAGGCCTCGGGCTGGTAGTAGTCGTAGTACGAGACGAAGTACTCGACGGCGTTGTTCGGCAGCAGCTCGCGGAATTCGTTGGCCAGCTGGGCGGCCAGGGTTTTGTTCGGGGCCATGACGAGCGTGGGGCGCTGGAGCTTCTCGATCATCCACGCGGTGGTGGCGGACTTGCCGGTGCCGGTCGCGCCCAGCAGCACGACGTCCTTCTCACCTGCGCGGATGCGCTTTTCCAGGTCGGCGATGGCCGTGGGCTGGTCACCGCCGGGCTGGAAGGAGCTGACGACCTCGAAGGGCGCCACCGAACGTTCGATCTTGGATACGGGCCGCATGGAATCCACCGTACGACCCCGCACTGACAACCGGGCCTGATCAGCGGCTCTGCGGTGCTCCGGAGCGGCGTCCGCGGTCCGGTCCGGAGCGGACGGCCGTCCGGCGGGCGGGGCGCGTGGTGACCGGATGGGCCGGGATGCCGGGCCGCCGGCTCTCCGCGGGAATCCAGTCGGCCCTGCCCATGACCATGAGCGGGTCGAACAGGACGACGACGCCGGCCAGGCAGAGGAAGGCCAGGGGGCCGATCATCATGGGCGCGAGCAGGGAGGCCGCCGAGTCCCCGGCCGGGCTGGCGCCTGCCGCGCCGTGCAGATGGACGCTGAGGGCGGCCATCCCCGTGTAGTGCATCCCGCTGACGGCGAGTCCCATGACGAGGCTCGCCCCCACGCTCCAGAGGAATCCCCGCACCTGCCCGGCCGCCCATAGGGCCGCGGTGGCGGCCACCACGGCGATGACGACCGAGGCGGACACGGTGAACGTGTTGTAGGCGAGGTTCCCGTTGAGCCGCATCCCGGCCATGCCCAGGTAGTGCATGGAGGCGACGCCGAGACCGGTGATGGTCCCTCCGGTGAACAGGGCCGTCCCGGTGGCGCCCTGGTAGCCGACGATGAAGATCCCGATGCCGACCATCACGACGGCGACGCCCAGACTCGCGAAGGTCGTCGGCCGGTCGTAGTGGACGGGGGTCTCGTCGACCGAGAAACCCATCATCGCGATGAAGTGCATCGTCCATATGCCGGATGCGATCGCGACCGAGCCGAGCGCGAGCCAGCCGGCGCGCCACGGGCCGGCGACGAGCATCGACCGGGTGGTGCAGCGGAGTCCCAGTGCCCCGCCCAAGCAGGCCATGAAGTACGCCACCAACGGTGTGACGAGTCCGTAACTGAAGCCGTCGACCGTGCCCTGCATGCGCGGCTGCCCTTCCGCTGTCGCTCTGTGAACGCTCCGAAATGCCCCCACCCTCGGGACCGCGGGAGCGGACCGGGCTGAGGCAGAGAGTATGACCCCCACCGGAATGGTCGAACGATTTTCCGGCAAAGAAACACGACCTCCCCCCACCTGTGCGGCGCAAGTGAGCGGACTTGGGCAACTCCATTCAATTCATGGCCATCTCGCTAACCGCATTCGTTGACTCTCTGCTGTCACTCTGTTGCTGTCCGTTATCTCTCGACGCAAGGAGTACGCATGCTTGCGCGCGTTGCCGCCGCCACGACCGCCGCGCTTCTTGGGGGAGCCGTTCTGATACTGCCCAGCCCGCACGCCAAGGCGGGCGACCGGCCCACGGCCCCGTTGGTCATCGCCCACCGGGGTGCCTCCGCCTACGCGCCCGAGAACACCCTGGCCGCCATCGACCACGCGGCCGAGCTGGGATTCGACTGGGTCGAGAACGACGTCCAGCGCACCAAGGACGGGCAACTGGTCGTCCTGCACGACGACTCGCTGGCACGCACGACCGACGTGGAGGAGGTCTACCCCGACCGCGCCCCCTGGAAGGTCAAGGACTTCACCGCGGCGGAGATCGCCCACCTCGACGCCGGGAGCTGGTTCGGCGCGCGGTACGCGGGCGTGCGGGTGCCGACCCTGAAGGAGTACATGGAGCGTGTCTCGCACAACCACCAGAAGCTCGTCCTGGAGATCAAGAACCCGGAGCTGTATCCGGGCATCGAGCGGCAGACCCTCAAGCTCCTGAGCAACGAGGGCTGGCTCGACCCGGTGCACCTGAGGGACCGTCTGATCGTGCAGAGCTTCAGCGCCGACAGCGTGCGGATCGTGCACGACCTGCGACCGGGCATCACGACGGCGCTCCTGGGCACGCCGGCGGTCGGGAAACTGCCCCGGTACGCGCGGTTCGCCGACCAGATCAACCCGGACCACACCTCGCTCTCGGCCGACTACGTGTCCGCGGTCCACGCGCTGCACGGGCCGCACGGGCGGATGAAGGTGTTCGCCTGGACCGTGGACGACGCGGCCGCCGCACGCCGCGTGGCGGGCTTCGGGGTGGACGGCGTCATCACGAACGTGCCCGACGTGGTCAGCAGGACCCTGGACGTGCCGCGCCGGCCGCGCGGCCGGGGCTGATCCGAGCGACGGGCCCAGGGCACAACGCCCGGGCGTGGACCGGTACCTCCGGCCACGCCCCGGGCGTTGTCAGTGGCGGGCCGTACCGTGGAGCGCATGAACAGCCATGGGCCCGACGGGCAGCAGGTCGTGTGGGCGGTCGTCGCCACGGACATCGGTCCGCTGCTCCTCGCGGCGACCCGCGACGGCCTGGTGAACGTCGTCTTCCACGCCTCGGACGCCGTGCGGGACAAGGCGCTCGACCGGCTCGCGTCCCGGCTGGGCAGCACGCCCGTCGAGGCACCGGACTCCCCCCTGCTCACCGAGGCGATACGCCAGGTCGAGGCGTACTTCGCCGGAGCACGCCGCGCCTTCGACCTGCCGCTCGACTGGTCACTGATCTCCGGGTTCAACCGCCAGGTGCTGCGAGAGCTGAACTCGGGCGTTCCGTTCGGTTCCGTCGTGGGCTACGGCGACCTGGCCGGCCGGGTCGGCCAGCCCGGCGCCGCGCAGGCCGTCGGGGTGGCGATGGGCTCGAACCCGCTGCCGGTCGTGGTGCCCTGTCACCGGGTCGTCGAGCGCGACGGCGGGATCGGCGGGTTCGGGGGCGGCCTGGAGACCAAGCGGAAGCTGCTGGCGCTGGAGGGCGTCCTGCCCGAGCCGCTGTTCTGAGGTCGGCGTCCGTCCCCGCTGTGCGGAGGTCGGCGTCACCTCGGCGGGACGACGGGCCGTGCCGTCCCCGCGGTCGCAGCCCTGCGAGCGGGCCCGCCGTTCCCGGTCCGGTCGTCCTCAGAGGCTGATGTGGTACGCCTTGCGGAGCGTCTCGTGGACGGTCCACGTCGTGCGGTCGCCCTCGCGCAGGACCGCCGCGTCACCGGGTCCCACCTCGATGACGTCACCGCCCTCGACCTCGATGGTGGCGCGCCCGCTGACGACGACGAAGAGCTCGTTCGCCTCGGTGTCGGTCACCACGCCGGGCGTGATCTGCCAGATGCCGCGCAGCTGCTTACCGTCGGCGGACTCCCACAGCACCTTGCCCGTCACGACGGGGTCGCCGGAGACGATCTGGGCCGGGTCCAGCGGCTCGAGCTCGAGTTCGGCGTCGGGGATGTGTACGGCGAAGGACGGGGTGGCCTGGGAGTTCGTGGTCATGAGCGCACACCCTAAGGGCATGCCCGTGCGCCAGAGCGAGGAGGGTCTCCTCACCGGGGCCAAGAGGGTCTCCCGCCTCGCGCGGGTGGTCGCGCCGCCGTTCGAGAAAGTCCCGACGCGCGGGGTGGCCGGGAGGCCCGGCCGGTAGCAGACTCCGCCCTGCGCACAGCCGCTGGCGTCCGACGTCACGGAGCCGAAGGGACGGCGAACAGGCATGAGCGGAAGCGGAAACAGGGCAGTCGCGTATCTCAAGCCGGGTGCGGTCGAGGTCAGGACCATCGACCACCCGACGCTTGAACTGCAGGACGGGCCGGGGGTGGCTACCGACAACGTCGGTCGCATGTGCCGGCATGGAGTCGTTCTCAAGGTGCTCGCCAGCAACATCTGCGGCAGTGACCAGCACATGGTGCGGGGCCGTACGACCGCGCCGGAGGGGCTGGTCCTCGGACACGAGATCACCGGAGAGGTAGTGGAACGCGGCCCGGACGTCGAGTTCATCGAGGTCGGGGACATCGTCTCGGTGCCGTTCAACATCGCCTGCGGACGGTGTCGCAACTGCAAGGAGCGCAACACCGGCATCTGTCTGAACGTCAACCCGGCGCGGCCCGGGGCGGCCTACGGCTATGTCGACATGGGCGGCTGGGTCGGTGGCCAGGCCGAGTACGCCATGATCCCCTACGCGGACTTCAACCTGCTGAAGTTCCCCGATCGCGACCAGGCGCGCGAGAAGCTCCTGGACCTGACGATGCTGTCGGACATCTTCCCGACCGGATTCCACGGTGCGGTCACCGCGGGCGCCGGAGTGGGTTCGACGGTGTACGTCGCCGGCGCGGGCCCGGTGGGACTGGCCGCGGCGGCGTCGGCGCAGTTGCTGGGCGCCGCGGTCGTCATCGTCGGGGACCTCAACACCGAACGCCTCGCCCAGGCGCGGAGCTTCGGCTGTGAGACCGTCGACGTGTCGCAGGGCGGCGTGGAGGACCAGATCGCGCAGATCCTGGGTGAACCCGAGGTCGACGCGGCGGTCGACGCCGTGGGCTTCGAGGCCCGGGGACACGGCAGGGACGCCGAGGAGGCGCCCGCGACCGTCCTCAACTCTCTGATGGGCGTCACGCGCGCGGGCGGCTCCCTGGGCATTCCCGGCCTCTACGTGACGGACGACCCGGGAGGGATCGACCAGGACGCGCGGACCGGGACGCTGAAGGTGCGCCTCGGCCTGGGCTGGGCCAAGAGCCACCGCTTCACGACGGGTCAGTGCCCGGTCATGCGGTACCACCGGGGGCTGATGAAGGCGATCCTGCACGAGCGCGTGCACATCGCCAAGGCGGTCAACGCGACCGTGATCAGCCTGGACGACGCACCGCGCGGTTACGCCGAGTTCGACCAGGGCGCCAGTCGCAAGTACGTCATCGATCCCCATGGGGCACTCGCGGGCGTACGGCCCGTCTGACCTCGTCAGGGGAAGGGGTGCTCCCGCACGCCTGGGAGCACCCCTTCTCCCTGCCCTGCTCTCGTCGGCGGATCCGGTGCCTGCCCTGCCCTCGGCGCCCGCCCCGGGTGTCGTGCACGGGCGCCCTGGTGGTTTGGGAGGGCGCGTCGCCCGCCAGAGATCCAGGGACGGGGAACCTCGACCGACAGGAGACAGACGCGTGATCGTGGTGTCCGAAGAGGTACGGGAGGCGCTCGACGCGCGCCGGCCGGTGGTGGCCCTGGAGTCGACGATCATCGCGCACGGGCTGCCCCGTCCGCGCAATCTGCAGGTCGCGCTCGAACTGGAGGGGGTCGTCCGGGAGGAGGGCGCCGTACCCGCGACGATCGCCGTG
This sequence comes from Streptomyces sp. NPDC048643, assembly GCF_040650615.1. Taxonomy (NCBI): domain Bacteria; kingdom Bacillati; phylum Actinomycetota; class Actinomycetes; order Kitasatosporales; family Streptomycetaceae; genus Streptomyces; species Streptomyces sp. NPDC048643. The sequence continues at coordinate 23,058 of NZ_JBEZHO010000055.1, forward strand.
CTCGACGGCCGGCCCCACGTCGGCCTGGACAAGGAGCAGGTGGAGCGGGTCGCGAACGAGGACGGCATCCGGAAACTGGGCCACCGTGATCTGCCGCTCGCCGTGGCCTCGGGGGCGAGCGGGGCGACGACGGTGTCCGCGACGGCCCTGCTCGCGGCACGCGCCGGGGTACGGGTGTTCGCGACGGGCGGCCTCGGCGGTGTGCACCGTGAATGGACGGTGACCCAGGACGAGTCCGCCGATCTGGGCCTGCTGGCCCGCACCCGGATCACGGTGGTGTGCGCGGGCGTCAAGTCGATCCTGGACGTGCCGGCGACGCTGCAGCGTCTGGAGACGCTGGGAGTGGCGGTGGCCGGGTACGGCACGGACCGGTTCCCCGGCTTCTACCTCTCCGACTCGGGACACCCCGTCGACTGGACGCTCGAGTCCCCGGAGCAGGTGGCGGAGGTGATGCGCGCCCAGGACGCGTTGGACTCCCCCGAGTCGTCGCTGATCGTGGCGAACCCCGTTCCGCGGGAGGAGCAGCTCGATCCGTCCCTGCACGCGCGTGTGCTCGCCGACGCGTTGCAGGCGTGCGAGGCGGAGGGGATCACCGGGCAGGCGGTGACGCCGTTCCTGCTCGGCTATCTGGTCCGGCACACCGACGGCGCTTCGCTCAGCGCCAATCTGGCGGCGGTACGGGGCAATGTTCGGCTCGCGGGACGGATCGCGGCGGCCTGGGCGAGCGCGTGAGCGGCGCGGGCAGGGACGCCCCGGAACGCGCCCCGTCCGGCGCGGAGAGCGCGGCCCCCGGCGAGGGATCGCGTCCCGCTCGCGGCGCCCTGCTCGTCGTCGGGGACGTCGTCACGGATGTCGTGGCGCGGCATCGAGGGCCGCTCGCGTCCGGCACGGACACGGCCGCCGCCATCCGTACCGTGCCGGGCGGCGCGGGCGCCAACGTCGCGTGCTGGGCCGCGTTCGCGGGCTGTGCGGACGTACGGCTGCTCGGCCGGGTCGGTTCCGACGCGGCGGAGTGGCACGAGCGTGAGCTGTTGGCGAGCGGCGTGCGGCCGCTCCTGGTCACCGATCCGGAGGCGCCCACCGGGACGGTCATCTGTCTCGTGGATTCCGGCGCGTCGGCGGAGCGTACGTTCCTCACGGACAGCGGGGCGTCCCTGCGGCTCGCTCCGGAGGACTGGTCACCGGGACTGCTCGCCGGGGTCGGGTGGCTGCATCTGTCCGGGTATCTGTTCTTCTCCGAGCCGAGCAGGGCGCTGGTGTCGGTGGCGCTGGACTCGGCCCGCGCGGCCGGCGTGCCGGTGAGCGTCGACCCCGCGTCGGCCGGCTTCCTCACCGCGTTGGGTGTGGACCGGTTCCTTGAACTGTCGGCGGGGGTGGACGTGTTGCTGCCCAGCCGGGACGAGGCCTGTCTGCTGACGGGGCTGCCCGATCCGGCGGACGCGGCGGCCAAGTTGAGCCGTCAGTTCTCTCTGGTCGTCGTCAAGCAGGGCGGTGCCGGTGCCCTGGTGGCCCGTGCCGGGACCGTCCGGGCCCGTGTCCCGGCACGGACGGCGAAGCCCCGGGACACGACGGGCGCCGGTGACGCCTTCACCGGCGCGTTCCTCGCCGCGCTGCTCGCGGGAACCGCGCCGGAGGTCGCAGCGGTCGCGGGCTGCGCGGCGGGGGCGAAGGCGGTGGAACGGGTCGGAGGGAGGCCACCGGCGGACGGTTGACGGCGGGCAGTCGGCGCTTCGGACGATGCCCCGGCCCCACGGATCGCCTCCCCGGCCGGGATGAAGCGCCACGGCCGGCGCTGCCCGGCGACGCCGACCGTTCAGCCCTTGCGCCCCCAGGCCGAGATCATCGGTGCCGTCGCCAGGTCCATGGAACCGGCGGCGACGTTCGCCAGGTGCTGGTCGATCTCGTCCTGGGTCGCGAGGCCCGCGGTGACGAGCTGGTCGCGGACCTGACGGACCGTCGCCGTTTCCAGGACGGTGCAGGCGGGAGAGGTGACGGGGAAGTACGCGTCGGCCTCGACGCCGCGCAGTCCCGCCTCACGCAGCAGGCGTGGGAGCTTGCGGCCGTAGGCGAGGTCGGCGCCCCGGTCGGCGAGGAGCTTGCGGAAGCCCTGGCGCAGCCGGTTCGCGAGCTGCTGCTCGGGGCCGTGCTCGTCGGGGCAGAGGAGGGGCTGGAGGGCAGGGTCGGCGTCCTCGACGAGGAGCCGGCCACCGGGCCGCAGGGCCTTGATCATCGAACGCAACGCCCGCTCCCGGTCCGGCACATGGACCAGTACGAGCCGGGCGTGCACGAGGTCGAAGCCCTCACCGGGCGGCTCCTCGGTGCCCACGTCGTGGACCCGGACCTGAACCGGAGGGCGGGCCGCCGAGGCCGCCCACGAGGTGTCGATGTCGGTCGCGACGACCTTGCCTGTGGGGCCGACCTTCTTGGCGAGCCAGGACACCACGGACGTGCCGCCCGCCCCGACCTCCCAGCAGCGCCAGCCGGATCCGATGCCGAAGCGTTCCATGTGCCGGAACGTCGTGGGGTCGAAGAGGGTGGCGAAGGCCTGGAAGCGCTGTCCCGCCTCGTCCTGCTGGTTGTCGAGGAGATAACCGTCGGTTCGCGTCATGGGTGGATCATCCCAGTTGACCGGCTTGTCGGGCCGCCCATCCCGCGGGGCGGAGGAGTCGGCCACCCCGCACGGCGGAACGGAATCCTCCATTCCCACAGCCTTTTCCGGTGTCGGAGCAGGACTGGCAGACTGGCTCGCCAGGCGCAGATAGCGACCCGAGGAGATCCACGAGGAGATCCCATGTCCATGGCAGGGAATTTGCGGAGGGTGACGGCGCTGAGTGCCGTCGGCGGCCTCCGCAAGGTGGCGCGGCTGACGCGGCGGCGGCCCCGTGTCGACCTCAGTCACCACGCCCGGTCACCGCTGGGCTCCGCGGTGGTGAACTGCGTGGCCTACCAGGAAGGCACCCGGGTCCCGGAGGGACGGGACCTGGTCGACACCGTGGAGCGGATCCGCAAGCGGGACGAGGGGTTCGTCTGGCTCGGGCTGCACGAGCCGACGGAGCAGGAGTTCGCGGGCATCGCCGAGCTCTTCGACCTGCACCCGCTGGCCGTCGAGGACGCGGTGGAGGCCCATCAGCGTCCGAAACTGGAGTGGTACGGCGACACGTTGTTCGCCGTGTTCAAGACGGTCTGCTACGTGGAGCACACCGAGCTGACGGCGACCAGTGAGGTGGTGGACACCGGCGAGATCATGGTGTTCGTCGGATCGGACTTCGTCATCACCGTGCGCCACGGACGGCACGGTTCGCTGGGTCCGCTGCGGGAGGAACTGGAGTCGGATCCGGCGCAGTTGTCGAAGGGGCCGGCCGCCGTCCTGCACGCGATCGCGGACCACGTCGTCGACGACTACGTGAGCGTCACGGACTCGGTCCAGGCGGACATCGACCAGGTCGAGGCCGACGTGTTCGCCGAGAACGGCGCCCGCACCGACGCGGGCCGTATCTACCAGCTCAAGCGGGAACTCCTCGAACTGAAGCGGGCCGCGGTGCCGCTCGCCCGCCCGGTCCAGGAGCTGGCGACCCGGCCGATCCGCGTGGTCGACCCGGAGATACAGGCGTACTTCCGGGACGTCTCGGACCATCTGCTGCGGGCCACCGAGCAGATAGCCGCCTTCGACGAGTTGCTCAACTCGATCCTGCAGGCCCACCTGGCACAGGTGACGGTCGCACAGAACGAGGACATGCGGAAGATCACGGCGTGGGCGGCGGTCATCGCCGTGCCGACGATGGTCTGCGGCGTCTACGGCATGAACTTCGACAACATGCCCGAGCTGCACTGGAGGTTCGGCTACCCCATCGTCATCGGCGTCATATCCGTCGCCTGTCTCGTCCTCTACCGGGGGTTCCGGCGCAACGGCTGGCTCTGACACACCTCTCGCCCGGCACGGCCGACCGGACGAGAGTGCGCGCCGTGGAGGACGGGCGTACGCGGCGGCGGCTCAGCCCGTCGCACTCCTCGCGTAGACGCTCTCCACCCAGCCGGCCAGCTGTTCGTCGCTGAGATGCTGGGCGAGGTCGGCCTCGCTGATCATGCCGACGAGCCGCTTGTTCTCGATCACGGGAAGCCGTCGGATCTGATTGCCCTTCATCTCCGTGAGTACTTCGCCGACGTCGGCCTCGGACTCGATCCAGCGGGGTGTCCCGTGGGCCATGTCGCCCGCGGTCACCCGAGCGGGGTCGTGGCCCATGGCCACACAGCCGACGACGATGTCGCGGTCGGTGAGGATGCCGCAGAGGCGTTCGTTCTCGTCGCTGATGGGCAGCGCGCCCACGTTCAGCTCGCGCATGAGCTGGGCGGCGCGGTCCAGGGTCTCGTGAGCGGGGATCCACTGGGCACCACGGTGCATGATGTCTCCGGCGGTGGTCATGGAGTACCTCCCGGTGCCGGACGGCCGGCGCGGCGCCGAACACACCGCTAGTCCCGGCGCCCTATATTCTCGCCGCGCTTCAGGGGCTACGCACCTGGAGGTCGGTACGCCCCGGGTGCGTGAGCCACGGGACGGGGCCGGTACGGCGGGCTCCACCGAGCGGGTCGGGCCGCGCTCGGGTCAGCCGTTCCACGCCGGATGACGGGGGTCGTCGGCACGCACCAGGACATCGGCCGTGCCGGCCGGATCCACGTCGTCCTCGTACCGGGCGAAGGCGGGCAGGGTCCAGTGCTCCGCCTCGGGGGTACGGCGGCGGAGGGCGCCCGGCGAGAGGAGGACGTGGACGCTGAGGTCGAACGGGAACCAGTGGCGCAGGAGGAGGGGGCCGTGCAGCAACAGGATTCCACCGGGCGGGAGTTGGACGTACGCACTGCGGGTCGCGCGGTCGGTGACAGGGTCCCAGAGGTCGGGCAGGACCCGCCCGTCGCCGCCGGTTTCGAGGGGGCCGAAGACCTCGCGCCACAGCGCGCCGGTGTCGAACCAGCCGTCGTAGTAGGCGTCGACGTCCTGGTGCCCGTACTCGAACCGGAGCGAGCCGGGCCGCAGGAAGCCCTCCGTGCCGACGACGAGAGACGGACGACCACGGACGCGCAGCGCCTCGGAGACGCGTTGGGCGAGGTCGCCGGGGAGGGCGGCCGGGGCTCCGTCGAACGCGATGCGGGGCCAGGAGCCGCCGTCGGCCGGTTTCAGGTCGAGCAGCCGGTCGGCGAGGAGGTCGCCGAGCCGTTCCCAGGTGATCGCTTCGAGTCGCACAGGGCCCATGATGCATCGACCACCGGGGAGGGCGGGCGGGAGGAGCCGCCCGGGCCCACCACGTGGACGACGGCCAGGGACGGGGAAGGAACCCCCCATGGCACGGTCGCCGCTCCCCCGCGCCGGACCGGCGGTGCGCTTGTCGTCGTCCAGCCGCTCAGGAAGCGGCACTGTGCCGACTGCCGGCGCGGCCCCCTCGCGCTGCTGGTTCTCGATGAGGGTGCGCCACGCTGTCTGGACTGTGCGGATCTCGGTCACCTCGTGTTCCTGCCGCGGGGCGACAGCGCGCTGACGCGCAGGTCGCGGGAGGACAGCGGTCTGTGTGCCGTGGTGGTGCGGTTCCACCGGCGGCGCGGCCGGTACGAGCGGCAGGGCCTGCTGGTCGAGGAGGCCGCGCTCGCCCGGGCCGAGGAGCGGTGTCTGGCGGACGCCGAGGCGCGACGGCGTCGCCAGGCCAGGGACGCGCGGCGCCGGGAGGCGGAGGACGTGCGGTTCACCGAGGCGTTCGCACGGGAGATAGGCAGGTTGTTCCCGTGCTGTCCCGCCGACCGCGCGTACGCGATCGCCGCGCACGCCTCGGTGCGCGGCAGTGGGCGGGTCGGGCGCAGCTCGGCCGGCCGGGCGTTGTCCGAGGCGGCGGTGACCGCGGCGGTCCGGGCGACCGTCCGGCACACGGAGACCGCGTACGACGAGCTGCTGATGACCGGGGTGCCGCGGTACGAGGCGCGTCTCCGGATCGCGTCGGTGGTGGACGCGAGGCTCCAGGAGTGGCGCGCCGAGAGGACTGAAGGGGTGTGAGAAACAGCGGAGGGGGCGCGAACGGCGTCCCCGAGAGCGCGGGGCGGAGGCGCTGGAGGCTCGCGCATGGGTGCGCGGCACTCGGCCATGGTCGCGGTCGTCCGGGCGGATTTCACTTGTGGTGTCGGCTCACGCTGTGCAGGATCACTGGCTCGGCCTCAGCCGTCTCGGCGACTGTTCGGCGGCGTGGCAGGCCGTGCCGGACCTGTGACGCGGCGCCGACGTGGACGTGGCGATGTCGACGGGCGCCGGGTGACGGGTGACGGGTGACGGGTGACGGGGTATCGACGGGTGGCTGGGAGTGGACATGATCGACGGACCGTATTTCGTGCTGACGCTGCTGGGGGTGCTCGGCTGCGGACTCGTGGCGGGGGTCTTCTGCGGGTTCTCCACGTTCGTGATGCGGGCGCTCGCCCAGCTGCCCCCGGCGCAGGGGGTCGCCGCGATGAAAGCGATCAACGTCGCGGCGTTGCGACCGCCGTTCATGCTCGTGTTCGTCGGGACCGCGGTGCTGTGCGCGGTGCTCTCCGTGGTGACGTTCGTGGTGTGGCCGGCCGAGGCGACGGTGGAGTTGTTGCTCGGCAGCGCGCTGTACCTGTTCGGCTCGTTCGGGGTGACGATCGCGGCGAACGTCCCGCGCAACGAGGTGCTGATGGGGCTGGACCCCGGGACGCCCGAGGCCACAGCGCTGTGGCCCACCTATGTGCGCGAGTGGACGATGTGGAACCACGTGCGCACGATCGCCTCGGCGGCCGCGGCGGTGTCCTACACCCTGGCTCTCACCTGAACCGGCCTGTCGCCGTCCCGCTGCCGCACCCGGGTGGGGCGGCGAGGTGTGCGGAGGAGACGTACCGTGGGGAGAAAGGAGTGCCGCCCGGTTTCCGTGGCCGATGACGCCCTGCGGTCGTGCGGTCCCGCACCCGGTCCGCGTACGTGAGGGAGACGGCCATGGCCGATCCCAAGGGGTTCATGACCACGCCGCGCGAGGAGTATCCGCGCCGGCCCGTCGAAGAGCGTGTGCGGGACTGGAACGAGGTGTACGTCCCCGGGGCCCTGCTGCCGATCGTCAGCCGGCAGGCCGACCGGTGCATGGACTGCGGTGTCCCCTTCTGCCACGAGGCGTGCCCGTTGGGCAATCTGATCCCCGAGTGGAACGACCTCGTCTCCCGTGACGACTGGCGGGCGGCGAGCGACCGCCTGCACGCCACGAACAACTTCCCCGAGTTCACCGGGCGGTTGTGCCCCGCGCCCTGCGAGGCGGGCTGTGTCCTGGCGATCAACCAGCCCGCGGTGACCATCAAGAACGTCGAGGTCGCCATCGCCGACCGCGCCTGGGAGGACGGGCTCACCCCGCCGCGGCCGCCGGACCGGCTGTCGGGCCGCACCGTGGCGATCGTGGGATCGGGGCCCACCGGCCTCGCCGCGGCGCAGCAGCTGACGCGGGCCGGGCACACCGTCGCCGTGTACGAGCGCTCGGACCGGATCGGCGGCCTGCTGCGGTACGGGATCCCCGCGTTCAAGATGGAGAAGCGGCAGTTGAACCGGAGGTTGGCCCAGATGCGGGCGGAGGGGACCAAGTTCCGTACGTCGACGGTCATCGGCACCGATCTCGGGGCGCGGGATCTCACGTCCCGCTACGACGCCGTGATTCTCGCGACGGGCGCCACCGCCTGGCGTGATCTGGAGGTGCCGGGGCGGGAGTTGTCCGGCATCCATCAGGCCATGGAGTACCTGCCGCTGGCCGACCGGGTGTGCGAGGGGGACCTGGAGGTCTCCCCGCTGTCGGCGGCGGGCCGGCACGTGGTGATCGTGGGGGGCGGCGACACCGGGGCGGACTGTCTGGGGACGGCGGTGCGCGAGGGTGCCGCGTCGGTCACGCAGCTCGACATCTACGCGCAGCCGGAGGTCGCGCGCGACGAGGACGTCGAGCCGTGGCCGACGTATCCGAAGATCTACCGGCTCTCCGGCGCGCACGAGGAGGCCGGGGCGCTGGGGACGGCGCCCGCCGCGCACGCGGACGCGCGGCTTTTCGCGGCGTCCACGCTGCGCTTCACCGGCGACGAGCAGGGCCGGGTGCGGTCGCTGCACCTCGTCGAGGTCGACGCGGGGCGCCGGCCGGTCGCCGGTTCCGAACGGATGCTGCCCGCCGACCTCGTTCTGCTCGCGCTCGGCTTCTCCGGACCCGACCGGCACGACGGCCTGATCGACCAGCTGGGCCTGGCACTTGAGCCGCGCGGCACGATCGCGCGGGGCCCGGACTTCGCCACGAACGTCCCCGGTGTGTACGCCGCCGGTGACGCGGCACGCGGCCAGTCGCTCATCGTGTGGGCCATTGCCGAGGGCAGGGCGGTCGCCGCGGCCGTGGACCGCGCGCTCAGCGGGGCGGACCGGCTGCGCCTGCCGGCCCCGATCGGCCCGTACGACCGTCCGATGACCGCGTGAGCGGCCGACGCCCGACCGCGCTCCACGGCCACGGCGGTCGCGACGACGACGCCGCGCCTCAGCGGCGCTCGTCGGTTCCGGCCACCTTGGCCGTCGACAGGGCGACCCGGTTCCAGGTGTTGATCGTGAGGATCAGGGCGAGGACGTGCCCCAGTTCGGCGTCGTCGAAGTGGGCGGCGGCCTCGGCGTAGACGTCGTCGGGCACGCCCGCGTCGGCGACACGCGTCACGGCCTCCGTCAGGGCGAGGGCGGCCTGCTCCTTCGGCGTGAAGAAGTGACGGGCCTCGCGCCACACCGCGACCATGTGCAGCCGGTCCTCGCTCTCCCCGGCCTTGCGGGCGTCGTTGGTGTGCATGTGGAGGCAGTACGCGCAGTGGTTGAGGTGCGAGGCACGGATCTGGATCAGTTCGACGAGGGCCGGGTCGAGCCCCTCCCGGGCCGCCGCGTCGAAGCCGACGAGCGCGCGGAAGACCTTCGGCGCGGCCTTCGCGAAGTCGATCCGCCCGGTCCCGCCGTTGCCGGTCCCGGCCGTGGCGGTGGCTCCCGCGGTGGTCGTGTCGGTCGTCGCCGCGGTGTTCGTGTTCGTCGTCATGACCATGAATCTACGCGGCGGAAAGACCGGCGGTAGGGTGCATTTCCATGACGGATTCATGGGTCAATTCCGCGGAACGGATCGGAGCCGACCTGCACCTCGACCTGTCGGGTCCGGGCGGGCGCAGGGCCGCGCTGACCCGCGCGCTGCGCGAGGCCGTACGCGGCGGGCGGCTCGCGCCGGACACCCGGCTGCCGCCGTACCGCTCGCTCGCCGCGGACCTCGGGGTCGCGCGCAACACGGTCGCCGACGCGTACGCCGAACTCGTCGCCGAGGGCTGGCTGACCGCACGGCAGGGCTCGGGCACCCGGGTCGCGGCCGGTGTCGCTCCCCCGCCCGGCAGACGGCGCCGGGACGCTCCCGTGCCCGTACCGGAGAAGGCCGCGTCCCGTGCGCGGGGCCCCCGGCACGATCTGCGGCAGGGCACACCGGACGTGTCGTCGTTCCCGCGCGCGGCCTGGCTGGCGTCCTACCGCCGCGCGCTGCAGCAGGCGCCCAACGAGTCCTTCGGGCCCGGCGATCCGGCCGGACGGATCGAACTGCGGGAGGCGCTCGCCGAGTACCTGGCACGCGCGCGCGGGGTGCGCGCGGAACCCGGACGGATCGTGATCTGCTCGGGGTTCGCGCACGCCCTGCGGCTGCTCTTCCCCCAGGTCCTGCGGGGCCCGCTGGCCGTCGAGTCGTACGGCCTCGGCTTTCACCGCGAGCTGCTGGCCGCCGCCTCCGTACGGACCGTGCCCCTGCCGCTGGACGGGGACGGCGCCCAGGTCGGCGCGTTGGGGCGGGAGCGGGCCGTGCTGCTCACGCCCGCGCACCAGTTCCCGACCGGAGGACCACTGCACGCCGAGCGGCGCGCGGCGGTGATCGACTGGGCCCGCGCGCGGGACGGGGTGATCCTGGAGGACGACTACGACGGGGAGTTCCGCTACGACCGCCGGCCGGTGGGGGCGTTGCAGGGGCTGGACCCGGAGCGTGTGGTGCACATCGGCTCGGTCAGCAAGAGCCTGTCACCGGCGCTGCGGCTCGGCTGGATGGTCCTGCCGGAGCGGTTTGTGGACGCCGTCCTGGAGGTCAAGGGGGAACGGGAGGCGTGGGCGAGCGTGTTGGAGCAGCTGGCCCTCGCCGACTTCGTCGACTCGGGGTCCTACGACCGGCATGTGCGGCGGATGCGGCAGCGGTACCGGGGGCGACGCGACCGGCTCGTCGCCGCGCTCGCCGAGCGGGCTCCGCACGTCGAGGTCACGGGGATCGCGGCGGGACTGCACGCGGTGCTGCGGCTGCCGCCGGGAACGGAGGGGCCTACGGTGGAGGCGGCGGCCCTCCGGGGAGTCCCGCTCGACGGGCTCGCCGGCTTCCGGCACCCGGAGGCGGTGACGTCCGCGCCGGACGGGCTGGTGGTGGGGTACGCGACACCCGCGGAACACGCGTACGGGGCGGCCTTGGAAGCACTGTGCGGCGCGCTGCCACCGGGGTGAGCGCGCCGCGCACGGGGCGGGCGCGCAACTCCTGCTGCTACTCGGTGCGTTCGTCGCGGAGTCTCCGGGGGCCCGCGTCTCGGTGTCGGATCATGTCGGCATCACATTCAGGACGTTCGGAGAAAAGAGAACCCAAGTCGTTCAGGAGAGAAGGAAGTCCGCCTCTCCCGCTTTCGCGCCCTGGATGAACGCCGTCATCTCACCCGGCGTGTAGATGAGGGCGGGACCGTCCGGGTCCGCCGACTGGCGCACGGCGATCCGGCCGTCGGCGAGCTTCATCGCCTCCAGGCAGTTCCCGCCGTTGCCGCCGCTCCACGGCTTGTGCCAGCCCTCGCTGCCCAGTTCACGGGCGGGCATTCCGTTGTAGATGCGCAACTGGCCTGCCCGCGTGTGCATGCGTTCCGGCTTGATGCGTTCCATTCACAGCTCCTTGCGGAGATCCCGGAGGATCTCCTTCGTGCGATGTGCCGTGGCGGCCTGCGCCGCCATGCGGTCCATGACCTCCAGGTGGGTCGCCACCTCGGAACGCGCGTCCAGGTAGACGGCGCCGGTCAGGTACTCGCTGTAGACCATGTCCGGGAGTTCCGGCATGGCGAACCGGAACAGCACGAACGGCCCGTACGTGCCGGGGTGCGGGCCGTTGGAGAACGGCATCACCTGCAACGTCACGTTGGGCAGCTCCGTGACCTCCAGCAGCTTGTCGATCTGCGCGCGCATGACCTCGGGGCCGCCGATGGCGCGGCGCAGGGCCGTCTCGTCCATCACGGCCCAGATCCGGGGCGCGTCGTCCCGGGTGAGGAGGTCCTGGCGCTGCATGCGCAGGGCCACGTGGCGCTCGATGTCCTCGGGGCGGGTCTGCCCGATGGCACCCGCCTTCATGACGCCGCGGGCGTAGTCCTCGGTCTGCATCAGGCCCGGCACGAAGTGGGGTTCGTAGGAGCGCAGAAGGGCCGCCGCGCCCTCCAGGCTGACGTGCATGGAGAACCAGTCCGGCAGGATGTCGTGGAACCGCTGCCACCAGCCGGGCTTGTTGGCGTCCTCCGCCAGTTGGACGAAGGCCTCCGCCTCCTCGTCGCTGACGCCGTACGACTTCAGCAGCAGCTGGAGGTACGGAATTTTGAGGGAGACCTCCGCCATCTCCATCCGGCGGACCGTGGCCGGGGCGACACGCAGGATGCGTGCGGCCTCCTCACGCTTGAGACCCGCGCGTTCCCGCAGGTCCAGCAGTCGCCGACCGAGGACGACCTGGCCGACCGTCGGCGCGGACCGCGGTTCGCTCACGTCCACCTCCACTGAATCCGGACAGCCCGGGCGGCGCCGTTCGGGTTCTTCCTCGTCTTCCTCGACGATCCCAACTGGCGCCGCTCGGGATGCTGTTGCGAGCAGTGTGCCACGCGCCTCCACGGCGTCATACAGCACTCTGCATTTTTCAGAGTGACACTTGCCAAGTGTTCACGGCGGGGCGATAGTGGCAAGCGTGATTCCGTCCGCGCCGTTAGGAACAGACACCGCCGAAGACCGGTTCGGTCTCCGCGCCGCCCGAGGGCATCGCCCCGGCGCGGCCGCCGAACGGCGGTTCCGCTTCGAGCTGGCCGCACACCCCGGCTCCGTGGCCCAGGCGAGACGTCTGACCAGGTCCCGCTTGTCCGGCTGGTCGGTGTGCGAGGACACCTGCGACACGGCGGCCCTCGTGGTCTCCGAGCTGGTCACCAACGCGATCGTGCACGCCGCCGGGCAACGCGTCGTGTGCGAACTGCACGACGCCGACGACCTGGTGCGCATAGCCGTGTGTGACGAGGGATGCGCGCCGGGTGAACCGCGCCCCTCGTCGGAACAGCCGGACGAGGAGCACGGGAGGGGATTGCTTCTCGTCGCGGCGGTGTCCAGGGCCTGGGGGGCCCAGGACACCGGGCCCGGCCTGCTGGTGTGGGCGGAGCTCGCGCGCTCGGCAGGCCGGGCCCACGAAAACGCCGAAGGCGACGTGGAGGCCGTGCCGGACGCGGCCCACCACGTCGGTCTGGACGACCTGGACCGGCTCGAAGCCGCTTTCGAGGCCGGTTCCGCACCGGCAGCACCGCCCGTCGTACCGCGCGACACGCGGCACGACGGCACGGCACCGGACCGTGCCGCCCAGCCGGACCACGCGTTTCCGGATCGGACGCGGCCGGACCACGCCGGCCGGGTCGACGGCTCGCCCGACGAGGACACCCGCCCGCGGGCCGATCTGGGCTGGAGCGCGAAGAAGCCGCCGAACGACGGTCGGGGGACCGGGGCGGAGGGAGCGGAGGGGTCCTGGAGGACAGGAACCGTGGGGGTTCCCCGGGACCCCTCCGCCCCCAGCCGGAATCAGGATCGGGATCGGGATCGGGATCGGAGGAGTCTGTGAGGCGTACGTCGACGGCGGGACTCGCGACGCAGGCCATGAGCCTGGACACGCTGGTCCGGATGAAGCGCGGGCAACGCGTGCCCGGGCCGTCGAGACGTCTTCCCGTCCCCGAGGGCATGACGGTGCCACTGGGCTGTGACGCGGTGTCGGTGCCCGCCCGCCTCGGACCGCTGCTGCTGCCGCGGCTGCCGCGTGTGGGTTGCGTCTACGCGGACCCGGCCCACTGGTGGTGGATCGTTCCCTCCGACTCCGACGTCGCCCTGGAATGGCCGGCGCCCGCTCACTACGCCACGGGGGCCGTCGTGCCCGACGCGCCGCAGATTCCCGGGCTCATCCACAAACCGGATGGCACGCTTCCGTACACCCCGCCGATTCCCCTGTATCTGGCCGTGTGTCGGGTGACGGGGACGACACCCGTCTGGTCGCGTCCGATCAGCGCCTGAGCCACCCCGTAGGCCACTCGACCGGCTGTCCGCCGACGGTCCGGGGGCTCGCGGGGACCACCCGCCGGCGTCACGGGTGCGCCCGGAGTGCGCCGACCGCCGCCGAACGCCACCGGCCACGCGGATGGAGCGGCGCGTTCCCGGGGAAGGGCCCGTGCGGGCCTGCCCGGGAGGGGCCTTGCCCGCAGCCCCCCCCGGGGGAGGCCACTGGTGGAGAATCCCGCACCCCAGCGCAGCAGGCGGAGGAAGAGGTCACCGCGGAAGCGGAAGCGCAGTGACGAGGGACCTCCGTCGTCGGACTCCGAGCGCCTGCTGTTCGGCGGACCGCTCCGCTACGACATGGGCTGGCCCCAACACGCCGACGCCTTCCTGGAGTTGAACCTCCGGGCGATGGTGGCGCGGCTTCCGTCGCTGCTCGCGTCCAGCTTTCGCCTCGCCTGGACGGCGGATCCGCGCGCGGCACGGGCGGTGGTGACGGCCGAGGTGGCGCGGGGCGGCACCCAGGCCGTCGGTCTGCTCGCCGTCAACAGCGTGCTGGGGCGGCGGATGGCGAGCGGCCCGGTCGACGACCGGCTGCGGGGAGCGGTTCCGGCCCTGATCACGATGGCCGCCGTGATGCTGGTCGGCACGCTGCTGCGCGCTGCCTCGACGTACGCCACGGGCCGGCTGGAGCCGAAGGCCGAGCTGGAGGTCTTCGAGAAGATCAGGGCTCTGGCGGGAACGGGACAGACGGTCGTCCTCATCACGCACCGGCTGGCGTCCGTACGCCGTGCCGATCTCGTGCACGTCCTGGACCAGGGCCGGCTCGTGGAGTCCGGGACCCCGGACGAGCTGCCGGCCACGGGCGGGGTCTACGCGGAGCTGTACGCGTTGCAGGCCGACCAGTTCACGGTGAGGCTGCCCGCCCTCAAACGCGGCTGAGCGTCACGGTCCCGGCCGGTCCCGCGCGCGTTCCGCGCCCCGCTCGCCTCGCTCACGTCGGTCCGCCTCACTCGCCCAGGTCGCTCCCGCCGCCGACGACGACGAGAAACGTGTCGGAGGTGAGGTCCATGACGACCTCGACGGTCTGGCCCTCCTTGCGGCGCGCCTGCGCGAACTCCTCCGCGGGCCACGACCCGCGCGGTCCGCCGGCCGGAAAGCGCTCAAGCACCATTCGCCCGTTCACCCTGTACCTCCATGTCGCGCTGCTCTTCAAGAGTTAAACGCCTGCCAGAGGGTGAACGACTCGGGAAGTGACAGTACTGAGACGAAGCCGACACCGGGTCACGGAGCCCGATGTGGCCTGCGACACAGCACCGAAAGGGCGAAACCAGCAGGTCAGCTGGGTGGAGCAGCCTCGTCCGCAGGGCGGAGCCGGTGACTTCAGTCGTCGTACTCGTCGTGGTACCGGATGCGTTCACTCCCTGCGGGCGCCCCCAGTGCGGACGCGCGCCCCCTGGGCTCCTCCCACTCCTCCCGACGCCCCAGCGCGGTGAGGTCGAGGAGGGAGGTCGTGGACCCGAGCCCGTCGAGACCGCGCTCGTACGTGGAGTACGTGTGGAAGACCCGGTCCCGGTCCCGCAGGAAGCAGCTCACCCCCGGCCGCTCGGAAGGCTCGTCGCCGCCGAACGAGACCTGGAAGTCGTGGTTGAAGTCGCTCTCGTACGACGAGTACCAGGGCACCGTCCAGCCCATGCGCGCCTTGAACGGCAGGATCTTCGTGTACGGCGCCCGGGACACGACGGCGAACTCGGTGCCGCGGGCCCGCAGATGGGCGAGGTGACCGATCTGGTCGAGGAAGCCCGAGCAGCTGCGGCAGCCGGCGTCCCAGTCGGGGGCGAACATGAAGTGCTGGACGACGAGTTGCTCCCGTCCGCGGAAGAGGTCGATCAGGGTCGCCTTGCCGTCGCCCGTCTCGAAGACGTACTCCTTGTCGATCTCGACCATCGGCAGGCCGCGCCGCGCCGCGTTCAGCGCGTCCCGGGCGCGTGTGGCCGCCTTCTCTCTGACCAGCAGTTCCTCGCGTGCGGCGCGCCACTCCTCGCGCGAGACGATCTCCGGAAGCGTCATGTGCCCCTCCAACGGAACGGTGCCTGCTCCGTGGTGACCGGCGGGAGGACCGGAACTCATCGGCGTTCCGTGGATTTCTTTTTTCGCGGTTCTGCGAGGCCGTTCTCCGAAGAGGTCAGCCTCCGGCGGTCACCGGGGCCGGCCGTGCGGGGGCCGGGCGCAGGCCCACGCGCTCGCGGTGCTCGGCCAGTTCACCGAGGAGCTGGGTGACGCGCTCGGTGTGGTGGGGAGCGAGCCGGCCGGTGTCGTCGAGCTGTACGGCGCACGCGGTGGCGGTGTCGACGAGGCGTTCCAGGGTGACGGCTACGTCGTCCGTGCCCGCGGAGTGCCGAGCCAGGGAGGGGAGTTCGGCTGCGGCCAGCTCGATGGCGGTCCGGGCCTCGGCCAGGGCGCGATAGGCCTCCCGGCGCAGCACCCAGCGGCCGGTGCGGTCGTCGGCCGTTCCCTGGTCGAGGACGTGGGCGAGGTAGTCGTCGGCTGCCTGGGTGGCCCGGGTGAGCCGGGCCCGTACGGTGCCGCCGCGCTGCCCGAGGGTCGGCAGGTGCCCGACGACCAGCACGATCGCGCAGGCCAGCAGTGTCTCGCCGAGGCGGTTCCAGGAGGCCTGCGGTTCCCCGCCGACCATCACGAGGGCGAGGACCAGGACGGTGACGACGGCGGTCTGGGCGGCGAAGTGCCGGGTGGCGACGGGGATGAGGGCGCCGCTGAGCGCGACGAGGGCGACGAGCCCCCCGGGCCGGGGCAGCACGACCGCGAGGCCCGCGAACGCGACCGCGCCGAGCACGGTGCCCGCCGCCCGGCACAGCACGCGGGAGGCGAGCGGTCCGAGGTCCGGCTTGACGAGGAAGACGGCGGTCGCGGGGAGCCAGTACCAGTGCGGGTGGTTGCCGTACCAGCGGGCGTGGTGGAGCGCCTGGGCGACGGCGACGGCGGCCCCGAAGCTGAGGGCGACCCGGATCCCGTACTCGCGTCCGCCGGAGCCGAGGGCGGTGCGCAGATGGGAGACGGCCGTGCGGCGCCGGGCGTGCAGGGCGTCCCCGGAGCCCCGGTCGAAGGTGTCGGCGGCGTGCAGCAGCGCGTCGTGGAGGGCGCGCAGCGCGGGGGCGACGGAGGTGTCGTACCGCGGGCGGGAGCGGCTGCCGGGGACGGCGGGGGCGGGCAGCGGCCCGGTGGGGGCACCGGTGCGGACGGCGTCGGCGAGCCGCCGGGATCCTTCCGCGGCCCGTTCGGGCAGGGGTTCGCCCGCCCAGGCGAGGGCGGTGGCGGCCTCGGCGAGGGGCAGTGCTGCGGCGTACTGCGCGTGCAGTCGCCGTTCGGCGGCGGAACTCGCGTACCGCCGCAGCCGGGGTCCGGTGAGGGCGTCCTGGGCCTGGTCGAGGGCGGCGGTGAGCGCCATGCGGGCCCGGGGCGCGTCCGGGCCGCCGGCCGTGAGCAGCAGCCGGGCGACGGCGTCGTACACGCCCGCGACGGCGTGCCGCTCGCCGTCGAAGCGGTAGTCGCCGGCGCTCACGGCCGTCGTCGGCAGGGCGAGGCGCAGGCCGAGGAGCCAGGCCGCGCCCCCGAGATAGAGGAGCGCGCGCTGCCATCCCGGTTCGGGCAGCGGCATGCCTGCGCCGATGGCCGAGGCGACGAGCAGCTGGGTCCCGGCACCGGAGGCGACGGGTCCGATCGCGCTGACGGCTCCGGCCAGCAGCCCGAGCGCGGTGAGGACGAGGGTGAGGGTGACGGCGCCGGTGTGCTGACCGGTGTACGAGCCGACGAGCAGCCCCGCGGCTCCGGCGAGGGCGGGCACGCCGAGCCGTTCGACGGCGACGCGCCGGCTTCCCGGCCGGTCGTTGATCCCGGCGAACATGGCGCCGAGGGCGGCGACGACTCCGAGGGAGGTACGGCCGCTCAGGACGGCCGCGAGCAGCAGCGGTCCGGCGGTGAGCGCACCGCGCACGACCGCGCTCCAGGGCACGGGTCCGCGCTGTGCGCGCAGGGTGTGGGCGAGCCAGGGCGGTACGGCGACGCGGGTAGGGCGCACGGGGCTCCTGTCGGACGAGGCGGGTGCCTTCGGGCGACGTCGGCCGGGCTGGTGCGCTTCCTACGGTACTGCGCGTTGCCGGTGGAAAGTGATCGCGTACATGTCCGCGGTGTGACAGTTCACGGGAGGGCCGGAGAAGAAGACGGAGGAGGAGCGGGTCCGAGGGCGTAGCCGGCCCCCGGACCCTGGAAGTGCCACCATGTCGCACGCCGGCACGCTTGAGGACCCAGGTCAGTCGTTATGTCGCCGCGTCCTGCCTTTGGACCACCACGCATCGAGCTGCGCGGGCTGGACTTGAACCAGCATTTCGACGTCTGGGGCCCGGGCCCGGTCGATCCGGCGATCGGCGGCGAATGCTGAGTCTGGAGCAAGAGTCTGAGATTGATCACGGTCTGCCTCTGCCGGATTGGGCTACCGCGGCTCGTGGGCACTCGGTGGAGTGCCGCTGGTGCCGCGGGGAGGGCTCGAACCTCCACTGGAACCGTGCATTCACGACAAGCTTCAGGTTCAGCTTGCGCTCCTCGCGCACCCCGGCCGTGATGCTTTGGCCGGGGAGTTTCAGAGGCTACTCCTGTGCGAACAGGTAGCCGAACACCGCATCTCCCACCCGCTGGTCGACGACGTCCTCGCCGTTGGCCTCCTCGCGGGCGAACTTGACGGCCTGCTGCAACTTCTCGACCCGGTCGAGGAGTTGGTTCACCCGGCGGGCGGGCAGGGCGCCGGAGAACTTGACGGTGGTCCAGTAGCCGACGGGGATGTCCTCGTAGTACACCTCGACCTGGGCCGGGTGCTTCTCGGTGGCCTCGGCCTTGACGTGGTTGCGGGGGACCTTCTTCGTGCGCAGGGTCCGCACCGGCTCCGTCTTCCAGGCGTCGGTGGACGGGTCGCGCACCCAGGACTCGGAGGCGTCGAGGACGGGCAGCTTGCGTACGAACGTGTTGAGGTCGGTGAGCTGCTTCTCCAGGAAGAGGAGGTACGACACCGGTACGCCGGGGACGAGCACGCGTCCGTCGACCTTCACGTCGGCCCGCGCGGTGCAGTTGGCCCAGTCCTTGGTGGCGGTCACGTCGAACAGCCGGGTCAGGGTCGCCGCGGTGTCCCGCAGTACGTCCTCGGCCTGCACCTGCACCCGGGTGGACTCGGGCGGGAGCTGCTCGCCCTCCTCGTCCTTCGGCTGGTAGGTCCGCGAGATGCCGGCGAGCAACGCCGGCTTCTGGAGCCCGTGATGAGCAGCCGTCAGGTCCTGGTGGGACTTGGACTTGATGCCCTTCTCGACTGCGATGATCTGATTGAGTTTCGCCACGTCGGTGACCGTAGCAGCGCCAACGGGGCTTGTTCGACGCATTATTCGTACGGAGGGTGCGGCGCGGCCTGTTCGGCGGCGGCGAACAGTCTCTCGGCGGCGGCGAGGGTGGCGGCGAGCACCTCGGGGTCCCGCCGCGCGCGCTCGGCCAGGTCGTCGACCCCTCTGAGCCCGGCCCGCTCCAGCAGTCGCTTCTCGTTCGTCACCCACTCGCCGCGCGCCGCGAGCACTCCGTGACCGGTCTGCGCGGCGGCCGTCGCCAGGGCGCCCAGCGCCTCCGTGAGGCGGCCGGCGGGGGCGTGGTTGGCCAGCGCGTAGGAGAGATTGGCGCGCGCACTGCCGAACCAGCGCGCCGAGGCGTGCGCGCGGAGTGCGGGCGGGTAGCCGCGGGGGCGCGGGATGTCGTCACCGCGCAGGACACGGTTGACGGCGAGTTCGGCGACGATCAGGTACGTGGGGATGCCCGCGAGGTGGAAGAGGAGCGGTTCGATCTCGAACCGGCCCGCCTCCGCTTCGGCCGACGCGCGCTCCACGACGTCGAGATCACGGTAGTGGACGTCGATCCGGCGCCCGTCGACGGTGAGCCAGGCACCGCCGTTGAACACGCCGCCGCCCCAGCCGCCGATCTCGGAGACCTCCCCCGGCCAGCCGACGGCCCTGAGGTCCTCGGGGTCGAACGCCTCCCGGTAGTAGACCGCGAGGTCCCAGTCGCTGTCCGGCCGATGCGTGCCCTGCGCGCGCGACCCCCCGAGCGCGACGGACCGGACGCCGGGGAGGGCGAGGAGCCGGTCGGCGACCCGGTCGAGGAACGCGTCGTCATCCGTGGTCGGCCGATCCGGCCTCCCGTTCTCGGTGTGCATGGCAGAGAGGATGCGCACCGCCGGCCTCGGGCGTCGAGTGGATTTCCCCGGGAAACCGGCTGCGGGATCCCCGGTCCGTGGCGCATCATCGGCGGGTTGCCCGCCGCTCCCGCATCCGTCCGTCGCCCTCATCTCCTCGACCGGAGCCTCCATGATCCAGCGCGTCACCGTCCCCACCCTCTTCGCGCCGCCCGTCTACGCGCACGCCTCCGTCGTCGAGGCCGGGACACGGCTGGCCTTTCTCGCCGGGTCCGTGCCGCTCGACGTCGACGGGAAGCTGGTCGGGCCGGGCGATCCCGTGCGGCAGGCCGTGCAGGTGCTGGCCAACCTGGACGAGCAACTGCGCGCCGTCGGGAGCGACATGGCGCACGTCGTGTCGACCGACGTCTACGTCGTGAGCGGCGAGGCGGCGGCGCTGTCCGCCGTCTGGGAGGTCGTCCAGGAGTCCGGGCTCAGTGTCGGCCCGCACTCCTCGACCCTGCTGGGCGTCGCCTGCCTCGGGTACGCCGGACAGCTGGTGGAGATCACGGCGACCGCGGTCGTACCGGACACCCTGTAGCGCCGTCAGCCGCGCGAGTTGGCGGCCAGTTCCAGCGCGTAGGACGGCCACCACCGGCCCGCGGCCGGGCCGCCGCGGCAGGTGCCGTCGGACTCGCCCGGCCGCTTGATCCACAGGTAGGCGTCGATCAGCGCGTCTCCGGTGCGCCGGGTCGGTGGCCGGCCGAGGGCACGGCCCGGTGGGTTGCACCAGAGGTCGGTCCCGGGCCCGGGGTGCGGGCCGTTGCCGTTGCGGCTGGTGTCGATGACGAGGCGGGTGCCACCGAGCAGGCCCGAGAGTCGTCTCCCGTAGGCCGACGTGGCTTGATCCGTATGGAAGTTGGAGACGTTCAGGGCGACGCCGTCCGCGCGCGCGACGCCCGAGGACCGCAGCGGGCCGACGAGTTCGGCGGGGTCCGGGATCCAGCCGGGGTTGCCCGCGTCGAGGTAGACGTGGGTGCCGGGCTGCCGCCCCAGGCGGTCGACGGCGTACGCCAGCAGCGCGTACCGCTCCGCCGGGACGACCTGGGCGCAGCCGGCCACGGTGTGGGGTACGGCGTCCGGTTCGACGACGACGTACGCGCCCCGGTCGCCGAGGCCCGCGGCGAAGGCGTCGATCCAGGAGCGGTAGGCAGCCGCGCTCGGGGCTCCCCCGGCGGAGTGGGCGCCGCAGTCGCGGTGCGGGATGTAGTACGCGACGAGGACGGCCGTGCGCTTCTGGCGCGCGGCGGCCGTCGTGCGGTCCCGGACGGCCGCCGCGGGGTCCGGACCGGTGAGCCACTCCGCCTGGGGGCGGGCGGCGATGCGGTCCATCAGGTGGGCGTCGGCCGTGAGACCGGCGGCGCGCCATGCGACGGCCTGCCGTGCCGCGGGCGATCCCGGTTCGACGAAGAAGGGTTCGTCGTCGGGGGCGCCGCTCCGGCCGGTGGGTCCGGCAGCGTCGTGGCCGGTCCCGGTACCCGTCGGCCCGGCGGTGTCGTGGCCGGCGCCGGTCGCGCAGGCCGCCCCCGTGCCGCACACCGCCGCCAGCACGGCGGCGGCGACCAACGCTCTGACCAGCGGCACGAGCGGCTCCGTTCGGTGGCGCCGGTGCGGGCCACCGGTCCGGCCGTCGGACCGGTGGCCGGTCCTCCGGCGAGTCTGCGGCCGGCGTCCTCCGCCGGTGGCCCGGCGCCGTCCGGGTCGCCGCGGGATCACCCCGTCGGAGGGGGGTCTCCGGGCGCCGGTCGGCCCCAGGTGCGGCGTTTGGACAGCGGTCGCGCGTAGCCGCCCGTCCGGCTCGTGGTCAGCCCGAGGGACACCAGCGACTCGGCGAGCTTGACCGCCGCCGCGACGCCGTCGACCACGGGGATCCCGAGTTTCTCGCCGACCGCCTGTTGCAGCCCGGTCATCCCTGCGCAGCCCAGGACGAGGACTTCGGCACCGGCCTCCCGGGCCCGTTCCGCCGCGGTCACGAAGGCGTCCTGGGTGCGCTGGGTGTCGCCCAGGTCGAGGACGCCGAGTCCGGTGCCGACGACGGCGGCGCAGTTCTGGGCGACTCCGGCCGCGTGCAGGCTGTCCTCGATCTGGCCGCGGGAGCGTTCCAGGGTGGTGACGACGCCGTAGCGGCGGCCGAGGAGACAGGCGAGGTGGGCCGCCGCCTCCGTGATGTCCACGACCGGGACGTCGAGGAGTTCGCGGGCCCCCTCCCGGCCGTGCTCTCCGAAACCGGCCAGCACGACGGCGTCGTACGGGCCCTCGTAGGTGCGCAGGGTGTCGAGGACGGCCGCCGCCGAGAGGTAGCTGTCGAGCCAGCCCTCCGCGGACTCGGGCCCCCAGGCGGGGGTGAGGCCGAGCACGGTGGTGCCCGGGCCTGCGGCGGCCTGGGCACCTCGTACGATCTCCTCGGTCATCTCCTGCGTCGTGTTGCAGTTGGTGACGACGATCCGCACGCTCAGCCCTCCACGGGAACGGTGTCGGAGGCGGGAGCCGGTTCGGTGGCGGCCCGCTCGGCGCGGCACAGCAGCGCGTACAGCCCGGCCGCCATCGCCGTGCCGATGAACCAGGAGTACGGGGCCACGTCGCTGAAGTCCTTCACCAGGGCGAGGACCGCGGCCACCGCCGCCGAGGGCAGGAACGCCCACAGGGCCTTGGGGTTGACGCCCCGGCGGTAGTAATAACGGCTGCCGGGCCGGGCGTTGAAGAGCTGCTCCACGTCGACGTTGCCGCGCTTGACCCAGTAGTAGTCGAGCATGATCACCCCGAACAGCGGTCCCAGGAAGGCGCCGAGGCCGCCGAGGAAGTAGTTGACGACGGTGGGGTTGGAGAAGAGGTTCCAGGGGGTGACGACCAGGGCGGCGACGGTGCTGATCATGCCGCCGACCTTGAAGGTGATCTTCTGCGGCCAGACGTTGGCGAGGTCGTACGCCGGGGAGACGAAGTTGGCGACGATGTTGACGCCCATGGTGGCGATGGCGAAGGTCAGGGCGCCGAGGACGAGGACCCAGGTGTTGCCGACCTTGGCGACGAGGAGCGCCGGGTCGGTGATGGCCTCGCCGAACGCCTCGATGGAGCCCGCCGTGACGATGACGGACACGATCACGAAGGCCGTGGAGTTGATGGGCAGGCCCCAGAAGTTGCCGCGCCGCACGGTCTTGTAGCTGGGCGCGAAGCGGGAGAAGTCGCAGAAGTTGAGCATCAGCGTGCCGTAGGTGGCGAGGATCAGCCCGACCGCGCCGAACCACTGCCGCCACTGCTCGCCGACCGGCACCGGGTGCGGGGTCGCGGTGAGCGAGATGCTCCAGCCGGCCTTCGCCAGAACCCAGATCGCGAGCGCGATCATCACGAGCCAGATCGCGGGTCCGCAGAAGTCCTGGAACTTGCGGACCGACTCCATGCCCTGACTGATGATCAGCGCCTGGACCAGCCACAGGGAGACGAAGGACGTCCAGCCGAGCGCGTCCAGGCCGAGGAAGGAGTGGTGGGTCCAGGACTCCAGACCGGGCCAGGCCGCGAGCAGCATGACGTTGACGGCGACGGACGCCAGGTAGGTCTGGATGCCGTACCACATGATGGCGATGACGGCCCTGATCAGCGCGGGGATGTTGGCGCCCCAGACGCCGAAGCTGATGCGGCTGACGACCGGGAAGGGGACGCCGGTGCGCTGTCCGACGCGGCCCATCAGGTTCATCCCGGCGTAGATGATCACGAAGCCCACGAGCAGGGAGGTGAAGATCTGCCAGACGTTCATGCCAAGGACCAACAGGCCCGCCGCGAACGTGTAGTTGCCGAGGTTGTGGACGTCGGACATCCACATGGCGAAGAGGTCGAAGACCTTCCAGTTCCGCTTCTCGGCGGGTGCGAGGTCTTCGTTCGTGAGCCGAGGGTCGGGGACGAACGCTGGTGCGCCGGTGGCTTCGGCGCGATCGGCGAGGGACACGGGGCCTCCATGGACGAGGGGACGGAGGGTGGCTTTGCGTGTGCGGGCATCCGAGCGAGGCGTGTTTGGTATACCAAACTGCCGACATGGTCCCGCCGTCAACCGTTCCGACCGATGTCCTCGCGGTTACGGCTCCGTAAAACACCCCCGGAGTCGGCGAAGATGGGCCCATGACGAAGATCGACCCCCTGGGCACGGACCCGGACCGCTCCGGCGAGGCGCCCCGGCGTCCCGGCGAGGCGCGGGTGCCCGCGGGCGGGGAGCGGGAGCCGCTCGGAGCCGTGCGCGAGCGGGTCCTGGCGACCCTGCGGCAGGAGATCATCGCCGGGCGGCTGCGCCCGGGCGACCGGCTGGTCGAGCGCGAACTGGCCGAGCGGTTCGGGGTCTCCCGGGTCCCGGTCCGTGAGGCGATCCGCGCCCTGGTCGCCGAGGGCTTCGTCCTCTTCGAGACCCCGCGCCGCACCGTCGTACGCCGGCTCACCCCGACGGATGTCGCCGAACTCTTCGAACTGCGCGAGGCGTTGGAGGTCTACGCGGCCGGTCTCGCGGCGTCACGGGCCACCCCGGAGGCGCTGGCAGAACTCGCCGCCCTGCTCGACCGCGCGGCCGTCGCGACCCACGCCGACGACGCGGAGGCCATCACCGACATCAACACCGCGTTCCACGACCGGATTCTCGCGATGGCCGGCAACAGCCTGCTGATCTCCGTCATGGAACCGGTGGACGGCCGGCTGCGCTGGCTCACCCGGCAGAACGAGGAGTGGCCCCAACTCCTCACCGAACACCGCGAGCTGTACAAGGCCGTCGCGTCCGGCGACCCCGAGCGGGCCCGCGCCCAAGCCCTCACCCACGTCCAGGCCAACTACCGCTCGACGGTGCGCCATCTGTTCGGCGAGACCTGACGCGGTCACGTACGGACGTCTGCGGCGCCGCCTTCGGGAGCCCGGCCGGTGTACCGCGCAGACGCGGCGCGCGTCCGACAGACGCGGACGCCCGGCGCGGCCGCCGAGGCCGCCGGCCGGCGCGTCGTGGCTGTGCCTGCCGCGTGCCGCGCTCGCCCCTGAGCCCGGCTGCCCTCGCCCCGCACGTGCCCGCGGGGCTCGTCTGGATCTCCGTGTAGGTGCCGTCGATGAGTCCGCCCCGCGGCGGCGTCATCCCACCGCGTACCGGTCCGTGGCCGCGACCAGCGCCTCCACGATCCCGGCGGCTCCCGCGTTGTGCCCGGCGTCGTCGACGACCACCAACTCGCTGCCGTGCCACGCCTGATGGAGCCGCCACACGATGCCGAGCAGGTTCCCGAGGTCCAGGCTCCCCTGCACCAGCGTGCCGGGAACGCCGTCGAGCAGGGGCGCGTCCCGCAGGACGACACCCTCGTCGTTGCCGCCCCCGAGGAAGTGGTCGTTGCCCCAGTAGTGCGTGACGGTGCGGGCGAAGGCCATCCGGAAGACGGGGTCCTCGTAGCGCTCCACCGAGCGCGGCGGCGCGGGGACGATCGCCGTCTCCCAGTCGGTCCAGGCCCGGGCGGCCCGCTCCCGCACCCCGGGGTCGGGCGACTCGATCAACCTGCCGTAGGCGGCGGCGAGGTTCCCGGCGCGTTCGTGCTCCGGCAGCCCGGCGAGGAACCTCGCGAAGTCCTCGGGAAAGATCCGCCCAAGTCCCCGGGTCAGCAGGCCCACTTCGGCGTTGGAGCCGGTCGTCACCCCGGTCAGCACCAGCTCTGACACGGCGTGCGGATGCGTCTGCGCGTACCGCAGCCCCAGCGCCGAGCCCCACGACACCCCCCACACCAGCCAGCGACCGACCCCGAGGTGGGCACGGAGCGCCTCCAGGTCGCCGATCAGGTGCGCGGTCGTGTTGACGGACATGTCGGTGGCGGGATCGCTCGCGTGCGGGGTGGAACGACCGCTGCCACGCTGGTCGAGCAGGACGATGCGGTACTTCGCCGGATCGCAGAAGCGCCGGAAGTACGGAGTGCAGCCCGACCCCGGGCCGCCGTGCAGCATGAGCGCGGGCTTGCCGTGGGGGTTGCCGCAGACCTCCCAGTACACGCGGTTGCCGTCACCGACGTCGAGCATGCCGTGGTCGTACGGTTCGATCTCCGGATACAGGGCCATCGCGCGAGGCTAACCCGGGTCCGGCAGGGTCGGCAGCCCCGCGGTGCGGGCCGCCGTGCGCAGAACGTCCCGGAGCATCGCGGGAGTGAGCTTTCCGGTGAAGGTGTTCCGCTGGCTCACGTGGAAGCACCCGAAGAGTTCGAGGGGGCCGGCGCCGTCCGGGTCCGGCGGCCGCTCCAGCGTGACGTGTGCCCCGTGGCCGAACACCGGCCGGGGACGGGGGACTTCCCACCCGGACGCGGCGAAGGCGGGCAGCGCGGCCTGCCAGCCGAAGGCACCGAGGACGACCACGGCCCGCAGCGTGGGCCGCATCAGCTCCAGCTCCTGGACGAGCCAGGGGCGGCAGGTGTCGCGCTCCTCGGGCGTGGGCTTGTTGGCGGGCGGTGCGCAGTGCACGGGTGAGGTGATGCGGACGCCGTACAGCTCCAGGCCGTCGTCCGCGCGGACCGAGGTGCCCTGGGAGGCCAGGCCGATGTCGTGCAGTGCCGCGTAGAGCACATCGCCGGACCGGTCCCCCGTGAACATCCGGCCGGTGCGGTTCCCGCCGTGCGCCGCGGGCGCGAGCCCGATGACGAGGAGGGAGGCGTCGGCCGGGCCGAAGCCGGGCACCGGGCGCCCCCAGTACGTCTCGTCGGCGAAGGCGGCCCGCTTGGTCGCGGCCACCTCCTCGCGCCAGGCGACGAGCCGCGGGCAGGCCCGGCAGCCCGCTATCCGCGCGTCCAGCCGCTCCAGTCCGACAGCCCCGTCCGGCCCGGGATCACCGATCACCATGCCTCCACCGTACGACCGCACCGGGCCTCCTCGCGGCCTAGGTCATCGCCGCCCCGACGGCGAGGAAGCCGCAGATCAGCAGGAAGAGGATGGCGAGAAGGGGCCAGACGAAGCGCAGGTACTTGTCGTAGCCGACCTTGGCGAGGGCGACGCCGCCGATGGTGACGGCGGTGGTGGGGACCCAGAGGTTCATCCAGCCGCTGGCGGACTGCCAGGCGGTGACGACGACGGCGCGGGAGACGCCCGCGAAGTCGGCGAGCGGGGCGAGGATCGGCATGGCGAGGGTCGCGTGGCCGGAGGTCGAGGGGATGAGGAAGGCGAGCGGCAGGTTCACGACGAAGACGATGATCGCGAACAGGCTGGAGGAGGTGCCCTGCACGACACCCTCGATGGAGTGCAGCACCGTGTCCGTGATCTTCGAGTTGTTCATGATCACGGTGACCCCGCGGGCCAGCACGATCACCAGCGCGGGCGAGATGAAGTCCGCGGCGCCCTGGATGATCGTCGCGCTCAGCTTCTGCTCGCCCATCCGCGCCACCACCCCGACCAGCACGGCCGCGCACAGGAACAGCGCGGCCAGCTCGGGGAAGGACCAGCCGAGCTCGAATCCGTAGGGCCGCGCGTCCGCCTTGCCGGTGAGCGCGCTGGACCACGGGACGACCGAGAAGATCATGAAGGCGAAGACCAGCACCGTGGTGGCGAGGACCGCCTTGTGCAGGCCGGTCAGTTCGGGCACCTCACCGGCCGCGTCCCGCGCGTGCTCGCGGTCCCCCGGCAGGAAGCCGGTGATCGACCGCTCCGGCCGCTTCTGCACCCGCCGCGCGTACCGGATCACGTACGCGACGGTGACCGCCGTCAGCACGACCCACATCACGAACCGGAGCACGATGCCGTCACCGAGCGAGATGTCGGCGGCGGACGAGGCCACGCCCGTCGCGAAGGGGTTCACCGTCGAGCACAGCACCCCGATGCCCGCGCCGAGGATGATCGTGCCGACCGCCACCATCCGGTCGTAGCCGAGCGCCAGCATCAACGGCACGATCAGGCCGTAGAACCCGAGGGTCTCCTCGGCGAATCCCTCGACCGTGCCGAGCACCGAGAACACCACCATGATGCCCGCGATGAGCAACGCCCCTCGCGTACGCAGCCGGTGGGCGAGCAGACCGATGCCCCGGTCGAGCGCCCCGGTGGCGAACACCACGGTGATGAACGCTCCGATGGCGAGCACGAAGAGGAACACGCCCGCGCTGCCGTACAGTTCACCGGCGAAGTCGGGCCCGACCTGCGCCGTCTTCTCGTCCAGGATGCCGTAGAGGCCGTTGACGGGTGACAGGAAAAGGTCGTTGAGGCGGTCGACGAAGCTCTGGCCGGAGTCGACGCGGTGGTAGGTGCCCTGGATCGGCCTGCCCTCGGACGTGCGGTCGTACTGTCCGGCGGGGATCAGGAACGCCAGCGCCCACACGGCGATCGTGACGATCGCGAGGACGGTCAGCGCGCTCGGGAAGGTGAACCTGCGCCTGTGCGGCGGCTCTTGGGTGTCCGACGGCTTGGTCTCGGTGGGGGTGCTCATCGCGCGGCGACCTCCCCCGACGCGGCGGTCACGGTGGGGCCGCCCGTGACCGAGCGGGGCGCACCGGCGGTCATGAGGCGGCTCCCGGCCGGAAGCCGGCCGCGTACTCCCGTACGAACGCGCACATCGCCACCACCGTGTTGCGCAGCTCCGAGAAGAGGACGCGTTCGTTGGGGGCGTGCAGGTTGCACATGCTGTCCTGGGCACCGAACAGCAGCACCTCGGCGTCGGGAGCGGCCCGCGCGAGCCCGTTGACCAGCGGGATGGACCCGCCGGTCGCCACGTACGACGCGTCCTCGCCCCAGGCCTCGCGCAGCGCGGTGAGCGCCGCCCGGTAGGCGGGGCCGCCCCTCGACGCCTCGTAGCCCGGCCCGGTGTCGCCCGGTGTGACGGTGAGCGGGACGCCGAACGGCCGCAGCGCGCGCAGATGATCGACCAGCAGTCCCTGTGCCTCCTTCGCGTCCTGGCGCGGGTGGAAGCGGAGGTTGAGCTTGGCGCGGGCGTACGGCACGACGGCCGACGCCGCGTGTTCGACGCTCGGCGCGTCCAACCCGATCACCGTGATCGCGGGGCCGCTCCACAGCCGCTCCCCGAGGCTTCCGCTGCCGATCAGCGGCACGCCGTCGCGCACCCCCGCGAGGTCGCGGAACTCGTCCTCGGTGTACGTCGTCCCGCTCCACTCCTCGCGCCGCAGCCCCGCCACGGCCACGTCGCCGTGCACGTCGTGCAGCGTGGACAGCGCGTTCAGCAGCACGAGCAGGGCGTCCGGTGCCGCTCCCCCGAACTCCCCGCTGTGCCGAGGCTCCTGGAGGGTGCGCACTTCGACGACGACCTCGGACGCGCCCCGCAGTCCGGTGGTGAGGGTGGGAGTGCCGGGGCGGAGATTGCCCAGGTCGGCGATGACCATCGCGTCGCACGCGAACCGTTCGGGGTCGCTCGGCGGATAGTCGTCGAAGGGGCTGCCGTACTCCTCCTGGCCCTCGAAGACGATCTTCACTCCGACCGGTGGCCGCCCCTCGTAGGCCCGCAGCATGCCCAGGTGGGCGATCACGTTCGACTTGTCGTCGGCGATACCGCGCGCCCGCAGACCGCCCTCGACGGGCGTCGGCTCGAAGGGCGCCGACAGCCACAGCTTCTCGTCGCCGGGCGGCTGCACGTCGTAGTGCGAGTAGAGGAGGACCGTCGGCGCGTCCGGGCTCGGCGGCGGGATCTCCGCGAAGATCACGGGAGCCGTGTCGGGGAGGTCGATCCGCTCGACGCGCTCCACCCCGACGTCGCGCAGCATCCCTACGAGGAGGTCGTGGGCCTCCCGCACCGGCTCGGCGGGGAATCCGGGGAACGCGACGGAGGGGATCGCCGCGAGCCGTTCCAGATCGGCGCGGAGGCCGTCCATCAACGCGTCGACCTTCGCTGCTGTGTCCACCGCGGTCCCCTCTGTCGTTCTCCGGACGGCCTCACCCGTCAGCCTCGGCGCACTCCGGGGCCGCCGCATCCGGGGTGGCCCGTGCGACGGAAAAGCCGTGCGGTGCCCCGGACGACGGGCGTTAGAGTCGGAACATGGCTTCTCAGGACGCTGACGGGGAGATGGACGGCGCAGCCGCCACGCGAACAGGACGTGGGGCCGCCGACTCGGGCGCGGACGACAGCGGGGGACGCGACGCCGGTGCCCGCTCCGCGCGCGGCGCACACGGCGGTGACCCGGGCGACCACGCCGGCGGTGGCGACGCACGGAGAACGGGCGGGCGGGCCGCCGGTGCG
This sequence comes from Streptomyces sp. NPDC048643, assembly GCF_040650615.1. Taxonomy (NCBI): domain Bacteria; kingdom Bacillati; phylum Actinomycetota; class Actinomycetes; order Kitasatosporales; family Streptomycetaceae; genus Streptomyces; species Streptomyces sp. NPDC048643. The sequence continues at coordinate 52,833 of NZ_JBEZHO010000055.1, forward strand.
CGGGGCGCGGGGAACGCGGGCACGGCCGGTGCGCGGGGCGCGCGCGACGCCGGTGCAGAGAGGGCGGGGGACGCGGGCGGGCGCCCCCCCACCTACGACGACGCACGTGTCGGGGACACCGCCGGGGCGGATTCCGACGCCGGTTCCCCGGCCGGCCCCCCAGCCGATTCCGCTGCCGCCGCGAAGGCCGCCGCCGTGATCGCCGCCGCGGGTGCCGGTCCCGCCGCGGGCCAGAGCGTGCGGATCGACGTCTGGATCTGGTCCGTCCGTCTCGTCAAGACGCGCTCGGTGGCCGCCACGGCCTGCCGCGGCGGGCATGTGCGGGTCAATGGTGAACGCGTCAAACCGGCGTACGGCGTGCGCGTCGGCGACGAGGTCCGGATGCGGCACGAGGGCCGTGAGCGGGTCGTGGTCGTGAAGCGTGTGATCCGCAAGCGGGTCGGACCGCCCGTCGCCGTCGAGTGCTACGTCGACAACAGCCCGCCGCCTCCGCCGCGCGAGGCCGTGGCCCCGGCCGGCATCAGGGACCGGGGAGCGGGCCGCCCGACCAAGCGGGACCGCCGGGACATGGAACGCCTGCGGGGCATGCAGGCCGGCTCGTCCGGCCCGGTCAAGTCCTCCGGCCCCGCCGCGGGTACGGCGGGAGCAGGTGGGCCCACGGATTCCGCGGACCCGTCCCGCCGCTCCCCCGGCCGCCGCTCCTCCGGCCGCCGCTCCTCCGACTCGTAGGCCCGGGGGCCGCGCCGCCTCGTTCACACAGCTCTGTCACCGCACACCGACGAGGGCTCCCCCTGGTCAAGGGGAGCCCTCCGTCTGCGGACCGTCGTCACGCGCGCTGTCCCACCCGGCGTCGGACCTGGTGGAGCAGCTCGGTCGTGTGACCGCGCCGGGCCCAGGCGATCAGCGCGAGCGGCAGCATCAGGATGAGCGGGGTCGCCGGGTACGGGCCGTGGGTGACGATGTTGACGATGAAGGCGCCGGCCATCAGCGCGATGAGCGCCACCGCCGCCACCGAGTCCAGGAGCGGGATCATGAGGGCGATGCCACCGGCGAGTTCGAGCGCTCCGATGATGTACATACCCGTGTGTCCCCAGCCGAGCTTGTCGAACGACTCGACCGCCGAGGGGTGGGCGATCAGCTTGGGCATGGCGCTGGCGATCGCGTAGAAGAGACCGAGCACGATCTGCAGGGCGGTCAGGCCGATCCGGGCGCGGCGGGAGCGCGGGGTGGCGGCGGCCTGGGCGGAGGTGGCGGCGGGGAGGGTGGTCTCGGACACGGTGGTCTCCTGTGAGGAAGCGGTGGTTGCTGCTTTCGAGGAGATAGACCGTGGGGGTGCCGGGAACTCATCGGTGCGGAGCGGGGTCTGTTTCGGCACCCTTTTTTCGGCACCACACAGGCCCCGGGCCTCGCGTCACCGCGCCCCGCTCACCCCGTCACCGCTCTCGCTGTTGCACCGCTCCCACCCCACCGCTCCCACCCCACCGCGCGTCCGACCCCTCCGCGCGTCTGACCTTTCCACCGCTTTCACGCGCCACACCCCGTCGGGGCCCTCACCCCTTCACTGCCCTCACCCACATCCCGTCGTCCGTCAGGTACCGGTCGACTCTCAGGCCGGCCTCGCCCAGCGCCTCCTCGAACTCGGCCCGGGTCAACGGCCGGGACAGGAAGGTCTGGGTCCAGGTGGCGTCCGGGAACGTGTACTCCGCGCGCACCGAGTCCACTCCGTCGCCGACCGGGTCGGCGGACAGGATGCGGGCGACGAAGCCGGCCGGGTCGACGCGCTCGCGGGGGACGTCACTGTGCCAGTCCGGGCCCTCGCGCTGGATCAACACGCAGCCTTCGCCGGTGACATGACGGGCGCAGGTGTCCAGCAGGGCCCGCCGCACCCGGACGTCCCCGGCATGGACGAGGAACGACGCCAGCACGACCACGTCGAACGTCTCACCGAGGTCGAGGTCCTCGATGGTGTTGCGCACCGTGCGCGCGCCGCGGACGTGCTCCAGCATCTCGGCGGACTCGTCCACCGCCGTGACCGCGAACCCGAGCTCCAGCAGCGGGTGGGTCATCCGCCCGACGCCACAGCCCAGTTCGAGGATGTGCGCGGCCGGTGACACCGCGGCGGTGATGATGTCCGGCTCGCTCCCGACGGGCAGCCGGGCGTAGAGCTCGACCGCGCAGCCGTCCGGAGTGATGGCCCCGGGTCCCGTGCCCTCGTATCCCTGACGCTTCTCGATCCTCATGTCCGTCCAACGGACGGCATGCGCACGGCCGTTCCCCTCCCCCATCACTCGTTCGAGTCATTCTCGCGCTCCCCCTTACAGCGCGAACCAGCCGCTCCCCCCGTACCAGTGGCCGCCCGCGCGCAGGTGGTCTCCCACCGCGCGCTCGACGCTGTTGCGTCGCGGCAGCCGGTCGACGGGCAGATCCGGGTCGCCGAAGACGAACCCGACCGGCACCCCGTCGTCCGGGCCGGTCTCCGCGGACTCGACGGCGAAGCGGTCCTGGAAGCGGATGATGTTGGAGTCGGCCGCCAGATACCTCTTGAGCTGCGGGTCGAGCAGCCAGGAGTGGCAGATGGCGATCTCGTGGCGCTCGTCGGGGTAGTGGCGGGCGAAGAACGCGCGGGCCAGCGTGAGCGAGCGGTCACAGGCGGCCGGGGAGAGCGGGCCGCGGAAGTCGGTGATGTGCAGGCTGAGACAGGGGTCGCCTGAGCCCGCTCGAAGGCCCGCCGCGGCGACGGCACGGCCGGTGCGCTGTCCCAGCACCGCCCGCTGGAACTGGAGCCGGCCCAGCTGGAACAGCTCGCCGTGGAAGTGCAGGGCTATCCACCAGGGGAACAGCAGTCCGGGGCCGCCCGCGCGCCTGTGGTGCACGGAGACGTGCCGGCCCAGGTCGGCGAGGGTGCGCCGGGACACGTCCTCCGGGATACCGCGTTCCCGGTGGTGGGCGCGGACGTACGGGAGAGCCGCGACGAAGACGAACAGGGGGAAGCAGCGGCCGAGGGCCCCGGTCGACGCCGGGAGAACAGGCGGCTCCCAGGCCGTGCCGATCTCCCCCATGTCGCGGACGAACCGCGTGACGCACCGCGCGAGGAGCGTCATCGCCTCCGGGTCGGCGGCCAACTGCCGCCGCAAGGAGACGAGTTCGTTGATGTGTTCGTGCGGCACGGACAGGTCGAGCAGGACGTCGGGCAGCTCGTCGGCGTCCGGGAGCGGCGCCGCCTCCGGGGGCGGGCCCTCACCTTCCAGGTCCTTCAGCCACTCGGCCAGCCTCGCGTCCGCCCGCAGCTCCTTCAGCAGCACTGTCGCCTCCCCCGGCGGCCGCCGTCCGGGGCCGCTCTCCTGTGGTGAACGTGCACCACGAAGAGTACGTTTCCCCATAGGAACGGTGATCCTGATGCGTACGGGCAGTGAACCGGTGACAGCACGCAGTGCGCTGCGGCTGCGGTTCTGGCTGAGCGCGTGGGGTCTGATCTGGGCCGCCGCCGGAACCGTCGCCTTCGTGCTGGCGGGACGGCCGGGCTGGGCGGCGGCCTGCGCGGTGCTGTGGCTGCTCGTCACCGTGGACATGGTGATGATCGTCCGGCACATCCGCCAGGGGCCGCACTACCAGCCGGGCCGCGACGTCCCGCCGTACGAACCGGTCGACGAGCGGTCGGCGCCCCCTCCGAAACGCCCTCCCCGTCCGCCGACGCAGCGCCCCTCGAAGCCGTCGCACCCCTGAGGCGCCCCTGTCGATCCCCGAAGCCGAGCGGCAGGCGGACGCGCAGTGCCGGGAGTCGCCCTAGGAGTCGAACCGGGCCGCTTCCAGGTACTGCGGGTTCGGGTCGAGTGCCGCCGCCAGTCTGAAGTGGCGCTTCGCCTGCTCGGGGCGTCGCTGGCGCTCGTACGTCCGGGCGAGCGCGAAGTGCGCGAACGCGTTGTCCGGTTCGCGCTCCAGGACGATCGTGAACTCCAGCTCCGCGGGGCGCAGTTGTGCGGCCGCGAAGAAGGCACGCGCGCGCAGCAGCCGGGCCGCCGTGTTCTCGGGGTGCGCGGCGATGACAGGGTCGAGGAGCTTCACCGCGCCCTGCGGGTCACGCGCGCCGAGCAGCTGCTCGGCGGCGCGGAAGTCGATGACATGCGTCTCCGGAGTGCGTCCGGTCGGTCCGCTGATCTCGGGCACGGCAGAGTCCTTCCCTCGCTGCACCGGTTCAACGCCCCGCGCGCGGGACGCTATTCCTGGGGCTGCCGGGCTCTGCGCGCGAGATCGCCCCATACGTCCGCCACGCGCCGCTCCAGGTCCGCGAGCGGCACGTCGTTGTCGATGACGATGTCCGCGACGGCCAGCCGCTTCTCGCGCGGGGCCTGCACGGCCATCCGGGCGCGGGCGTCCTCCTCGGTCATGCCGCGCAGGCGGACGAGGCGGTCGAGCTGCGTCTCGGGGCGGGCGTCCACGACGATCACCAGGTCGTACAGCGGGGCGAGGCCGTTCTCGGCGAGGAGGGGCACGTCGTGCACGACGACGGCGTCCGCCGGGGCGGCGTCCTCCAGGGTGCGCGAGCGGGTGCCGACGAGGGGGTGCACGATCGCGTTCAGTGCGGCGAGCTTCTCGGGGTCGGCGAAGACGATCGAGCCGAGCCGGGGCCGGTCCAGCGTGCCGTCGGCCGTGAGCACGTCCTCGCCGAAGGCGTCGACGACCGCCGTCAGCCCGGGAGTTCCGGGCTCGACGACCTCGCGTGCAATGCGGTCCGCGTCGATCAGTACCGCCCCGTGCTCGACGAGGAGCCGGGACACTTCGCTCTTGCCGGCGCCGATACCGCCGGTCAGGCCCACCTTCAGCATGCCTGGCAGCTTAGGGCCTGGCACCGACAGAGCACCGGGCCGGGAGGGCCGCTGCCCGGCGACACGGGCTGCGGCGGCCGGGCGGCCGCGTCAGGAGTCGCCCTCGCGCTCCGCCAGGAAGCGCTCGAACTCCTGACCGATCTCGTCCGCGGAGGGGATGTCCACCGGTTCCGCGAGCATGTTCCCGCGGGTCTCGGCTCCGGCGGAGGCGTCGTACTGGTGCTCGAGGCCCTGGACGAGGGCGACGAGCTCCTCGTCGCCCTCCTGGATCTGCCGGTCGATCTCGGTCTGGGTGCGGTGCGCCTCGGTCCGCAGGGCGTGCGCGATCCCGGGAAGCACCAGGCCGGTCGCGGCCGTGATGGACTCCAGGACGGTCAGCGCCGCGTCGGGGTACGGGGAACGCGCGATGTAGTGGGGCACGTGCGCGGCGACACCGAGCACGTCGTGTCCGGCCTCCATGAGGCGGTACTCGACGAGGGACTCGGCGCTTCCGGGGACCTGCGCCTCGTCGAACGGGCTGCGGTGGCCGGGCACCAGGTCGGTGCGGTTGCCGTGCGGGGTGAGGCCGACCGGGCGGGTGTGCGGGACGCCCATGGGGATGCCGTGGAAGTTCACCGAGAGGCGGACGCCGAGCCGCTCCACGATCTGCTGGACGGCGGCGGCGAAGCGCTCCCACTCGACATCCGGCTCGGGGCCGGAGAGGAGCAGGAAGGGCGCGCCGGTGGCGTCCTGGACGAGGCGGACGTCGAGCGTCGGCTCCTCGTACTCCGTCCAGCGGTCGCGCTTGAACGTCAGCAGCGGGCGGCGGGCCCGGTAGTCCACGAGCCGGTCGTGGTCGAAGCGGGCCACGACCTGATGAGGCAGCGAGTCGAGGGCACGGTCGACGATCTGGTCGCCCGTCTCCCCCGCGTCGATGTATCCGTCGAAGTGGTAGAGCATGACAAGACCGGCCGACTCCTGGGCGAGTGCCATGTCGACCACGGCCAGCCCCTTCGGCTCCCATGCGTACAAACCCTGCGGATCAAGCACTGTGACCGCTCCTCCTCGTGTTCGTACTGCACAACAGGGTGCGGAGCACGGACATTCCCGTTCCGCGCTCCGCACCGCTGCCTCACGGCGTTCCCCCGTCCGCCACGAGCACAGCACACGCGTGTTACGAGGACGGCACGCGTGCGTGGAGCGTCACGACGACAGCACGCGCGCGTGGAGCGCGCTGACGGCGTTGCGGGCGGAGGTGAAGGCGCCGTGCTGCCAGGCGTCGGTGTAGCTGAGCCAGTCGCCGGCGAAGTAGACGCGTCCGGTGGGCCGGTTCAGGGGCGTGTAGCGGGGGTCGTCGGGACCGCCGGGGGTGTCGTGCCAGGCGGCTTCGAGGTGCGGGGTCTGGCGCCAGTGGTGGGAGAAGGAGGAGTCGAGCTCGGTGCGGTACTTCTCGCCGTAGATCTTGACGCCGGCGGCCACCGCCCGCTTCTCGCGGTCCTTGGGGGCGAGCTTGGCGTAGGAGTCGGCGTCGGAGCCGTAGTTGTAGTAGCCGATCATGACACCGCGCCGGCCGTTGAAGCCGTAGGAGGGGTGCCAGATGTGGGTGACGTCCTGGTCGGTCTCGGTGATACCGCCGTAGATGCGGTGGTCGAGCTCCCACCAGCGGGAGCGGTACTCGAGGCCGATCTTGCCCGCCGACTGGGGGGTGATCGCCTCCAGGGCGCTCTGGACGCCGGAGCCGAGGTTGTGCGGGACCTTGGCGAGGATGTTGGGCGGCAGGGCACCGATGCAGAAGTCCGCGTCGACGGACTTCGTGCGGCCGCCCTGGGTGTACGTGACGGTGACGCCGTGGCCCTTGTCGGTGATCCGGGTGACCGCGGCTCCGGTGCGGACGCGGTGGGAGCCGATGGCCCGGGTGAGCGCCTTCGGTATCTGGTCCATGCCGCCGACGGGCTGGAACATCAGCATGGCCTGGTCGTACTCGAACTCGAAGGAGAAGTAGCGGCCGACGCCGCTCGCGAAGACCTCGGAGGCGGTGGGCACGTCGCCGAGGACGGTCCCCGGGGTTCCGGCGGCGGCGGGCACGGTGGTGTAGCCGCGGCGCGGTCCGCCCTCGTAGGCGAGTTTGTCGCCGAGTTCGCCGAAGTCCTTCAGGAACTCGACGAGCCGGTCCTGGTCGGTGGCGGTGAGTTCCTTGTCAAGGGCGCCCTTGTCGGTGGCCTTGGCGAGCAGTTCGGAGACGTAGCCGTACACGTCGGCCTTCGCGGTGCGGTGGCGCACAGGCTTGGTCATACCGGACGACTCGTTGTACATGTACGCATCCGCGTTCGTGTTCGTGAACACCTCGACGGGGACGCCGAGTTCGCGGCAGTAGTCGAGGGTGACCATCCACTGCGGGATGCGGGCCGGCCCGGCGTTCATGTACTGGCCGTCGCTGAAGCGTGCCGTCTGGGTGTTGCCGTACAGGTCGGTGGTCCTGTCCCCGCCGCGCACGGTGAAGTTGCGGCCCCCGGTACGGTCCCTGGCCTCCAGGACCGTACAGTCGTAGCCCGCCTTGCCGAGCTCGTAAGCGGAGGCGAGTCCGGCGATGCCGCCGCCTATGATCACGACCTTTGCGGCACCTCTCCCGGTGAGCGTGAAATCGCCCGACTTCGGTGCACGGTAAGGCTGTTCACGCTGGGCGGCCTGCGCGGTGGGCGCGAGGCCGAGGGCTCCCATGGTGGCGAACATCGCGCCCGCACCGCCGGTCAGACCGACGGTGCGCAAGAACGCGCGCCGGCTCGACGCACTCGATCGCTCCTGTGCTGCCATACCTTCGGCTCCCCTCTCGATCTTGGATGACCCGGGGATCCTGGCAACGGCCGGTTACAGCCCTGCGGTTACTCGTGTATCCGCCACGTTTCCCTCCCCGCACACCGCGTTGGTCCGTACCTTGACGGGGACTCCGAGCACCTCTACGTTCATGTAGGCACCCAGAGTTCATGTACAAGAACAGTCTCTTGCGAACCGACGGGAAGGTCACCCCCCATGCGCATGCGACGCCCGCTTCTCCTCCCCCTGCTCGGCGCTGCACTGGCCACGGGCGGGGTGCTGATGTCCGCCCCCACCGCGAGCGCGGCCCAGACCATCGAGGTCTCCACGGCCGCCCAGCTGAAGTCGGCGCTCACCTCGGCCGCACCCGGCGACACCATCCACCTCGCGGACGGCACGTACACCGGAAACTTCAAGACGACGACGGCCGCGAGTTCCGGCTCACGCATCACCCTCACCGGCTCCGCGAAGGCCGTCCTGACGGCGGGCGGCGGCTACGGGCTGCACCTCAACGGCGCCTCGTACTGGACGGTCCGGGGCATCACCGTCACCGGTGGCCAGAAGGGCATCATGATCGACTCGGCGAAGGGCGTCGTCGTCGACACGGTCACCGTCCACGGGCTCGACATGGAGGGCGTCCACTTCCGCAACTCCAGCACGGACGGCGCGATCAGGAACTCGAAGATCTACGACACCGGGAACGACGGTCGCGGGATGGGTGAGGGGGTCTACGTCGGCACGGCCGGCGGGACCTCGGACAGGAGCGACCGCATCGAGATCAGCGGCAACACGATCGGCCCGGACGTGGGCGGCGAGAACGTCGACATCAAGGAGGGCACGACGGGTGCGCGCATCACCGGCAACACCTTCGACGGCAGCGGACTGACCGGCGCCAACTTCGACGACTCCTGGGTCGACGTGAAGGGCAACGACGTCCTCGTCGAGAACAACAAGGGGACCGCGACCACGAACGACGGCTACGAGACCCACACCCAGCAGTCCGGCTGGGGCTGCGGGACGGTGTTCCGCGGCAACACCTCGGACCTGCGGGGCGCCACGGGCGACAAGCAGCTCGCGGTCAACGTCACGAACTCCAGCACGTCGTGCGGGACCACCGTGTACGCGTCGAACATGGTGACGGGAGGCAAGGGGCTCACCAACATCACGGTGACACCCTGACCCCGCCGGAGAACAGAACCCCCCATGGAAGTGGGGCGGGGCCGTGCGAGAGGGGGCACCGGAAGTGGGAGCAGCGTGCCACGACGGACCC